>JBDZVU010000041.1:0-27007 GCA_040255845.1 Nitrospiraceae bacterium | reverse complement strand
CTCTTCAGCCCGGCCAGCGTCGTCTACAATGCTGACGTGCATCATCTCCGGCCGGATCTTCAGCAGGACCCGAGCTTTTCCATGTGGGGCGTGGGGTTCAGCGCGAACGCCGACGCGACGATCAAAATCATGCTCACGCGTCACTTGGCCCTGACCGGCGGCTATCGCCTCTGGTGGAACCGGACGTATTACGGCGAATGGCAGAACTATCCGGTCGGCAGTTCATCGGAAACCGCCCCCCTCACCGAGTTGCAGACCTTCCGCCACGGGGCGACGGTCGGCCTCACGGCCTTGTTCTGAGCCTCTGAAGCGAAAGGCTGGTGTTACCGGCGTGAACGTCCGGAGGGCAGGGTCTCGTCTTCGTATTCGGCGAACAAACGCTTGGCTTCGGGATGCAAGTGGTTGGGATGGCCGTAGGGAATGCCCAGCGTCTTGAAGAGCGGGACTAATCTGCCGTCGGGATGGAGGTAGCCCGCCCGGAGGGGCACCGTGCGCTTGCTGTGCCGGACCAACCGCGCCGCCGTCGGCCGGATGGAGGTCAGCCAATCGGCGATGTCGTCCGGATTGCCGATGGAGGCGGAGAGCAGGAGCAACTTCGCCTGCGACGGACAGAAGATGATGGTCTCCTCCCACACGACGCCCCGTTCGGGGTCCGCCAGATATTGCGACTCGTCGAGGATGACGAGGCCCAGCGTATCGAGCCGGACGTCGATTTCACCGCCGGCGGCGTCGTAGAGCAGATTTCTCAGGATTTCCGTGGTCATGATCAGCAAGGGCGCTTGTCCGTTCTCCTGGCGGTCGCCGGTGAGGATGCCCACCCGCTCGGCGCCGAAGATGCGGCAGAATTCGGTGTACTTCGTATTCGAGAGCGCCTTCAGCGGCGACGTGTAGATCACCGTCCGGTTGTCTTCCATGGCACGCCGCGCCGCTTCCACGGCGACGTAGGTCTTCCCGCTCCCCGTCGGCACGCTGACGACCACGTCGCTTTCGTTCAAGGCCTCCAGCGCTTCCAGTTGCCACGGGTCGGGCACGAAGGGCTGCGCCGGCGGCACGCCGATGCCCTCCAGCCACGCGGCCAGCGAGACGGCCGGTCCCGTGTCCGGTTCCGCCGGCTTGCCGTGAGGCTTCCGCGCCGGGCGCGGCTCATGGGGGCGGCGATGGGGCGTCGACGGCGAAGCCGGGGCCGCCCGGGACTGGCGGTCTTCGATGAGCGCGTTCAAATCCGATTCGAGGCCGGCCAGATTCTGGCTGGAATGCTGGAGCAGCAACTCGATCAGCCGCCGCTTACCGGCGCGGAAGTGCCGGTGCACGCGGCCTCTCGCCAAGCGGTGGAGCAGGGCCACCGGTTGCTGGGCCAAGACTCGTTCGAGCTCGTCAGAGGTCATCTAATTCGGTTCCTCGTGAAGCGCCTCGGCCTCTCACGGCAGTTCCTCCAACACGCCCCGTCGGATCAAAGCGATGGCTTTGGAGGCGGTCTCTGCCAGGCTTGGGTGCGTGTCCTTGAGCGTGTGGATCTGGGACAGGAACTCCAGTGTGCGGGCCAGCAGGCGATAGATGTCGCCTTCCGCCATGGTGGTGAGGCGGCACAGGCCGATCCACGTGAGGGACGGCTCCGCGATCCAGCGTTCGGCGAGCGCCGCGACGTCGCCGCGCAACAGCGGAGGATCCTCGTACGGCGACAGACTGTCGGCCAGCTTGCGCACCTGTCCCAGCAGCGAGCTCAGGCCTGTGCTGATCCTCGGAAAGGCGCCCGGCCGGTCGTCGTCGTGCGCGATGCTCGCCAGCACGCCGGTGAGGACGGACGGGTCCGCGCCGGTGAACGCTTCGGCGCGGATCAGCTCCGTGATCAGCAGGGAGTGATCGATGCGGATCAACCGGGCCCATTCGCCGTCGGGCGTCAGCTGTCCCTGCGGCGAGAGATAGCCGAACTTCTGCAGGACCTCCACACGCTCCTGGAATCGGTGCCAGAGGCTGGTCCGCAAGGCCTGAATCGATTTCACATGCCGCTGCTGCTCCTGGCGCAGGCGGTACGCGACCGCGAAATCCTTCTGGCAGGCCGACCGGGACGGGCAGGTCGGGCAGGGGAAATCGCCCAATGTCTGGACGACGGCGTCGGGAAGCGTCTCGCTGTCCTTGGGCACGAGAATCGGCAGGACGGGCAGGCGCGCCGGGAGCTCGGCGAGCTGCTGGGACAGCGTATCGAAGCTCTCGGCCGTGCACCACGGATAGGTGTTGGTCTCCTCGCAGTCGAGGACCCGGTCGAACACCTCGCTCACGATGCTGGCCGGGCATTCCGTCACGGCCCCGTCCGGCCGCAGCACGGTGACCATGGGATTCTTCTGGCCCTTGCTGCGGTACTGGCGGAGCACGACGCCGCGTCCCCGGTTCAACCCGACGACCCGGCCGGGCGTCAGGAAATGGAACCGCGCGGAGACTTCCGGCGATTCGGTCCGGCTGATCTGGTGACGGGGCGATTTCTGCCGGCGGGCATGGTCGAACGTCTGCCACTGGGTCACCCAGTCGGTGCACACGCGGGGGCCGTACGGTTCGAGCTGGACGTGCAGCTCGTCGAGCTTGCGCTCCAACACTTCCGCCCGCTGATTGAGCTGAAACTGCGCAAAGCTCTTGTTGAGGATGGCCTGAATCTGCTCGTGCGGATGGGCCTTGAGCAAATTGAGCACCATCGGATAGGTGATGGTGAACTGGCTGTCGATCGCCTCCGGCTGTCCGGTGAGGCCCTTGGTCAGGACGCTCAAGTCGATGTAGGGAGAGGGCGTGATGATGGCGAAGCCGACCTGATCCTTGCCGCGGCGGCCGGCCCGGCCTGCGATCTGCTGCACTTCGCCGATGGTCAGATCGGTGAAGTCCCGGGACTTCCGGATGCTCGACTGGGTGATGACCACCGTTCGCGCGGGAAAATCCACCCCGGCCGCGAGCGTCGTCGTCGCGAAGACCGCATCCAGACAGCCCTGGCGCATGAGCTCCTCCACGGCGATCTTCCAGGAGGGCAGGTGACCCGCATGGTGGGCCGCCACGCCGATGCGCTTCACCGTGTCCAGCAACGGGTGCTCCCCGATGCTGGGGTATTGCGCGATGACCCGGTCGAGGGCGCCGGCGATCTGTTCCTGCCGCGCGGGCGGCAGGACGACGTCGGCATGGTCGAACGATTCCATGGCTTCATCGCAGGCGCGGCGCGATGTCAGGAAGACGATGGCGGGCGTCAGATGCTTCTGACGGAGGGCGGCGATGAGGTCAACCGGATGAATCGAGGGCGGCATGCAACTTCATTCCCTTTGAAATCACCACCAGACCGGACTCCGTGACGGTAAATCGTTGGGCGTCTTCTTCGTGATGGTAGCCGATTTCCGTGTGCGGCGGGATGACGACGTCCTTGTCGATGATCGCCCGCCGGATCCGGGCGTGTTCGCCGATGACCACGTTCTCCATGAGAATGGATTCCCGGACGTCCGCATGGTCGTGCACCCGCACGTTGGGGGAGAGGACCGAGTTCTGCACCCGGCTTCCGGAGATAATGCACCCGCCGCAGACAATGGAATCCAGCGCCACGCCCATCCGGCCTCCCTGGTAATCCTGGGCAAAGACGAACTTGGCCGGCGGGAATTGCCCTTGATAGGTCCGGATGGGCCAGTTGGGATCGTAGAGGTTGAACTGCGGTTCGACGGCGACCAGGTCCATGTTGGCTTCCCAATAGGCGTCGAGAGTCCCGATGTCCCGCCAATACTGTACCGCCTTCTTGTTGGCGTCCTGAAACTTGAACGCGTAGACGCGGCAGTGGTCGATCATCCGTGGAATGATGTTCCGGCCGAAATCATGCGCCGTGCCTTCGCGGGCGTCCTCGATGAGGTGCTCGCGGATCACGTCGGTGCGGAAAAGATAGATGCCCATGGAGGCGAAGGCGTGCCCGGGATCGCCCGGAATGCAGTCTGCGACCTTCGGTTTTTCGAGAAAGCGGGTGATCCGGTAGTCGGGGTCGACGCTGATGATGCCGAACCGGCTGGCGTCCTCGATCGGGATGTCGATCGCGCCGACCACCGCGTCCGCCCGCTTGTCCAAGAGCGAGCGGTACATCTCGGCGTAGTCCATCTTATAGATGTGGTCGCCCGCGAGCACGAGGAGGTACTCGGGCTGCTCGCTGTCGATCAGAAACATGTTCTGAAACACGGCGTCGGCGGTGCCGCGATACCAATCTTCACTGATGCGCTGCTGGGGCGGCACCGAGGCGATGTATTCGCCCAGTTCGGCGTTCAGGATGTCCCAGCCCACGCGGATGTGGCGGTCCAGCGAGTGCGATTTGTATTGGATGAGGACGGCGACCTTGCGCAGACCGGAATTCAGACAATTGCTGAGGGTGAAATCGATGATCCGGTATTTGCCTCCGAAGGGCACGGCCGGCTTGGCCCGCTGTTCCGTGAGCGGAAACAGCCGCTCGCCTTTCCCTCCGGCGAGCACCATCGTAAAGATATTTTTCATCGGGGCGAATTCTAACAGGTGCTGCTGCAATAGGAAATAGAAAGAAGGGCCCTCGTTGACTTCGCCCCGCACGCAGACGATACTAGCCGCCATGTCCGTCGGGAGAAAAGGAGTCAGCATGAAGCGAGATCCGATCGTCGCGGCGCTTCCGCGCCGCTCCGGCAAGCCGGTGGTCCGCCGTGAGAACCACTCCCCCGGGTCGTTGGCCGACATGGCGTGGCGGCTCGAGCGGCTGGAAGGGCAGCTCCAAAAGCTGTCGGAGTTGGTGCGCGACCATGCCGAAGACGTCGACCGCCTGGTGCGCATCGTGGCCGAAGACCGCGACGCGATCCGTCGGGAACTGCTCCGCAAGCATCACGAGAAAGTGCGCGTGCGCAAGCATCTGCGGGAAACCAACTCGAAGCTCGACATGGGTCATTGACGCGCGGTCGTCCTCTTCATGCCGGCGCGTCCTGCTCTGCGCGATTTTCGCGCGATGTTTCCACGTGTTGAAAAACCCAGTATAATGGCCGCGTCTACAGGGTTTTTTTCATCGCACGACCTCCGTGCACCGCACGCCGCATGAGTCAGACGTGACCCATCAGGCTTACCGGCCTCGCGCCGGGACGCTCCCGACAGTGCTGTTGGCGCTCCTCTGCGCGATTTTCTCCGCCGGCCCTTCCGCCATATGGGCGGCCGATCCCTCCGGCATGAAGCCGGTGCCGCCTGCCGGCGCGCAGGTGATCCGGCTGAGTCTGGATGAAGCGGTGGCGCTGTTTCTTCGCCAGAACCTGAGCCTGCTCATCACCCGATTCGGCATCGATTCCGCGAAGGGGCAGCAGATCACCGCCGCCTTGTTTCCCAACCCTGTGGCCTTGATTGGGACGCTCGCGTCCTTTACGGGGCCGCTGAACCCCTCGAACAGTGGACAGCTGGGATTCCAGGTTCAGCAATTGTTCGAACTGGCGGGCAAGCGCGGTTACCGCATCGAAAGCGCCGGGTTCGGGACCCGGTCGGCGGAAGCCGACTTCGAGGACGCCGTCCGGCAGCTCGGCTTCACGACGAAGGACGCCTACTATCGGATTCAGCTGGCGCACCGCCGGCTCGCCTTGGCCGAAGAGAACCGCGACCGCTTTTCCCGCATCCTCGAAATCAACACGATCCGCTTCAAGAAGGGCTACATTGCCGAAGTCGATCTGATCCGCCTCCGGCTGCAGTTCATCGACTTTCAATCCATGGTCATTCAGTCCATTCAAGAGCAGGAAACCGCCCGGGCGGAGCTGCGCCAGCTGCTGCGGCTGTCGCCGGCGGTGCAGCTCGAATTGACGACGGATCTGGATTTCAAGCGGCTCGATCCAGACATCGCCCGCCTCCGCACGGTGGCGGTGGAAACGAGGCCCGACGTCCGGTCTCGGCGCTTCGCCTTCTCTCAGCGCGAGGCGGATCTGAAACTCGCCAAGGCGTATCGTTATCCGGACGTCACGATCGGCGCCGGGTATGCCATCCAGGGGCCTCAAGGGCCGGACAATCAGGGGCAGGTGGGGCTCAATCTTGGCTTTCCCTTGCCGTTGTTCAATCGCAATCAGGGCGGTATCATGCAGGCGGAGATTGCGGTTCAATCCGCCGAGGCGGACCTCAACCGCACCCTGAACCAGGTCGAAAACCAGGTCGATATCGCCTACCGGAACCTGATCGAAAGCCGCCGGCTGGTGGAAGCCTACTTGGGCGGTGTGCTGGACGACGCCCGGTCGACGCTCACCATCGTCGAACGGGCCTATGAGCGCGGTGGCGCCACGATTTTGGACCTGCTCGACGCAGCCCGCACCTCCCGGACGATCCAGCAGAATTTCATCGAAGCGCTATTTAATTATCAGCGAAATGTGATTCAATTGGAGAGCGCAGTGGGCCAGGAGATCCAGTCGTGAGAAGTGCCGCGGCTCATGGTGAGGACGAGGGTGAGGCGAAGCATGCTTCGCTGCCGCCGTCTACAACCTTCCTCCCGAGACTACGCTCCCTTTTCAATGCAACGTTACGCTCAACGTTAACCTGGACGTTGGCCTGCTCGGCCGCCGTTAGCATCCTCATCCTGAGCGCCTGCGGCCGTGGTGAGCAGCCTCCTCGGCTGAACGCCGCGACTCCGAGCACCGCCGTCAAGAAGGCCGAACCCGCGCCGCAACCCGAGGCACCGGCCCGGGTCGAGACCATGGTGGTCGACTACAGCCGCTCGCACCAGGGCCTGACCTTGTCCGGGAAAGTCGCCTACGGCGAGGACCGCTACTCCCGCATCTCGTCGCCTGTGCAGGGCCGCGTGGTGGAAGTGCGCGTTCACCTCGGTGACCGGGTCAAGGCCGGCGATATCCTGCTGGTCATCGACAGTCCGGACATCGCCCAGGCCTATTCAGAATACGTGAAGGAAGACTCCGAGCTGCAGTACGCCACGCGCGCGTTCGAGCTCGCGAAGGACCTGTTCGAGAACAAGGCGCTGCCGCTGAAAGATCTGAAGCAGGCGGAGAACGAGTTGGTGAAGGCGCGGGCCGAGTTCCGCCGGGCGAAGGAACGGCTGCTGTCGCTGCGCGTGCCGGCCGAGGAGCTGCACAAGCCGCTCGACAAGCAGAAAATCACCTCGCGCTTCGAGATGAAAAGTCCGCTGACGGGCGTCGTGGTGGAGCGGGCCGTCACGCCGGGCCAGTCCGTCGGAGGCGACCCTTCGCAGATTCTCTTTACGGTGGCCGATCTCGACATGCTCCAGGTACTCGCGGATTTGTATGAGCGCGATCTGGCGCTGGTGAAGGAAGGGCAATTCGCCATCGTCAACGTCGAGGCCTATCCCGGTGTGGACTTTCCCGCCACGGTAGCGGCGATCGGCGACGTGGTGGATCCCAACACCCGCACCATCAAGGTGCGCGCGTGGGTGAACAACGAAGCCCATAAGCTGAAGCCCGAAATGTTCGCCCGGCTGAAGCTCGAGGTCGGCGATGCCGCCCAATTCATCGCGGTCCCCCGGGAAGCGGTGCTCGAAGCCGACGGCCGCCAATTCGTCTATCTGGTGGAAGATGGGGACCGGTACGTCAAGCAGGAAGTGAAGGTGAGCAACATCTCGCCCACCGAGGCGCGCGTCATCGAGGGCTTGACGCGGGGCCAGCGCATCGTAACCAAGGGCGCCGTGCTCATCAAGGGACAAGAAGTGAAAGGGGCCTAATTGAGCGGTCTCTCTCTCGGTTTGCACCGATCCGACATCCGCGCTCGATGATCGCACGCATCGTCGAGCTGTCGCTGGTTCAACGGTTTCTCGTCTGCGCTTTGGGGCTCGCGCTCCTGTTCGGCGGGCTCTACGCGTTTCATCTCCTCGACATTGTCGCCTATCCCGATCCCTCGCCCCCCATGGTGGAGCTGATCACCCAGTATCCGGGATGGTCGGCGGAGGAGATTGAGCGCCAGATCACCATTCCCATCGAGGTGGCGCTCAACGGGATGCCGGGACTTACCGATATCCGCTCCCTGTCGATCTTCGGGCTCAGTGATATCAAGGTTTACTTTAACTTTAATACCGATATCTTCCGCGACCGGCAGGAGGTGCTCAACCGCCTCCTCTCGGTCACGCTGCCCCCGGGCGCGCAGCCGACGCTCTCGCCGTGGTGGGCCATCGCCGAAATCTACCGATACGAGCTGACCGGCCCTCCCGACACCTCCCCCACGGATCTGAAGACGGTGCAGGACTGGCAGGTGCGGAGGGAGTTCAAGCGGGTGCCCGGCGTCATCGACGTCACCACATTCGGGGGGACCACCAAGGAGTATCACGTCGACATCGATCCGGGAAAGCTCATCAGCTACGGCGTCAGCCTGTCCGAGGTGATGACGGCGTTGACGAACAGTAATGCCAACGTGGGGGGCAATTACCTGACGGTCGGCGCACAAAGCTACAACATCCGCGGACTGGGGCTCATCAACCGGCTCGAGGACATCGAGAACGTGATGGTGGCCGAAAAGGAAGGGACGCCGATCTTCGTCAAAACGCTCGGCAAGGTGGCGGTCGGCCACCGGGTGCGGCTCGGCAAGGTGGGAATCGACGACCGGGACGACGTCGTGGAAGGGGTGGTCCTGCTCCAGCGCGGATACAAAGCCCTGCCGGTCCTGGAGGGCGTGCGGGAGAAGGTGGAGGAGCTCAACGCCTGGAAGCTGCCCTCCGGCATGAAGATCAAAACCTTCTACGACCGTACGGCGCTGATCCACACGACGGTCGAAACCGTCACCGACATCCTGATCAGCGGCATGGTGCTGGTCTTCGTGATCCTGTTCGTGTTCCTGGGGCATTTTCGGGCCGCCTTGATCGTGGCCCTCACGATCCCGCTGTCGTTGTTGTTCACCTTTGCGATGATGGTGCTGGTGGGTCAGTCGGCGAATTTGATTTCGCTGGGCGCCATCGACTTCGGGATCATTGTGGACGCGACGCTGATCATGGTCGAGAGCATCTTCTTCCACCTGGCGCACGGATCACACAACCTGACGATTCACCAACAGATCGTCCGTGCCGCCCGTCAGGTGGGCCGACCCATTTTCTCCTCCACGGCCATCATCGTCGTCGCGTTCGTTCCGCTGTTTACGATGACCGGTGTGCCGGGGAAGATCTTTGCGCCGATGTCCGTCACGTACGGCTTTGCCCTGCTCGGCGCGCTGCTGATGGCCTTCACGCTCGCGCCGGTGCTCTGTTCCTTTCTCCTGACCGGCCCGATCAGCGAAGCCGACACGACGATCGTGCGCGGGCTCCGCGGGGCCTACCGGCGGGTGGTCACCTGGGCCTTGGACCACCGAACGGTGGTCGTCGGCATCGCCGCCGGGCTGCTCGTCGCGACCTTCCTGTTGCTTGAGTTTCTCGGGGGGGAATTCATGCCGGCCCTCGAGGAGGGCAACCTGTGGGTCCGGGCCACGATGCCGGTGGACATTTCGTTCGATCAGGCCGACCGGCTCACCACGGACATCCGGCGGATGTTCCGTGAGTCGCCCGAGGTGGACACGATCGTCTCGCAACTGGGCCGCCCCGACGACGGAACCGATCCCACCAGTTTCTTCAACGCCGAATTCCTGGCCAATTTGAAGCCGCGGGATCAGTGGCGGCCCAATCTCACCAAGGACGAGCTGATCGAGGAGATCGAAGGCCGCCTCAAGACCATCCCGGGAGTGATCTTCAACTTCTCCCAGGTGATCCAAGACAACGTGGAAGAGGCCATGTCGGGTGTCAAAGGCGAGAATTCGATCAAGCTGTTCGGCACCGACCTCAAGACCATGGAGGCGAAGGCGGTCGAGATCGAATCGGTCATGCGAACGGTCCCGGGCGTCAAGGATCTGGGCATCTTCCGGCTGCTCGGGCAGCCCAACCTCTTGATCCAGGTCGATCGGGAGGCGAGCGCCCGCTACGGGCTGCAGGTGGCCGATGTGAACGCTGTGGTGCAGGCGGCCGTCGGCGGGCAGGCTGTGACTCAAGTCTACGAGGGCGAGCGGCTGTTCGATCTGGTGGTGCGCTTTCTGCCGGAGTACCGCCAGGACGTCGAATCGATCGGCAACATCCTGGTCAGCACGCCGCGCGGCGCCCGTATCCCGCTGAAGCAACTGTCCACCATCAGCACGCAGACCGGCGCCTTCATCATCTATCGCGAGAACAACGAACGGTACATCCCGATCAAATTCAGCGTGCGCGATCGCGATCTGCAGAGCACCGTCGTCGAGGCGCAGGCGAAACTCGCCCGCCAGGTGACCCTGCCGGAGCGCTACCGGATGGAGTGGGCCGGGCAGTATGACCAACTCAAGGACGAGCAGCGGCGGCTGGCGAAGGTCGTGCCGATCAGCCTGGTGATCATCCTGTTTCTGCTGTATACCACATTCGACTCGCTCAAGAACGCGCTGCTGATCCTGGCGACGGTTCCCTTTGCGCTGGTGGGCGGCGTGCTGTCGCTGGTGGCGACGCACACCCACTTCAGCATCTCGGCCGCGGTGGGCGTCATTTCCACCCTGGGCGTCGCCATTCTCGGAGGAGTGCTGCTCATTTCCCGCATCGAGGAATTTCGCCAGGCCGGGCTCGGTCTCCGCGAGGCGGTCCTGCGCGGGGCCGACGTTCAAATGCGACCGATTCTCATGGCGACGCTCGGCGCGGCCATCGGTCTTCTGCCGGCGGCCATGGCCACCGGCATTGGCTCGCAGGCGCAAAAACCGCTGGCCCGAGTGGTGGTGGGGGGGATGCTGACGGCGGCCTTCTTGATTCTGGTGGTGCTGCCGGTGTTGTATGAAGTCGTGCACCGCCGTGCCGAGCGGCGGGCGGACGGGTGACCTTAATCTTTTTTCGAGGAAGGGAGTAACCGACGTGAGGCCTGATGCGATGAAACGAGCGGGATTGATCGTGCTCGCCGCGTGGCTGGTAGGCGGCGGGACGGGGTGGGCCTGGACGGAGGGCGTTGGGCGGGTCATGCCCGTGCAGATGCCCTACGAGATGCCGCCCAAGAATCCGGACGTGCCGGACAGCTCCGTGCCGCCCAACACCGCGCCGCTGAGTCCCGAGGAGCTCACGCGCGCCGAGGCGCTCCTGCCGTTGCTCGACGGCAAGCAGGAGTTCTGGGCGATGGGCGAGTTCGTCCACCTTGGCGAGCCGTCGGTGCCCGTGCTGGTGAAGGGCCTCACCATGCCGAGCCCGCGGATCCGGTATAACACCATCGAAACGCTGTCGATGATGAAGGGCGTGTCCGGCGTTCCCGCGCTGCTGGTGACGGCGAAGGAGCCGAACGAGCTGCCTCGTGTTCGGGAGCATGCCCTCCGTGTCGCCATCCGGCTGGACCCGGCCAAGACCGCGGAAGCGATCGAGACCATGGCCAAGGACCCCAATCCGTCCGTCCGCAAGGCGGCGGCGTTCGAGGCGCGGTATGTCCGATTAAAGGAGGTCATCCCGATCCTGATCCCCTTGGTGAGCGACGACGAGCGGTTCGTCGCCATGTCAGCCCTCCATTCCCTGTGGATTCTGACCCGGCACGAAACGGAATTTCATGACTGGGACACCTCCACCAAGCAGGACCGCCAGGCGTGGGCCAGCGAGTGGGTCGAATGGTGGGAGGCCAACAAGGACACGTTTGAACTTCCTGAACCGCGCCGCCGCGGCCAGACCTCGTGACGGTCGTCCGGTTGCGGGCTCTTGAAAGCCTGTGTTAGGTGTATACTCGACGGTGTGAGTGATTCGATGGCTGTTCTGAAAATCGCCAAGCTTGGGAACCCGGTCCTGCGCAAGATCGCCGCGCCGGTGGATCCGCGCGACATCAAATCGGCGGACTTCCAACGGTTGATCGACGACATGTTTGAAACCATGTACGACGAACCCGGCATCGGGCTCGCGGCGCCGCAGGTGTCGCGCTCCATCCAGCTCGTCGTCATGGGCTGCGAAGGGGAGGGAGGGTTTCCGGAAACCGTTCTGATCAATCCCGCCATCGTGTACTACGGTCCTCAGCAGATGGAAAATTGGGAGGGCTGTCTCAGCGTGGACGGACTGCGTGGAAAGGTCATGCGGCCCTCGGTGGTGCGGGTCAAGGGATTGGACCGCGACGGCAAGCAGGTCGATCTGGAGGCTGACGGGCTGTACGCCGTCTGCATCCAGCACGAATTGGACCACCTGATCGGCAAAGTGTTCCTCGATCGGATGACGGACCTGTCCACCCTCACGCAGTTGTCCGAGTTCTCTCAGTACTGGCAGAAGGAACCGTCCACCGTCATCTAACGGGGCACCCCTCGTTTCATCCGTGAAATCACTGCTGCGCGTCCTCCACTATCTGCGTCCTCATCGCGGGCTGGCCCTGGCGACCCTGCTCTGCGCGGCGTGCGCCACCGCGATGGAACTGGTGCCGCCGTGGGTCATCAAGATCATCATCGACGACGTGATCCAGGCGGGGCAGACGGCGCTGCTGCCATGGATCGCAGGCGGCCTGGTCGCGGCCTACGCCTTGAAGAATGTCTTCGCTTCGCTTCGGATCCGGCTGAACAACCGGCTGGAGCAAACGGTGGTGCACGACGTGCGCAGCGGGGTCTTCGCCGCGCTGCAGCGGTTGTCCATCAGTTATTTCGAAAACCGATCCACCGGCGAGATCATGTCCCGCGTGACGAACGATACGGAACACCTGGAGCGCATCTTCATCGACGGGCTCGAAGGCGTCCTCACGGCCTCGCTGACGCTGATCGGGATTACCGCCATGCTCTTCTCGTTGAATTGGCGGCTTGCGGCCCTGGCGCTCCTGCCCATTCCGGCGCTCGTGCTCTCCGCCGGCTGGTTCACCAAGACCGTGCACGGCTATTACCACCAGATCCGGAAGCATTCCGCCGAATTGAGCGGCTATCTGCAGGATGCTCTCTCCGGCATTCGCGAGACCATGGGCTTTAACCGCCATGCCCACGAGCAGCGGCGGTTCGACCGGCTGAGCCGCGCCTACAGCGATTCGAATTTGAAGGCCATGTATCTGTGGTCGCTGTACTCCCCCGGAATGATCTTCATCGGCAGTCTCGGGACCGTGCTCATCCTGTGGTATGGCGCCCACGAAACGGCGGCCGGCCGCCTGACCGTCGGCGAACTTGTCCTGTTCTTGTCCTACCTGGGGTTGTTCTACGTCCCGATCAATCAAATCCATTCCGTCAACCACATGCTGCAGCACGCGCTCGCGGCCAGTGAGCGGGTCTTCGAAGTCCTCGATGCCGTTCCCGACGTGAGGGACCGTCCGGGTGTCGTGGCGCCGCGGGAAAAAGTGCGGGGCGGCGTCGTCTTCAAGGCGGTGGGATTCCATTACCGGCCCGACGTGCAAGTGATCAAGGGGCTCTCGACGAGCGTGTCGCCCGGTGAGCGCGTCGCGCTGGTCGGGCCGAGCGGCGCGGGCAAGAGCACGCTGCTGAAGCTGCTCATGCGTTTTTACGACGTGACGGACGGCGCCATCCTGATCGACGGGACGGACATCCGGGACCTGCCGATCGCGTACCTGCGGGACCAGATCGGTCTGGTCCAGCAAGAGCCTTTTCTGTTCAATGGGACGGTCCGGGACAACATTCTCTACGCGGATTCGGCGGCCTCTCAGGACCGGGTGGAGGCCGTCGCGCGGGCCGCCCGGGCGCACGAGTTCATTGCGGCGCTGCCGGAGGGCTACGATACCTGGATCGGTGAGCGGGGCGTCAAGCTGTCGGTGGGCCAGAAGCAGCGTGTGTCCATTGCGCGTGTGTTGCTGAAGGATCCGCCGATCGTCATCTTTGACGAGGCCACGTCCAATATCGACACGGAAACGGAAGTCAAGATCCGAGAGGCGCTCGACGAACTGACGAAGGGCCGCACGACGTTCATCATCGCGCATCGCCTCTCCACGCTGCAGGACGTGGATCGCATCCTGGTGCTCGAGGCCGGGCGGCTCGTCGAGGAAGGCCGCCATGAAGAGCTCTTGAGCCGCGGCGGCCTCTACGCTGGATTGTATGACGCGCAGTTCCAGCTCTAGCGCCGGCCCGTTGCAGGCGGCGGGGTGCCCTGGCTATACTTTCGACGAGACAGACAGCGGCGAATCATGGTCCTGATTTACGAAAGCGATCCCCTCGACGACGAACACGCCCGCGGGAAGTTCTACCATGTGTGCCGCGGGCGCATCGACCGCACGCCGCTTCTGATCCCGCCGCCCGAACAGCCGCTTGAATGCAAGCAGTGCGGCATCGATCTCGAAGCCGAGGACTTTTTCGTGGCCATGCAAAAGGGGTCGGTGTAGCTCATGGCGAGCAGCGCAGGACGAAAGACGGTGGCGGTTCAGCGCGGCCTCATGATGCTGTGTGATGCCTGCCACGAGCTGGTCTTGGCCGAACAGCTCACCGACCACAAGAACTTCGTGGCCGATCACGAAGCCCTCTTCGACACCATCTGCATGGGCTGTACCGACATCAACCGCCCGCTCATCGACGACATGCTCGGCAGTTCTGAGTAGTCCCTCCAGCGCCTTGCCGGTCCTTATTCGCCACACGCGAGGATGATGCGCCCGCCGCGCAAGCGGCTGCCGATCGCCGCTCCGATGAGGCTGCCCGCCACGTTCATGACGATGTCCGTCATGGTCGGATATCGGAAGGGCGAGAAGACTTGGTACAGCTCGCAGCTCCCGGACAGGAGGAGAGCCAGGAGACCGGCGCGGGCGACGGTGGATTGCCGGGACGCGAAACCGGTACAGGCCACGCTCCAGCCGAACGGCACGTAGAAGCAGACATTCAGGACGGCGTCCAGCAGGCGCCTTACCGAAAGGCGCGTGTCCTGAAACGGCACCCACGCGACGGTCTGCCAGTCAGGTTGACTCACGTACCAGGGGAAGGTGCTCAGGACGATGATGAGGAGCGTCCAATAGGGGAGGATGCGGCGGGCCGTGATGCGGACTTCCAGGTTGTCGCGCTCGCTGCGGTTCTCCGGTTGCACGGACATTCCGATTCCGCTGCTGGCAAGGGCATTCTGAGGGCCGCCATCGCGCGGGACCGGACTGCGACAGCGGGATGGCCGAGGATAGGGGCGCGGTCCCGGGGAACGAGTCTTACTTGCACTCTTTCCCGTTGAAGTACATGCACGTGGACTCGCCCGATTTGACCTTCCAGGTTTTGATCAGCGGCATCTTCCCGTCTCCGCGCATCTCGACGACGAAATCCACGAGCCCCGAGATCGGCAGCTTCTCGATGTGCGGCTTCGCGGCATCCGGAGCTTCGATATAGAACACCCCGCCGAGTTGAGAGATCAGGATGCGGTTGTGTTCCTTGTCGATGAAGATGACCGGGCTGTAGAAGCTCTTGTCTTCGGCCTGGACAGGCGCCGGAGCCGAGAGGACGACCAGGCACGCGACCAAGAAAAGAAGGGCGGATAAGCGCATAGCTACTCCTCGGCCGGGGTGAATAATGGGGCCTATTATTGCACTCCGCCAAAAAGAAGGAAACTGCAAAAGCGCCGGTTCAGCCGATGAGGACGTCGGCCTTCGAAACCTGACCGGCCTTGATCCAGTAGGTCTTGATGTCCGGCTCCCCCTGCATGAGCGACACGAGGAGATAGGCGGGAGTCGGTAGGTTGATCTTCGGCCAGATTTCTTCATAGTCGGTGGCGATTTTGATGTCGGTGATCGAGGGGCGGGCGGGATCATGAGGATGGGAATGGTAGACGACCTGGAGATCCAGCCCTTTGTTCCGCATGTCCTTTTTCGCCGCCGAGAAGTCGTGCATGTCCATCACGAAGGCGATCTCCGCCCGCTCGGCCGGCGAGAGCCGTTCGAGATGAGCGGCTTTGGCGGGATCGAACGAGGACAAGTTCTGCGCTCCGTCGAGCGCTACGATGTTCTTCACCCGGTAGACGGTCGTGACGGTCTTGTCCTTGCCGGCGAGCAGGCCGCAGCACTCGTAAGGCGCCAGCTCGCGTGCATGCGCGACGATGTCGTCCACGATGTGCTTGGGAATGACAAGGTCAGCCACGGTACATACGGGGGAAGGTTGAGGCTGAGGTCAAAGTTGAGTCCTCAGTCATCCTTTTCGCCTCGGTCTCGGCCTCCACCGGCATCAAATGGTGCAGCTGACGGTATAGTCCATGCTCAAATCTTTGATCTTGGGATTGAGGCCGCAGAGCGGGCAGGCCGGGTCTTTGGGACGCCCGACCTTTCGGAACTTCATGTCCAGCGCGTCGTAGATCAGGAGCTTGTCGGCGATCGTTTCACCGATGCCAAGAATCTCCTTGATCGCTTCGGACGCCTGGAGAATCCCCATGGTTCCGGCCAAGACGCCGAGCACGCCGGCTTCCTGGCAGTTGGGCACCAGACCGGCCGGGGGCGGTTCGGGATAGAGGCAGCGGTAGCAGGGATAGCCTTCGTGAGGCTTGATCGTGGTCAGCTGCCCCTCGAAGCGGAACATGCTGGCCGAGATCAGCGTTTTCCTGGCGAAAAAGCAGGCATCGTTGACCAGGAACCGGGTTGTGAAGTTGTCCGACCCGTCCAGTACCACGTCATACTGGGACACCAAGTCCATGATGTTGTCGGCGTCCACCAACTGATGGTAGGTCTTGATCGTGATGTCGGGATTGATGGCCGACAGCGTCTTTTTGCCGGACTCGACCTTCGGCTGGCCGAGCGTCGCGGTGGAGTGCATGATTTGGCGTTGCAGATTCGACAGGTCCACGACGTCCCCGTCCACCAGGCCGATCGTCCCGATGCCGGCGGCGGCCAAGTAGAGCCCCGCCGGCGAGCCCAGTCCTCCGGCGCCGATGAGCAACACCTTGGCCTTGGCCAGTTTGATCTGACCTTTGCCGCCGACGTCCTGCAGGATAATGTGCCGACTGTACCGTTCGATCTGCTGCTCGGTGAGTTCCATGATGGCACGCTGTCAGCCATCAGCCAGCAGCCCTCAGCAGACGCTGACGGCTGAGCGCTGAAGGCAACCCTTTCATTCGACCACGTTCAATTCGATGGGATCCACGATGCAGCCCTTCTTGCGCAGACCCTCGATGGAGCGCTCGATCTCCGCTGTCTCTCCGGACAACTCCACGTCGACCCAGCCGGTCGTTTCCCTGACGTCGGCCCGGCGGACGTTCGTCACGATGTTGTACTCACGTCCGATCTGATAGATGATCGGCTCCTTCACCTTATCTTCGGGAAACCGCACGTGAAATCGTAAGTGTGCCATGGTTCAGCCTCCTGCAATTGCAGGGACAATGGAGACCTCGTCTCCGTCCTTGAGGGAAGTCTCCTTGCCCTTCAGGAATCGGATGTCCTCCTCATTCACGTAAATGTTGACGAAGCGGCGCAGCTCGCCCGATTCGTCGCAGAGCCGGTCTTTGATGCCGGGATGCGCGCTGTTCAGGGTCTCGATCATTTCCATGATGCTGCCGGCGTTGGCTTCCACTTCGCCCTGACCCTTCGTCAGCGGCCGCAGCGGGGTCGGAATGCGGACTTTAATCATGCGTCACCACCACCGTTCTTTCCCATCTTGAAGGTTTTCTCGAAACTCACGAGGCTGGGCTGGATGCGGGTCGGCCGTCCGACCGCGTCGATGACCGCCTCCTGCGTCTTCAACCCGTTGCCCGTGATGTAGGCCACCGTCACCTCGTGTTTCTTGATGACGCCTTGCTTGACCAGCTTCTTGAGCACTCCGATCGTCACACCCCCGGCCGTTTCGGCGAAGATGCCTTCCGTCTGGGCAAGGAGCTTGATGCCCTGGACCACTTCCTCGTCGGTCACCATGTCCATGGCGCCCTTGGATTCGGCCGTCGCCTTGAGCGCGTAATAACCGTCGGCCGGGTTGCCGATCGCCAGCGACTTGGCGATGGTCTTAGGCTTGACCGGCTTGAAGAAGTCGCGCCCAGCTTTGAACGCGGTGGCAATGGGCGAGCAGCCATCTGCCTGGGCGCCGTTGATCCTGGTCCGGACCGAGTCCACCAGGCCCAGCGTGTGTAGTTCGTTCAAGCCCTTCCAGATCTTCGTCAGGAGGGAGCCGGAAGCCATGGGAATGACGACCTGATCCGGCGTCCGCCAGCCGAGTTGCTCGACCGTCTCATACGCCAGCGTCTTCGATCCCTCCGCGTAGTAGGGCCGGACGTTGATGTTGACGAACGCCCAGCCGTGCTCTCCCGCGATCTCGCTGCAGAGACGGTTGACGTCGTCGTAGTTGCCTTCCACCTCGACCACGTTCGGCTTGTAGATCAAGTTGCCGAGCACCTTGGCGGCTTCGAGATCGCCGGGGATGAAGACGTAGCAGTGCAGATTGGCGGCCGCCGCATGGGCGGACACGGAGTTCGCCAGATTGCCGGTCGAGGCGCAGGCGACGGTCTCGAAGCCCAGCTCCCGTGCGCGGGTCAGGGCCACCGCCACCACGCGATCCTTGAACGAGAGCGTGGGGTGATTGACCGTGTCGTTCTTGATGTACAGCTCGTCGAGTCCCAAGTAGGCGCCGAGGTTCCGGGCTCGCACGAGGGGAGTAAATCCGGCGTGCGGGCCGACGAAGTTGGTCCCCTCGACGGGCAGCAGGTCGACGTACCGCCACATGCTGTTCGGCCCTTCGGCGATCTTCTTGCGGGACACCGTCTTCTTGATCTCGTCGTAGTTGTACTTGACCTCCAGCGGGCCGAAGCACATCTCGCAGACGTGAATGGCTTTGGTCGGATATTCTTTTCCGCACTCGCGGCACACCAGCGCTTTCATCTTGCTCATAGCCACACCACGTCAGGTTGTTGAGGGTCGAACGGCACAGCCGGCATACGGATCGCCATCGTCGAACAGTTCGGTGATGGTCGGATGCTCTCCACACAGGGCGCAATTGGGATTGCGTTTCACGCGGACTTCGCGGAACTGCGTCTTCTTCGCGTCAAAGTCGAGCAGGCGGTCGGTCAAGGGACGGCCAATGCCCAGGACGAGCTTGAGGGCTTCGGTGGCCTGGATGGTCCCGATGATGCCGGCCAGCACGCCGATGACGCCGGCCTCCTGGCAGGAGGCCACCAGCCCCGGGGGAGGCGGCGTTTTGAACACACAGCGATAACAGGCCGATTTCTTCGGGATGATGGTGGTCACCCGTCCGTCGAAGCGAAGGATCCCGCCGTGCACCAGGGGCTTGTTGGCGAAAAAGCAGGCGTCGTTGATCAGAAACTTGGCGGTGAAGTTGTCGACCCCGTCGATGACGACGTCATAGTCTTCGAAGATCTTCAACGCATTCCCGGCCGTCAGGCGCTCCTCGTAGAGTGAGACGCTGACGTCCGGGTTCAAGGCCTGGATCTTTTCCTTGCCCGACACGACCTTGGGGCGGCCGATGTCCGGCGTATGATGAAGGATCTGGCGCTGGAGGTTCGTGAGGTCCACCACGTCGCTGTCGATGAGGCCGATGGTGCCCACACCCGCCGCGGCGAGGTACAACGCAGCCGGCGAGCCCAGTCCTCCGGCCCCGACCAGAAGAATCTTCGCCTTGGCGATCTTCTTCTGGCCCTTGCCACCGACCTCCGGCAACAGGATGTGCCGGCTGTAGCGGTTTATCTGCTCCTCAGTGAACTCCATAGTTAGCGGCTGCTGAAAATGGCCTCCAGCGGCGTTCTCGGCTCCAAGAAATCCTCAACGTACCCCAGAGGGTACGCCTCCGGTTTCTTCTCGCCTGCGGCCTTGCTGGGCGACCATTTTGAGCAGCCCCTCTAAAAGAAAGAGACCAACTCCAAGGCTGCGCATTAAATATTAAAGTATTTTTCGATACTAATGTACCGCTCGCCCGTATCACACAGCACCGTCACGACGTTCTTGCCCGGGCCCAGCTCATCGGCCACTTTTTGAGCCGCAAATACGTTCGCGCCGGCCGAAATGCCGACCAGCAGCCCTTCCTTCTTCGAGAGCTGCTTCGCGGTATGATAGGCCTCGTCGTCGGTCACGGTAATCACGCGATCGAGAATCTTCCGGTTCAGGACTTTGGGAATGAAGCCTGCGCCGATGCCTTGGATCTTGTGCGGTCCGGGGTCTCCGCCTGACAGGACGGGGGAGGTGGCCGGTTCCACTGCGATCACCTTGACGTTCGGATTGCGTTCCTTGAAGAGCTCGCCGCAGCCGGTAATCGTGCCCCCGGTACCGACCGCCGCCACGAACGCGTCGATCTTGCCGTCCAAGGCATCCCAGATCTCCGGCGCCGTCGTCATGCGGTGCATGGTGGGGTTGGCCGGATTCGAAAACTGATCCGGCATAAAATAAGACGGATTTTGAGCCAAGATGCTTTCTGCTTCTTTAATCGACCCCTTCATGCCTTCCCAGGCCGGCGTCAAGACCAGCTGGGCGCCGTAGGAAGACAGCAGACTGGCCCGCTCCATGCTCATGCTTTCGGGCATGACGAGGATTAATTTGTATCCGCGGACCGCCGCCACAAGGGCCAGGCCGATGCCCGTATTGCCGCTGGTCGGCTCGACGATCGTACCCCCCGGCTTCAGCTTGCCCTGGCGCTCCGCCTCGTTGATCATGTTGAGGCAAATGCGGTCTTTGACGCTGCCAGCCGGATTAAAGAATTCGACTTTGCCGTATATCGTGGCGCTGCCGGGCTTCGAGAGCCGATTGAGGCGAACCAGAGGCGTGTTGCCGATGAGCTCGGTGACCTCCTTGTGCAGGACCGCCGCCATCAGCCCCCTCCCATATAAAAAAGGAATTCGACCTGGTCTCCCTCGTTGAGATGGGTGCTGCCGAGGTGATCGCGCTCCACCAACTTGTCGTTGAGTTCGACGGCGACCATTTGGGGCTCGATATTCTTGATTTTGAGTAAATCCAGGACGGTGCCGCCCTGAATCTCCTCGGCTTTTCCGTTGACCTTGACCTGCATGGAGTCTCCGAAGTTGGCCTAGAGATTAAGGAATTCGCAACGTAACAAAGGGATGCTCTGGTTGTCAATGGCGACAGGCTTGTTGAGAGCCATCATGCCGGAAAAGGATTCAGCGGGAGCGCCCGCGCCGGCTTGACTTTGGTCGCTGTGACCCTCCACTATGCCGACTCTTTTTCTGGGAACCTCCTCATGTGGAAAAAGAATTTCTTGTTTCGGGCATCCGAAGCGTCGCCGCTCAGGGAGTCGGAGAACGAGCTGTTTCACGACACGGAGCCGGCGATGGACAGCGCGGGGCTTACCCTGGAGAAGTTCCTGTCCGTCTGGGTGCAGGGGGAGGGGGATGACGATAAACCGTCCCTGTTCACGAACGTCTACGTGCGCACCGCCACACTGGACGTCGCCAAGCAGGTCGGCTTTCTGCAGCCGCTGCAGGGCCGTTCGCATCAGATCAAGCAGATGCTCACCCCTGGGCAAAAGGAGTTTCTGCGCGGATGGCTTCAGCGCCATGCTCCGGAGGCCTGGGAGTCCTCGGAGGACCATTTCCGCGAGTTGTTCGAGCTGGAATGAGTCGGTTCCCCTCACTGCGCTGGGCGCAGGCTCTCGCGATCTCAGCCGGCCTGCTCGCCGCCTCGCCGTGGCCCTCGGTTCCATCCGTTCATGGGCTCTCCCTGGAAATCTGGTACGGTCCGGAGGACAAACCCCTCAGCCGCGTCGTGCAGATTTACGATCGCGCCACGCGATATATTTTCGTCGCCGTGTACGCGCTCACATCCCCGCTCGCCGTCGAGGCGCTGCTCAGGGCCAAGAAACGGGGCGTCGACGTGCGGGTGATCACGGACCTGGGACGGCTGGAGGATGACAAGCAGCGGACGGCGCTGTCGACCCTGCAGCTGGCCGGGATCCCCATCCGGGTCAACCAGCACGACGGACTCATGCATCTGAAACAGGTGGTGGTGGACGACGAAATCAACCTCAACGGGTCGATGAATCACACGACCAGCGGCAACCGGTACAATGACGAACGGCTCGATGTCATTCGGGACCGCGCGCTGTCAATGAAGGCCCGGCAGAAGTTTCTCGCGATGTGGAACGACGGCGGGCGCTACGTCGAGTGGAAGGGGCGGTGAGCGGGGAAAGGGCAGGACGCCAGACCATGTCGATTCACGAGACGGATATTGCGGTCGTCGGCGCAGGCGGGGGTGGGGCGGTCCTGGCCCTGGCGCTGGCGCAGAAGGGCATTCGCACCACCGTCCTCGAGCAGGCGCCCGGTCCTCCGCAAGGTCTCCGTGGAGAGATCCTTCAGCCCAACGGCCAGCAGGTGCTGGACCAACTCGGCCTGCTCGACAAGCTGCCCGCGAACTCGACGAGGAGCGTGCGCAAATTCCATTTTTGCCGCGTCGGAGGCGAACGTCTCTGCACCGTGGATTATGCCGATCTCCCCCCGCCCTACAATCGGGCGGTCGTCACGTTGCCGAATGTGGCGCATCACGCCATTCTCGACGCCATTGAACGGGAGCCGTCGGTGGACTTGTGGTATGGGGCGACTTTCACCGGGTTGCTGCGCGAGCAGCAGCGCGTCGTGGGATTGTCGGCGCGCCGGGGGGCGGAGGACGTCACCGTACGGGCACGCATCGTGGTGGGGGCCGACGGGGCGCTTTCCAAGGTGCGCGAGGCCCTCGGCATCGGCGCCGAGGTCCATCGGTATCCCCAGGGGTACCTGATCGCGATCCTGGACGCCCCCGTCCCGGTGGAGGAGGCGAAATATTTCGTGGGAAAGAAGACGATCCTGGGCCTGTTCCCCGCAGCCGGCAACAAGGTATACCTCTTCTATATGATTCCCGCCGGCTCGTATGATGCGGTGAAGGAGCGGGGGATCGCCGTCCTGCAGCAGGCCTGGACGGCGATCGACCCGGTGTCCCGTCCGCTGTTTCTCGCGCTCCGGGATTGGAATCAGACGGCGTTCATGCCGACGGGCCGCGTCCGCACGCCGACGTGGGTGGCGGACGGTGCGGTGCTGATCGGCGATGCCGCGCATGCGATGAATCCCCATGCCTCTCAGGGCCGCATGCAAGCCATGGTGGATGCGATGACGCTGGCCGAGCTGGTGCCGGAATGCCTCGCAGAAGGCGATTGCTCCGCCCGCAAGCTGAAGCGGTTTGAACTCGCGCGCCGGCCGCAGGTCACAATGCTGCAGCGCCTGGCGGACGAACAAGTGCTGTTTTGGAACACCGCCAACCCGGTGGTCGCCTACTTGCGGGATCGCGTCTTCCGCACGCTGGACCGCAACGCCCGCTTGCGGTACCGCGTGTTGTCGACGACGGCAGGGCTCCGGCGAACGCCTCCGTTCAGCATGGTCGATCGCCTGATGGCCGCCGGATTGCTGCCCGATCCCGCGGCGCGCGAAATGGCAGCCGAGGCGTGAGGCAGCGATGACCGTGGACTGGACCATCGACGGTCTGCCCGAGGAGACGCAGCAGCTCCTCAAGGCCTACGTGAAAGACGTGGTCAAGGCCTACGGCGAGCATCTCGACGGCGTGCTGCTGTACGGGAGCGCCGTGAGAGGAGAGTTCCTTCCCGGCCGATCCAACCTCAACATCGCGTTGCTGCTCGCGTCCTACGACGTGGCGCTGCTGAAACGGTACCCGCCGATCCATAAACGATGGAGCAAAGAGCAGATCGTCGTGCCCCTCTTGCTCACGAGGGAGGATCTCGCGTCCGCGGCGTTGGTCTTCCCCCTTGAGTATCTCGACATCCATGAAGCTCACCGCGTGTTGTGGGGAGGCGATCCATTCGTCGGGTTCAAGGTGGACACGCGCCACCTCGCGAGCGAGGTGCTGCAATCGCTTCGCGGGAGCCTCCTGCGGCTGCGCCAGCGGTTCGTCGAAGGCGGGGCCACGGAGGAAGCGGCCACCATTCTGCTCCCGTTGTCGATTACGGCGCTGCTGCCGGTGCTGCGCGGCATCCAGCGGCTGCTGGGGCGCCAGGCACTGGCTCACGCCGAGCCCTTGTTGAAGGACATCGAACAGGCGTTCGCGCTGGATTTGCCGGGCCTGCACGACGCGCTGCTGCTCAAACGGGGGCTCATTTCGCCGGGCCAAAAGGAAGTGCCCCGGCTGATGGACCGGTATCTCAACAACCTGGCGCAACTCGTACGGGCTGCGGAAGGACGGATTGGAGGAGGGACATGACCGGTCGCTTCCATCTCCGGATCTGGTGGCTGGCGTTCCTGTCCATCCTCAGCCTCCTCGCCGGTTCCGCGCAGGCCTCGCTCTACGAGCGGCCGAAAGACCGGCCGCAGCTGCCGAATCCCATGGGTTATGTGAGCGACCATGCCGGGGTCCTCGATGACGACTGGAAAGCGCGGATCCGGTCGGTCTGTCAAGATTTGGAACGCAAGACCGGCGTGGAAATGGTGGTGGTGACGGTGCCGACGATCAAACCGTTCGCCTCGGCCAACGAATACGCGACCGCCCTGTACGAAAAGTGGGGCATCGGCTCCGCCCAACAGGAGCACGGCGTCATGGTGCTGGTGGCGGTGCAGGAGCGTCAGGCGGCCATGACGTTGGGCCGGCAGATGCTGCCCGTCATCACGCCCGCCGTCATGAGCCAGGTGGGCGGCGCGTATCTGCATCCCTCCATCGATCTGGGGCATTTCGGTGAAGGCTTGTATCGGACGGTGGTTGCGTTGGCGGCGCCCGCCCAGGAGGTGCGCGTCGGGACGCTGGCCAAGTCGCACTTCAAGGGCGTCGGCTTCTGGATCACCCTGTTCACCAGCATCGGGGCCTTGTCGTTCTTCTGGTGGATCAGCCGGCCGGATCTGCGCCATCCCTACCGGCGCATTCAGCGCGGCGAGTACTGGGGCACGGGCCAGGGCGGCTTCCAGGGCAACTGGGGCGGCTTCGGTGGCGGCACCAACGGAGAAGGATTCCGCTGACCGCCGCCTGATCGTCTGCACGCGCGTGCCTACAGAATCTTCACTTCCGTACCTCCGCCTCATCGCACTTTCCCATGATTTCGCCATCTCCGCAGCGGCACGTGGGTTGCTCACGAGCCCTCCTGTGAGTTTCGTCTAACCGTTCCCGATAGCCGGCTGGCGCCGATTCCCAGCCGGTTCATTCACAAGGAGGGGGTTATGTCTCATCCGACCCGAAGGGTTGACGCCATGGGTGTGCGCGCAGCGGTATGCGGGGCGGCATTGTTGTTCACGCTGTCAGCGGCGCAGGCGCACGAGCGTGACAGTCTGCACGTCACGACCAAACGTCCGACGAGAGCGGACGATACGTTTACGCGGATGTTTCCCGGATTGAATCCCTTTGTGCCTGCGACGGATGAGTGGCGGGAGAAGTGCAAGCAATTTGGCGCGCAAGGGGGCTCCATCGACGCCAAAGATCTGTTGACGGATCCGGTGCAATCGATTCTCAACCCGGCCGAGTTCAGTCCCAACAACCCCGACAATCCGAGCATGACGGCGGGGATGACGTTTCTCGGCCAGTTCATCGACCACGATTTGACGCTCGATTTGAAGTCGCCTCTCCTGGAAAACAGCGATCCGCGCCGCACGACGAATTTCCGCACGGCGGCGTTCGACCTGGACAGCGTGTACGGACGGGGACCGAAGGAATCTCCGGAGCTGTACGACCTGAGCGGCACAGACATCAAGCTGCGCGTCGACGTGCTGCCGGGATCGGAAGCGGTGTCCCGCAAGGGAGCGGTGCGGTATGACCTTCCCCGGGACGTGGACAACAACGCCATCATCGGGGACAGCCGCAACGACGAGAACGTCGTGATCGCGCAGATGCACGTGGCCATGCTGAAGTTCCACAATGCCGTGGTGGATCATTTGCGCGCGCAGCCGGCCTCGGCCGCCGCCAGCAAGGAGCGCATCTTCGAGATGGCTCAACGCATGGTGCGCTGGCACTATCAATGGATCGTCCTGAACGAATTTCTGCCGTTGACCATCGGACAGGACCGGGTGCAGGACATTCTCAGAGGCAGCAACCGGTTTTTCCAAATCGATGCCGCCATTCTGGGGAACGGCTTGCGCAGCGGCAGCAAGAATCCGCTGATCCCGATCGAGTTTTCGGTTGCGGCCTACCGGTTCGGGCACTCGCAGGTGCGGCCGAGCTACCGGTTGAACTTCGGGCCGGATGGCGGCGACCCGTTCTTTGCCTTCGTGTTCGACGACACGATCGATCCGAACGAGGCCGATCCGAACGACCTGCGCGGCGGCAAGCGCGCCCCGCGGCGCTTCGTGGACTGGCAGACCTTCTTCGATTTCGGCGACGGCAACGTCCGCAATAACAAAAAAATCGATACGAAATTGTCGAGCAACCTGATGCACCTGCTCGGCTCCCGCGGACCCGCTCCCGGGATGCCGTCCGACGGGGTCCAGTCGCTGGCGTCGCGGAACCTGATGCGCCACGTCAATTTCGGTCTGCCGTCGGGACAAGCGATTGCGCGGGTCCTGAACGCACCGATGCTGACACCGGCCCAATTGAAGGAGTTGCAGCCCTACGGCATGGATCGGAGCACGCCGCTCTGGTATTACATCCTGAAGGAAGCAGAAGTGATGGAGAACGGGTTACGGCTCGGGCCGGTCGGGGCCCGGATCGTCGGCGAGGTCTTCATCGGACTGCTGAAGGCGGATCCCGAGTCCTATCTGTCCGTGGACCGCGGTTGGAAGCCGGTGCTGCCCTCGAAGAAGGCCGGCGACTTTCGTATGACCGACTTGCTCACCTTCGCGGGGGTCGTCCCGCCGCTGAACTAGGCAAGCCGAACACCCGCCGGGGAAAGGGCATGTTCATGTCCTTTCCCCAAGGTGTTTCTCCTCAAGGGCTCCGCTAGCGAAAAACTAGAGGTTTCCCCGGTCGCTCACCCCAGCCCGTTCCTGTAGAAGACGCGAAATTTTTTGGAGCGACCAGTGCTCTTCCTAGTGTACCGATTCTTCCATCAGCTCCCGCCGTTCATCGAGCGGCAGGCGGGCTTCATTCCTCTCAACAAAGCCGGCCCGGCTCTGCCTCGCTGATCCATTCGGTTCAGTCGTCAGTTCACTATTAGTTCACTATTCGGCAGCAACCTGCTTTAGGAGGTCCTATGCCGCGTCAGATATCGTTCGCCCTCAGGGTGTGTCTTGCGACGGTCGCGTGCATCGTTCCGCTCCCGTGTTCGATCCCGTCGGCCACGGCCCAGACTGTGGAGGTGGCTCAGCCGGAGC
>JBDZVU010000004.1:0-78415 GCA_040255845.1 Nitrospiraceae bacterium | reverse complement strand
GGTGGTCCGGAGCGATTCTGACCGACAGCGGCGGATTTCAGATTTTCAGCTTGGCGAAACTTCGCACGGTGACCGACGACGGCGTGACGTTCCAATCTCACATCGACGGGTCGACGCATTTCATCGCGCCTGAAACTGCGGTGGAGATTCAAGAAGCTCTCGGCGCCGACATCATCATGGCGTTCGACGAATGTGTGGCGCTGCCGGCCGACCGGGACGCGCTCCGGCAGGCAGTCCGTCGAACGACACGGTGGGCGGAGCGGTGCCAGGGAAGCCGGAGAAGGAACGATCAGGCGTTGTTCGGCATCGTGCAAGGGGGCCTGGATCCGGATCTCCGTCGGCTTTCGGCAGCCGAGTTGGTTGCCCTGGGTTTCGACGGGTATGCCGTCGGAGGTCTTTCCGTGGGCGAGAGCAAGGACGAGATGTACGCCACCCTGGACGTCACGGTTCCCGAATTGCCGGAAGACAAGCCGCGCTATCTCATGGGCGTCGGGTTGCCCGAGGACCTTGTCGAAGGCGTGGCGCGGGGGATCGATCTCTTCGACTGCGTCGTGCCGTCGCGCCACGGCCGGACGGGGTCCTTGTTCACGACCAGCGGGCGGGTGGTCATCAAGCAAGCGCAATATCGACGGGACGAGCGGCCGGTAGACCCTCGCTGTGGCTGTCCGGTGTGCATCAGATATTCGCGGGCCTACCTGCATCACTTGTTCAACGTCAAGGAGATGCTCGGGGCCCGCTTGAACACCATTCATAACCTCTGGTTCTTTGCCGATCTCATGCAGCGGATCCGCGGCGCGATTCAAGACGGGACATTTCCGGAGTGGCGTGCGGCGTTTCATCGAGGACGATTGACGGGAGCCGACGAGGTCGAAAGACGGGACCAGGACACTGATTGTGATCAAGGCTAAGGAGCGACGGTCATGCAGATTTTGATGGCATCGGCGGCATGGGCCCAGGGTACGGGAAGCGGTGCGTCAGGCGGCAATACGCTGCTCTCGCTCATCCCCTTTGTGCTGATCTTCATTATTTTCTATTTCCTGCTGATCCTGCCGCAGCAGAAGCGGAAGAAGCAGCAGGACGCGATGCTCAGCAGCTTGAAAAAAGGCGACAAGGTCATCACGGCCTCCGGCATCTGGGGCACCATCTCCAATCTTGGCAAGACCACCGTGACGCTCCAAATCGCGGACAATACCAAGATCAAGATCCAGAAAGAGCATATTGCGAAGCTGCGCAGCGATGAGGATGAGAAGGAATAGCGTCTTACAAGCGAGAGAGGTTGGTTGAGACATGAAAAAGGTGGGCGGTCGGTTCGCGTTGCTGGCACTGGTGGTCATCCTGTCGGTGGTGTTCTTTCTTCCCTCGTACAAGCCGCTCTATCAGGCCCTGCCGGATTGGTTGCGGAAAGTGCTTCCAGACAAGGGGATTACGCTCGGGTTGGACTTGCAGGGCGGCATCCATTTGGTGCTGGAGGTGGACGAAGACCGGGCCGTCGAAATCGCGGTGGACCGGGCGGCGGTGAGCGTTCAGGATCTGCTCGTCGAAAAAAAGATTCCGGCAGAATCGGTGAAGCGGACGGGAGCGCAGCAGGTGACGATCCAGTTCGCCAACGCGGATCTGAAACCGCAGATCCAGAAGCTGATCGAGGAGTACCCGACGTTTTTCGAGGTCGAAGGGGCCGGGTCCGCCAACACGCTGGTGTGGGAGTTACGGGAGACTGAAATCAAGCGCATCAAGGACTCTGCGGTCAACCAGGCGCTTGAGACGATCCGAAACCGCATCGACCAGTTCGGCGTGGCCGAACCGCTCGTGCAGCGGCAGGGGTTGAAGCAAATCGTCGTCCAGTTGCCAGGTGTGAAAGAGCCGAAGCGCGCCAAAGACTTGATCAAGGAAACGGCGCTGCTCGAGTTCAAGATGTTGGACGAAGACAACCAGATGAAAATGGATTTCCCGGCTCGTGTCCCGAAAGAGAAGGAGGCGGAGGTCCTCCAGCAGTTTGCCGCCAAAGTCCCGGAAGGTGATGAGATCCTGTTTGAACGGGTGGTCGACAAGGATACAGGACGTGAGTACAGGATCCCCTTCCTGGTGAAAAAGCGTGTCATGCTGACGGGTGACGTGCTGAGCGACGCGCGGGTGTCCATCGGTCAGTTCAACGATCCCTACGTCTCCATCGAATTCGACACCAAGGGCGGCCGCGAGTTCGAGCGCATCACCAGTGAGAACGTCAAGAAGCGAATGGCCATCGTGCTGGATAACACCATCTACTCGGCGCCCGTCATCCAGGAACGCATTTCCGGGGGGCGCGCGCAGATTACCGGCACCTTCACGACTCAGGAAGCGAATGACCTCGCGATCGTCCTGCGGGCGGGCGCTTTGCCGGCACCGCTCAAAATCATCCAGGACCTGACGGTCGGCCCATCGCTGGGCCAGGACTCCATCGATAAGGGCATCCGGGCCACGCTCGTGGCCGGCGCCATGGTCATTCTCTTCATGATCGTCTATTACCGGCTGTCGGGCGCCATCGCGGACTTCGCGCTCGTGTTGAACGTCATCTGCCTGTTGGGCGCGCTGGCTGCCTTGAACGCCACGCTGACACTGCCGGGGATCGCCGGCATTGTACTCACGATCGGCATGGGAGTGGATTCCAACGTCCTGATCTTCGAGCGCATCCGTGAAGAGTTGCGGCAAGGGAAACCGGTCAGGCTGGCCGTGGACGCAGGCTACAACAAGGCGCTGCTCACCATCGTCGACTCCCACGTGACCACGCTAATCACGGGGGTGGCGCTGTTCTTGTTTGGAACCGGGCCTATTAAGGGATTCGCGGTCACCTTGTGCTTGGGGATCGCGATCAACCTGTTCACGGCGCTCGTCGGCACCAAGGTGATCTTCGACCTGCTGAATCAGCGCCCCAAAGTGGACACGTTGAGCATTTGATGGAAGACCGAGAGTGCCCTTTCGGCGGCCCGAAACGGCATCCGAACGGCGGCCCGTCTATTGAAGAGGAGCTTGCATGCTAGAGATCCTGGGGAAAACCAACATCGACTTCATGGGGAAGCGCAACATTTCATTTGCGATCTCGGGCATCATGGCGCTGCTCGGGCTGGTGGCCATCGTCCAGATCGCCAGGGGAGCGGCCAACCTGGGGATCGACTTCGCCGGAGGAACGGCGGTTCAACTCAAATTCGAGCAACCGATCCGCATTGAAGATGCCAGGAAGGCCTTGGAGTCCAACGGGCTCGGCAATGCTGAACTGCAGGAATTCGGCCAGGAAAGCAAACTCCTGATTCGAGTGAAGGCCTCAACGACGATCGAGGAAAAGACCGCGGAACGCGTCACCGCCGTGTTTGCAAAGGAGTTCCCGGGCAATCGATTCCTGGTGGATTCCAGCACGGAGATCGGGCCCACGATCGGGAAAAAACTCCAGGAGGATGCGCTGATCGCGGTCGTCATCTCCTTTGCCGGGATCATCTTCTATATCGCCGCCCGGTTTCAGTTTCGCTTCGGCGTCGCCGCCGCGTTGGCCACGTTTCACGACGTCCTGGCGGTGCTCGCGTTGTTCTACATTCTGGACAAGGAAATTACGCTGTTGGTCGTGACCGCCTTGTTGACCCTGGCGGGGTACTCGCTCACCGATACGGTCGTCGTGTTTGATCGCATCCGGGAAAACTTGCGATTGCGCCGCCGCGAAAGCGAGGCGGTGACCATCAACAATGCGATCAATCAAGTCTTGAGCCGCACGATCGTGACCAGTCTGACCGTCGTGCTGGTCTTGATCCCCCTCGCCTTGGCGGGCGGAGAGGTGCTGCACGACTTCTCCGTGGCGTTGCTGTCGGGGGTGATTATCGGTACCTATTCCTCCGTGTTTGTCGCCAGCCCGCTGCTCCTCGTTTGGCCGGGCACGCCGGGGCAAGTACTGAAACGAACCTAGCCGTGTCCGGCAAGCGGAGCGTGTGTGGCACGGGAAAGCGACGGACGGTATGATGAACCCGTAGCCACGAGCCTCGCATGAGCTTCTGGAGTCGGTCCCACAGCCTCCAGCGAAAAATCATCACGGCCATCGTGATGGTCGGGCTGGTTCCCCTCGGCCTCTTGCTGCTGCTGACCTACCTGGAAGAGCACCGGGCCCTCCGCGACACCACCGGGGCGAATTTCAAGGAAGTCGCCGTCGAAGCCTCCCGCCGCATCGAAATGCACATCACGCGGGGCATCAATGAAGCGCAACAGCTGGCAACCACGCCGTTCCTCCGCACCGCCGTCACCGAGTCCAATCGAACCTACGAAGGGAAGGATGAGCAGGCGATCACCGACATGATCAAGGACTGGCAGCGTCGCTGGCGGGAGCGCGACCGGCGCAGCGAGTTCCCGTTGTTCATCAACCGGATCGTTACGAACTATCTCATCCGATGGCACGACATCCGAAAATCGGATTATGTGGGTATCTTGGTCACGGATGCACGCGGGGCGTTGGTCGTGAGTTCAATTCCCCAAGTCGAATACTACTATGGGAAGACCGCGTGGTGGGCGTCCATCGTCAAGTCGAAGAATCCTGGGGTCTATGTCGGTGAGATTGCCTTCGATCCAGCCTTCGGCACGCATGTCGTCGTCGTGGCGGCGCCGATCCTCGACGACGCCCAGCGGGCGGCGGTGGGGGCCGTGACCATTCTGCTCCGGCGGGACACGTTGTTTCACTCCATCTCCGAAGTCGAAGTCGGCTCATCCGGCCATGCCATGCTCTTCAGTAGTGACGGAACGCCGCTGATTTGCCCCATCCTTTCGCCGGAAGAGCACGTCGTGCTGCCATCGTTCGTGGCGACGATCACAAAGGAGCGGTCAGGATGGGCGAACGTGGCGGACGATACGCACGGCAGCCGGGATGCCTTGATCGGCTTTGCGCCCGTCCGCTTTAGCGAGCCGCTGGCGCCGGGAAGTTTGGGCGGCAAACAGTGGATCACGGTCGTCCGGCAAGACCCGGAGGAAACCTATGCGGCGCTGCGCCGGTTGATGGGAAAAATGGCGTTGTACGGGGGGGCGGTGCTCGCGATGCTTGTGGGGACAGGCCTCTTCGCCGCACGGCGCATCGTCCGGCCGATCAAGGTCTTGCATGACGGGGTGTTGGAGATCGGCGGCGGGCGGCTCGACCAACGGCTGTCGATCAAGACCGGTGACGAAATCGAGGATCTGGCGTTGGCCTTCAACCAAATGGCCGCCAATCTCGGACAGTCCTTCGCGCAGATCGAGCAGCGGATGAACGAGGTGCGTGCGCTCGAAGAAAAATACCGTGATTTGATCGAGCATTCTCCGGAGATGATCTATCAGCTCGATCGGAGCGGGCGGTTCGTGCACGTCAACCAGACCGGCCTCGACAAGCTCGGGTACAGCCGTGACGAGATGCTGGCCATGCATCTCTGGGATTTGGTGCCGGGCAACCAAGCCGGCCAAGTGTTGAGCTACTTGGAGCGGCTGATGGCGACGGGACGGAATACGCTGGAGACCGTCTTTCTGGCCAAGGATGGGCGCAGGATCGACGTCGAAATTCACGCTACGGCGTTGTTTGACCCGACGAGCGGGGCCTTGGTCCACACCCGGGCCTTCGTGCGGGACGTCACTGAACGACATCAGCTGGAGCAGCAGCTGCAGCAGTACACCACCAAGCTGGAAGTAGCCGTCTCGGAGCGGACGCAGCAGTTGGTCGCGTCCCAAGCCCGCTATAAGGCGCTCTTCGACCTGGTCGCCGACTCCGTCTTCATGGTGGAGCCCTCCGGTGGCATCGTCGCCGTCAACAAGCGCGAAGAGCAGGCGCTGGGGTATTCGGAATCGGCCGTCGTGGGCCGTAGCATCTTTGAAATCATCGATCCGCGCTTCGCCGATACGTTAGCGAGCCGCATCAAGGAGTTGATCGCCGGGCAGCGGCAGGTGCCGACACAGGAGGTCGCCGTGCGAAACGCCGCGGGCCTCGACTTGCCCGTGGAGATGGACCTGATCCGGGTCGGGCACGACGACCGGGCGCTCGTCATGGTCCAGCTGCGGGACATCACCGATCGCAAACGGCTGGAACGGCAGTTAGAATCCTATCGGGAGGAGTTGGAACTGAAGGTCCGGGAACGGACCCGGGAAATCGAAGAAACCAAGCAGTATCTGGAGAATCTGCTCGAGAACGCGAACGACGTGATTTATACGCTGGACACCGAGCAAAACTTTACCTATGTCAACGGCAAGATCGAGGCCTGGGGCTACCGGAAGGACGATCTGATCGGCCGGCCCTATCTTTCACTGCTCTCCAAGCGCCATCGCGGCCGTCGGCTCAAGAGTACCCTGGACATCGGCGCCAAGCAGGTCTACGAGGTCGAGGTGATGACCAGGACCGGGGAGGCGCGGACGGCGATGGTGAGCGTGTCCCCGCTGCACGGCGTGGAGGGGGAAATCCTCGGCGTGCTGGGTATCGCCCGCGACGTGACGGACACCAAGAAGCTGGAGCAGCAGATCCGCAATTCGGAGAAGCTGGCGTCAGTCGGAAAGCTGGCCGCAGGCGTGGCGCACGAGATCAACAATCCGTTGGGCGGCATCTTGAACTGCTTGTACAACCTCGGCAAAGGTACCATCTCACCGGCCCGTCGTCAGGAGTATCTCGCCTCAATGGAGGACGGCCTGCGGCGGGTGCAAAAGATCGTCCGGCAGTTGTTGGACTTCTCACAGCAGCATCAACCGGAATTTTCGCTCAGCCACATCAATCAAGTGATCGAACGCGTGCTGGTCCTGACGAACCACCTGTTCGCGCCGAACCGGATCGTCTTGGAAACGGATCTGACGGCATCGCTGCCAGCGTTGATGATCGACCGCCACATGATCGAGCAGGTGTTGATGAACCTCATTCTGAACTCGGTGCAGGCCATGAAAGACGGCGGGGTCTTGTCCATCCGCACGACGGTGGAAGAGGGCGTCTGCCTCGTGACCGTGCGGGACACCGGATCCGGTATTCCGGCGACGGTCTTGCCCAAAATCTTCGATCCCTTCTTCACGACTAAAAACGAGGGCGAAGGCACGGGATTGGGGCTGTCCGTTAGCCTTGGCATCGTTGAGCGCCACGGCGGAAAGATTCTCGTCGACAGTGAAGTCGGGAGGGGCACCGTCTTTACGCTCTGCCTTCCGGTAGCTCGGGACCGCCAGCCGGTGGAGCACCTGTCATGACGGCGATGAAGATTCTCATCGTTGACGACGAGCCGTTGATGCGACTGTCCATGGTGGATGCGCTTGAAGCGGTCGGGCACGACGTGCACGCCGCGGCCACCGGGACGGAAGGCGTCGACCTGGTCCGCAAGCATGCCTTTGACTTGATCATTACCGACCTGCGGCTGCCCGGGGCGGACGGCTTGGCGGTGCTGAAGGCGACGAAGGAGAACCACCCTCAGGCGGAGGTGGTCGTCATCACGGCCCATGGATCCGTCGAAACTGCGGTCGGAGCGATGAAGCTGGGGGCCTTCGACTACATCACCAAGCCGTTCCAGATGGACGAGCTCCTGATGATCGTCGAGCGGGTGGGGACGGTCGTGGCCCTGCGGAAGGAAAACCAGGACCTGAAGGAAGCGTTGGAGGACAAGTTCAGCTTCGGGGGCATTCTGGGGACCAATACCCGGATGCGCGCCGTGCTGGACAAGATCAAACTCGTCGCCGCGACGGATTCCACGGTGCTGATCTTGGGCGAAAGCGGAACCGGCAAAGAGCTCGCCGCCAATGCCGTCCATCAGAACAGCCCGCGGCGTGATTATCCGTTGATCAAAGTTAGCTGCGCCGCCTTGCCGGAGACCTTGCTGGAAGCGGAACTGTTCGGCCACGAGAAGGGGGCGTTCACTGGCGCCCTCCGCCAACGGCGGGGCCGGTTCGAGATGGCCAACCGAGGGACGCTGTTTTTGGATGAAATCGGGGAAATCTCGCCGATCGTGCAAGTGAAGCTGCTGCGGGTGCTCCAGGAGCGCAAGTTCGAACGCGTGGGCAGCAATCAAACCATGGAAGTGGACGTGCGCGTCGTCTGCGCCACTCAAAAGGACTTGCGGAAGGAAGTCTCTGCGGGGCGGTTCCGCGAGGACCTGTTTTACCGGTTGAACGTCGTGCAGATCGTCATCCCGCCTCTCAGAGAACGGCAGGAAGACATCATGGTCATTGCCGAGCACGTTCTGCAGAGCTGTTCCGGAAAGCTCCGCAAGCCGCTCAAGGGCTTTTCGCAACCGGCGCGCGAGCTGCTGCTGCGCTATTCCTTCCCGGGAAACGTGCGTGAATTGGAAAATATGGTCGAGCGGGCGGTGGCGCTGGGGCGCGAGCGGGAAGCGGTTCAACCACAAGATTTGTGCGGATATCAGACGTGTCCGTACCTGGGAGGGCCTCCTCAGGAATCGTGCGGATTTTGCAACGAAGGGCTGACTGCCGGAAGCCGCAGGAAGGAGGCGCCGCTGACCTCGCTGTCCGCGGCGAGGGAGGAATTCGAGAAGGACTATATCGTGTCCGTGCTCGATCGGGTCGAGGGGAATCGCACCACGGCCTCAAAGATTCTCGGATTGTCCCGCAAGGCTTTGTGGGAAAAATGCAAGCGCTACGGGATTCCGTCCGCGCGGGACGAATCGGAAATTGACGAGATGGCCGAATAGCGCGCGGGTCCCCGGCTTACACCGGTCGACTCCACTGACTCACTCTTGGGATTTGACGCCGCCTTCCCACAGCTTGATGGTGCGGTCCCAAGACCCGCTGGCAAGCCGGCGCCCGTCCGGAGAGAACGCGATCGAACGGACCCCGCCGCTGTGACCTTTCAGGGTCCGGAAGTTGCGGCCGGTGGCGAGGTCCCAGAATTTGATGGTCTGATCGTCGCTGGCGCTGACCAACACTTTTCCGTCCGGCGAGATGGCAAATGCGCGAACCCAGCCCGTGTGGCCGGTCAGCGTTTTCTTCTCGACGACCGTCGGCATCTCGAAAAATTTGATCGTGTTGTCCCGGCTGCCGGTGATCAGGGTTTTCCCGTCCGGCGTGAACGTCATGGCGCCGATCCAATAGTCCATCGGCTTTTGGAATCCGCCGTCATCCTCGATGAAGTACCCGCGCGTCTCCGTCGTGTCTTCCTGGTCCCGGCGCCAATGTCCGTCATGGACGACTTTTTCCTCGCCGCTGGGCAGCACTTCCCAGATTTTGATCTTGCCGATGTCCGTTCCACTCGCGAGATGGATGCCGTCCGGAGAGAACGCGACGCAGACGGACCAGTGATGGTCGTATTGGTCTTTCCCCAAGAGCGTCATCAATTCGGTTCCCGTGGTCACTTCCCAGATCTTGATGTCCTTGTTGTGGCTGCCCCGCGCCAGCATCAACCCGTCCGGCGACAAGGACAAGCTGCAGACGTTGTGGTCATAGCGCGTGAAGAGGAGTTTCGTCGGTTCCCCTGTCTTGGGGTTCCACAGCCGAATGGTGCGGTCTTCGCTGCCGGTCGCCATGGTCTGGCCGTCCGGCGTAAACACGATGGCGCGAATATCGTTGGTGTGGCCGCGCAATGAACGCAGCAAGCGGCCGGTTTCAATGTCCCAGATCCGCACCAGCCGTTCAGCTCCCCCGCTGGCCAGGGTCAGACCGTCGGGTGAGAAGGCGACGGCCCAGACACCGTGCGAGTGACCGCGGAAGGTCTTGACCTCCCGGCAATCCGTTTTCCAGTACTCCAAAAAGTCGATCGGGGGTTCGGGTGTTGCGCCGGTTGGCGAACCAGGCGCGGTGCTCGGCATCGGAGGTGTGATCGTGTGTTCAGGCATATCGGTAATCCCTTGTGACGGACGGCTCGCCGTCGCGGCCGTGGTTTGCAAATCCGCGTAGGCGCTCAGTATAATCGTGTGCTCCGGATCGTAAGAGATGGCCCAAGCCCAAGTCAAGCCGGCCCCCAGAGCCGATCGAGGTGTTGCAGGCCGGTGGAACTCTTGTCACCCGAACGAACCGCCCGAGGCATCCACATGGAAATTAGGTTTCAGCCCGCACTCCTGCAGGAAGTGATCGACTCCTTCGTCGAAAAGACGGAGCGCGAAGGCGATCCGACCTATTACAAGGAATTCCACGAATACGCCGATCCGATCTACGAAAAGTTCATTTTGGAGGAGCGGGAAGGCGAATTCAAAAAGCTCTATCAGTATTTGTTCGGCACGTGGGGGTTTTCCGACATCATCCGCGACTCGTTCAACGAGTATCCCTTGCTGAAGGAGAAGGTCGGCATCGTCCTGGTGAAGGGCGTGCTGAAGGAGGATCAAGAGGGCGTCGACATCCTTCGCAAGTGGGGATCCGTGGAGAAGGAATTGGCGCGCGAGTTTGAGGAAAAGGGCATGAAGGGAGTCGGCATCAAACTGATTCCCAGGCGGTTCTACGACCCTGCGCTCACTCGCTACTGCCGGCACGAGCTGATGCACATTTCGGACATGATTGATCCGGTCTTCGGCTACGATCCCGATACGAAGGTGGGCCAGAACCCGGGCGAGGAGACGCTGATTCTGCAGCGCTATCGCGTCCTCTGGAGCCTGAGCGTGGACAGCCGCCTCGTGGCGGCCGGCAAAGAGCCGATGCTGAGCAAGGAAGACCGCTTCAAGGAATTTCGCTCCTGGTATCGAAAGATCCCGCCGCCCCAACTCAAGTCGGTATTCGAAGGGCTCTGGCAAACGTCGTATTTCACGCATTCCGAGCTGATCGAAATGGCGACGGATACGTTGCGGGTCATGGATCGCGCCGTAGACGTGGAAGGCGGGGAATTGCCGGAAACCGAAAACAAGATCATGCTCATGCCGGGCTTCCCCTGCCCGCTCTGTCGGTTTCCCACCTATTCCTGGGTGGAAGATATGGCCAATAAGCTTGAGCCGTACGTCCTCGACTTCATCCGGGAGAATCATCCGGGGTGGGATGTCGAGTTCGGCGCGTGCGACCGTTGCGTGGAGGTGTATAAACTCCGCGCCGACGGCGTGATGTAAGGCGAGGATGGTGAAAAAAAGCCGCCGGCTGCGTTCTCGGTTCGCAAGGATCCTCAACGTACCCCAGAGGGTACGCCTCCGGTCCTTGCATCACCTGCGGCCTTGCCGAACGGCCGTTTTGACCATCCTCTAAGAAATTTCACCGTGGCGAACAATCCCTCATACGGGCGGCGCGACTTTCTCAAAGACTCGGTGCTGTCCGTCGCTCGAGCGGCGCAGGAGTTCGCCAACCAGCGGGATGCCAAGCCCGAAGCGGCGCCACCGCCGGTACGCACGGACTGGCTGCGGCCGCCCGGAGCCGTCGAGGAGGCGACGTTTCTTGAGCGCTGCACGAAATGCGGCGACTGCATCGACGCATGCCCTCCCGGCGCCATCGTGGCGCATCCCACCCTCGGAACTCCGGTTCTCTTCGCCGACCAAGCACCCTGCCAACTGTGTGACGACCTACCGTGCATCGCTGCGTGCACTGCCGACGCATTGGCGCCCGTCGGCGGCGTGGAGGAGGTCCGCATGGGAGTCGCCGCGATTACGCATCGGCTCTGCACGGCGGGGCAGGGGTGTCACGCATGCGTGTCGAAGTGTCCCACGCATGCCCTTTCTATGGACTTTGAAACGATGCGATTGGCGCTCGCCCCGGAGTTGTGTGTCGGGTGCGGCATCTGCGAGTCGATCTGCAAGACTGTCAATGACCGCGTGGCGATCCGGGTGACGCCAGCGCGCGCGCTCGCTGGCCCGTAGAAACACTGGTTCCAACCGCCAGTAATGCTGCGCCAGAGTGGTGGAAATCCACCAAGTGATGAGTCGTCGGAGGCTGATTGAATGGAAGTTGGCAGCGAGACAACCTTAACGAGTTTCGCGCTTGACAACCCCTGGACCTTTACCTATCATACGCAAGCCCGTGGTCAGGAAGTGTGTGATGATGCGGGATCGTGTCTGTTTGGGCCTGGGTTGAGCGTGACATCCAGGAGATTATTGCTATGACGAGTAAACAGTCGGTGCAGAGCGTGTCCTCCTCCGCAACCGCCGTCATGCCAAATCCCCCCACGATAAAAGATTCCCCTGCCGTTGAACGTGCCCTGAATCGCAGCAAGCTCTATCTCCTGATTTCGTGGAGCATGCTGTATCCCGAAGATGAAGAATTTCTCGACTATCTGCAATGCGGTGAATTCGCCGAGGATGCGCGCGCAGCGCTTGATGCACTGCACGCCGCATTGGATGGACATGGGGGAGATCGGGCGAAGGCAAAGATCGCCGCGCTCAAGAAGCACGTCGAGCAGGTTGAGAAGCTGGTCGCGTCGGAATGTGTCAACTGGCAACTGTCCGACTTGCAAGCCGAGCACAGGCGAGTCTTCAGCAATGTCATCACGTTGGACTGCCCCCCCTACGAGACGCTGTTCGGGAACGATCACGTGTTTGCGCAGTCTCATGTCATGGGCGACATCGCCGGCTTCTACAAGGCCTTCGGCGTTGAGCTGTCGAAGGACATTCACGAGCGGCTCGACCATCTGAGCGTGGAATTCGAATTCATGCATTTCTTGGCATACAAGGAATCGTACTCCCGGTGCCACGATGGGGCCGACAAGACGCAGATTGTGGTGGACGCGCAGAAAAAGTTCGTGAAGAACCACATCGGCCGATGGGTGCCGCTGTTCTGCCGCATGTTGACGAAGAAAGCCGATTCCGGTCTTTTCAAAATCGTGGCCGACATGACGGCCGAATGGATGGAATTTGAGACCGCGTTTTTGGGCGTCACGCCGCAGCCGTACACCGAAACGGATTATCGTCCCGCCACGTTCAATTCCCCAGAGGGTCAGACCTATGAGTGCGGTGCCCAGGACCAGGGTAACGAACTGAGCATGCTCCTCAACGAGGTGGGTGCGCAGTCGTTCATGGACGTGAAAGAGAAGGAAAAGGATAAGGAGGAGGGAGGGCCGGTCGGGAACGCGTAGGTTCCTGACATTCATTTCAGTTTCATGCGAGCAGTCATTTTGAGTCGTTGTTGTTATTAATCTTTTAATCGAGAGGAGGGGTTAGTCGTATGAGAGTAGTGCAGACAACCAACAAGAAATTGGTGTTTGGCATTCTTCTCTCTGCCCTCGTGGTCGGCGTCATGCTGACGTTGGGGCAGGTACCCTTGGCTGTCAGTCAGCCGGTGACGATCCCGGCGAAGACCGTGAAGGGCCCGATTCCCATGGACGGCGCCAACCCGATCTGGGAAAGCGTGCCGGGCGTCGTGGTTCCGCTGAGCGGCCAGTTGATCACCACTCCGATGCACCCGAATATTTCCGTGAAGTCCGTGTTCGTGAAAGCCATGACGAACGGCAAGGAAGTCGGGTTGCGGCTGGAATGGAACGATCAGACGAAGAACGATACGACGATCGGTCCGCAGGATTTCCGCGATCAGGTTGCCATCATGTTCCCGGTGAACACCTCCGGTGCGCCCCCGTTCCAGTGCATGGGGCAGTCGGGGGGAACCACCAACATCTGGCGTTGGAACGCGGAATGGCAGAAGGACCTGGGCAAGGATAGCGCCGGATTGTGGGACGTGGACGATCAATACCCTGGTATTTTCTGGGACTACTACTTCGAAGAGCCGGCCGGCGGTGTGACCTATCCGGATCGGATCGGTCGGAGCCTTGGCCCCTTCAACCCCGGCATTTGGTCCGGCAACATCATGTCCGATCCGACGCTTCGTGTGAGCTCGGTTGAGGACTTGAATGCAAACGGGTTCAGCACGCTGACGACGCAAGCCCATCAGGACGTGATCGGCAATGGCGTGTGGGAGCCGGCTGGTTCCGTCAAGGGCGGCGCCTACTCCGGTCCGACCTGGCGTGTGGTCGTCAAGCGCGCGCTGGAAACCGGTGATGCGAATGACACCCAGTTCAAGACCGGCATGTCCGTGCCCATCGCCTTCGCGGTGTGGGACGGCGCCAACATCGAGCGTAACGGTATGAAGGCGCTCTCCACCTGGTTCACGCTGAAACTGTAACTGACCTTGGAGAGGCCGGCGTTCCGACATGAACGGGACGCCCGGCGGTGAAAACAGAGAGGCCCCGGATTACGTCACACCTCGTGACGCCCAATCCGGGGCTTTCTCGTTTCAGAACGAGGCAGGGTGCCATGCCTGGCGGGTTGCATTTCCAAAAGCGGGGAGTGTATAACCCACAGGGTGGTGATCGAAAATCACTGATTTTTTCAAGTAGATAGAAGCGAGGTTGCATGAAAGTCTCGCTGTTGTTTCCTCCGACCTGGCACCCGTCCCAACCGTACCTGAGTCTTCCCTCATTGACCGGATTCCTGCATCAAGGCGGGGTGTCCAACGTGTCCCAAAGAGACCTGGGCATTGAACTGTTGGACGGGGTGCTGACGCGCTCCTACGGCGCGGAGGTGTACCAGCGGCTGCTGGACAAGCAGCGGGAACTGGAGCGGTCACAAGCCGGGACGACGGGACCAGGGAGCCGGGAACATTACACCCGAGTCACGGAATCGCTCGACCGATTTCCGTACCTCATCGAGCGCGTGGAACTGGCCAAAGACACCCTCCGCGGAGAGGGATTCTACGACCTTGACGCCTACCGCGGCAGCCTCTTCCTGATCGACAAGTGGCTCGAGATGGTGTCCAGCGTCTACTTCCCCACGAGGTTGACGGTCGTGGACAACCAGTTCAGCAATTACTCGATTTATTCCTCGAAGGATCTCATGAAGGTGATTCGGGATGAGGCGCAGAATCCCTATATCGCCCTCTTCCGCGATCGCTTCGTGTCCTCGATCGTCCAAGACCGACCGGATCTCATCGGGGTGTCGATTACGGCCACGTCCCAGATCATACCCGGCCTGACCTTGTGCCGGTTGATCAAGGAAGCGGCCCCGGATCTGCATGTGACGATTGGGGGCAGTATCTTCACGCGGCTGGTGGACAATATCCGGCGGTGTCCGAGTCTCTTCGACTTGGCCGACGACATCGTGGTCTTCGAAGGCGAAACGGCGCTGCTGGAACTCGTCAATCAATTGGCTGGGAAGAAGGACTACAGCAAGGTTCCGAATCTCATCTACCGGCAGAACGGCAAGATCGTCGTCAACCAGCCGTTCTATTCCGAAAACGTCAATCAGCTGCCGGCGCCCAATTATGATGGCTTTCCGCTCGGCCGCTATCTCTCGCCCGAGCCGGTGCTGCCCGTGCAATTCTCCCGCGGGTGTTACTACAAGGACTGTGCGTTCTGCGCCTTGACGCTGGATCACCAGAACTTCCGCCAGAAGGATCCGGGGCGGACGGTCGAAGAACTGGAATGGCTGAAGCAACGGTACGGGGCGCAGTACTTTTTCTTTACCGACGAGTGCTTCGCCCTCTCGCCGACGAAGCGGCTCTGCCAGCAGATGATCGACAAGCGACTCGACGTCAAGTGGACCTGCGAGATGCGGTTCGAGAAGAATCTGACGCGCGAACTGCTGAGCTCCATGCGGGACGCCGGATGTCTGAAGATCGTGTTCGGCCTCGAGTCCTTCAACCAGCGGGTGATGGATTTCATGAAGAAGGGTATCAAGCAGGAATGGGTGCGCCGCATTTCGGACGACTGTGTGGATCTCGGCATCGCCGTTCACTGCTACATCATCGTGGGCTTCCCCACCGAGAAAGAAGAGGAAGCGCTGGAGACGATGAACTTCATCGTCGAGAACAAGAAGCTGCATGAGTCGTTCGGATTCTCCTGTCAGCCGTGTCTCTTCGATCTGGAGAAAGAAGCCCCGATCATGAGCGACCCCGCTGGCTACGGAATCCGCCGCATCATGCGTCCGTCCGCAGAGGATTTGAGCTTGGGATTCTTCTACGAGGTGCAGGAGGGTATGACCCCGGAGCAGGCGGAACGACTCTACCAGCACGTCTACGAGCGTGTCAGCGAAGTGGTCTGCGAGCTCCCGTTCAATTATTCGATGGCCGACGGCCTTCTGTACATCGCCAAGGCGAAGGAGCAAGCCGGCCGAGCGCCGCAGCCGATCGGCACGTGAAGCTCGCGTCCAACCCGCTGCATTGACCGCGTTTTTTGGCGACGGCTATAATGAGCGCTTTGTAGGGGGAGAAGGAGTGATCAAGGCCGCCACGATAGGGGATCGGCTGACCGGGAAAATCGGGGACTTTGGGCCCCTCTTCGAGTACACCGTCAAGCTGGTTGTTTTGACGGCGTTTCTCGAGCTGGTTTTGTACCGGCTGGTGTCGCGGCTGGGTATGCATTTGAGCAAGCTGGCCGCATCCCACCCCTGGATCACGCCCACGTTCACCGCCTTGACTGAAGTCGGCACCTGGTTGCTGAACATCGTGGCGATCCTCTTGTTCCTGGGGTTCATCGTCACGATGGTCAACCGAACGGCGCTTCAGGAATCCAGTCCTGCCGGGAAGATCGGGACGGTCTCAGCGGCGCTGCTTCTGATGCTGACGGTGGGATTCCTGTTCGTCCAGCCCGCCATGCTGGGATCGATCATCTATAACGCCGTGGCCTTCGTCACCTTGGCGGCGTTCATGTGGGAATACCTGGCGACCCATCCTTCTCGAGCACAGCGCGCTCTTGGCGTGACCTACTTCTTGGGCATTTCCGGCTGGCTTTACTATCAGATTTTTTCAACGGCCTATAGCTTGGCCGGCACGGTGGCGGCTCCGCCGCTGGTGTATGAGTTTCATCGTGCCGGCGAAGCGTTGATGGTGCTCGCGAGCATGCTCGTCTTCGTCGCCTATGGCCGCGGTCTCTCATTACGCACGAGGAACCGCCGCCAGCGGGCCCGGGCACTATGGTTCTGGGGAACCGCCGGAGTGATCTTTACGACGCTCCTCTTTACCGACTATCTCCTCAGCTTTTACAATCCCGCGTTAGCCAGCGGTATTCGGCAGGCATCCCAGGGCATCGGATGGATCTTCCAGTTCGGGATGGGCTACACGTTCTACCTGCCATTTGCCCTCTACATGGCGGGTTTGCTGTGTTGGGCATACACCGTGATCAAACTCCTTACCATGGGACGGGTGGCGGGATACGGCATTGGCCTCATGTTCATGGCCGGCTATGCCTTGCTGTTTTCCAATCTGACCTTGATGGTGATTCTGGGGGTGATGCTGTTGACGTTGGATCGGGCCAAGCCTGTGGTCGCCGAGCCCGTGGCCGCACGTAATCCATTGATGCACTCATCCGAAGCGTTGGCTACCGGGCAGGGATAAGGGCAATCTAGCAACAAGGTGGAATGTATGGAGACGCAGAAACCGACGACAGAAACACCGCAGACCGGCGTGGCGGTCGACCCGGGTGATCAGCCACTGTCACCGGACGAAGAAATTGCCGAGATCGAGAAGCTGCTCGCGACGGAGCCTGATGACTTCCAAGCTCGATGCCGATTGGGCGAGCTGTACTTCAGCAAGGGGCGGTTGGATGATGCCCTCGCGGAGGTCAAGAAGTCGATTGAGATGGCGGAGGGGTTGCGCGCGGAGATGAACCGCTCGCTGGCGATGTACTATTCCAATCTCGGAACGATTTATGCGACGAAGAACATGGCCGACGAGGCCGAAGCGGAATTCCGGCACGCGTTGGAGGTGTTTCCGCACGACGTCTTGGCCTTGTTCAATCTTGGTCGCCTGTACGCGGACAAGAAGCGGTACATGGAGGCCAAGGACTACTACGAGCGGCTCGTCGAAATCACGCCCGATGATCCCATCGCCTGGTACAACTTGGCCAGCGTCTATGTCGAGCTCGATAATCCCCAAGTTTCCGATTACAACACCATCGACATGGCCATTCAGTGTTATCTCCGCACGCTCGAGTTGGATCCCAAGCACTTGGAGTCCAGTTTCAAGCTGATGGAAATCGCGCTCAGCCACAAGAAAACGGATCTTGCCATCAAGGTGATGGAGAGCGCCGTGGAGCACAATCCGGATGAGCCGCTCGCCTACTACAATCTCATCAGCGTGTACGACAAATGCAAGATGTTTGAGCAGGCCGAAGAAGCCCGCAAACGGCTGAAGGAGCGGTTCGCGAAAAAAGCCAAAGAAAGTGCCGGGACCTGATTTACCTCTTAGGAAGGAGCGCACCATGTTTGGAAGTCTTGGATTTACCGAGCTCATCCTCATCCTCGTGATCGTGTTGATCATTTTCGGCGCCGGCAAACTGCCGCAGCTGGGCGAGGGTTTGGGCAAGGCGATTAAAGGCTTCAAGAAGTCCGTTCACGAAGCGGATCAAATTGAAGCGGAAGCGCAGGCGGCGCAGCAACAGGCGGCCGCAGCGCCCCAGCAAGCCATTACGCCCCCGCCGGCACAGGCGGCTCCGGTGGAACCGTCGGCGGCCGTGCAACCGGCCACGCGTGCGTGATCGGCTCGCATCGGACAGAGGCGCCGAGGACCGTGGATACTGAACTTCAGCTTGCCACTGGCTACATTGAGACGTTTGCGGGCAACGGGAAGGCCCGCAGCACGGGAGACGGCAAGCGCGCCGTCAAGGCCGGCATCCCCTTGCCACACCATGCGGCCCTCGATAAGGAGGAGCGGTGGTTGTACTTTGCCGTGTCGGGATCCGATCGAGTCCGCCGGATCAATCTGCAAGAGGGGACCGTCCATAATTTCGTCGGCATCGGCGAGACATGCTACAGCGGCGACGATGGCCCATGCGGCGAGGCGGGGCTGTATCTGCCACTCGATGTCGCCTTTGATTCTCAGAACAATCTCTATATTTGCGACTCCGGCAGTAACCGGATCCGTAAGGTCGATCAGGACACCGGCATCATCACGACCGTCGTCGGGACCGGCCAACACGGTTTCAACGGCGATGGTCCCGCGTTGGAGATCAATCTCACATGGCCCGCCGCCATTGCGTTCGATCGTGAGGATCTCCTCTATATCGCCGATACGCAGGCGCATAAGATCCGCCGATATGACCCTCGAACGGGGCTCGTCACGACGATCGCCGGCACCTGGTCGGCGGAGGACGATGCCCGCGAGCAGCCGCTGGTCGCACGGAACTTGGTGGTCTTGTCCGGGGACGCCATCGGCATCGATTTCAGCGACGATCACGGGTGGCTCATGCCCGTGTGCTCAGACGGGCTCGACATGTCGATGTACCTCGACGACGGCAAGCCTGCCCTGGAGGCGCGCTTGTACGACGTCGTCGGGATCGCGGTGAACAGCCGGGGCGACGTGCATTTTGTCGACAAGGGCAGCAATCGCGTCCGAAAGATCGACGCCCGCACGGGCGTGATTTCCACCGTGGCAGGCGTGTGCCGCTACGGGTATGACGGCGACGACAAACCGGCGGTCCGCGCCATGCTGCACGCCCCGGAGGCGGTGGTGTTCGACCAGGCCGACCACATGTACGTGTCGGACACCATGAATCATCGGGTCCGCCGCGTGGATGCGGTGACGGGGCTCATCACGACGGTCGCCGGCAACGGCGACAGCGGCTATGAGGATAAAAACATGGGCGGGTGTGGAGCGGCGCGCTTCGTCGCCAAGGAATCGGCCGGTGCGCTGAAGCATGGCGACGGCTTGCTGGCCACCGAAGCCGTGGTCAACTCGCCCGTCGGCTTGGCATTGGATTCGCTGGGACACCTATATATTTGCGAGCGCGGAGAAAACAAAATCCGTCGAGTGAAGTTGCCGTAATCCTACGATCTCATTATCTCGTCGTTTGTCTCGCACGGATTTTGTGGTATTCTGAGCCACTCGGGTGTGCCTAGGTGGTTCTCGGCAATACTGCATGGTGCGAATGACGATCCTTGGCCGTTCCCGTCCTGCTCCCCTTTTCTTCCTTGCGACCCTCCTGGTGGCGGCGGGTCTCCTTGGCGCATGGCGCGTTCCCTTGGTCAGCTCCGAGGGCATGATCATCCGCTCTCATTGGATCGAAGGCAATCTCCCTCAATCCCCTGACGATCCGGCTTGGAGCAAGGTCGCTCCCTTGACGCTGCCGCTGAGCGGACAGGTGATTACGCGTCCGGTCTGGCCAGAGCCCACCGCGAGAGCCTTGGTCGTTCGGTCCGTTCACAATGGGACGGACATCGCGTTTCTTCTCGAGTGGCAGGACAATACCAAGAACGACAGACTGACTCCCGGCACCTTCCGCGACGGAGTGGCCATCGGCCTGCCGCTGGGTGACGCCCCGGCGTTTTTCTGCATGGGGCAACTGGATCATTACATCAATATTTGGCATTGGAAGGCCGACTGGCAGAGCGATATCGATCGCCGAGCGGCCCGGCAGTCCGAGAAGAAAGAGGGCGGCGTCCGAACGTTCGAAGTGATTCCCCGGCGGGTGTCCTCGGTTGAGGATCTGATCGGAGGCGGTTTCAGCACGCTGACCACCAAGGAGAAACAGGGTCGCGTGCAGGGCAAGGCCTACTGGAAAGACGGGGTCTGGCACGTGGTCATGCGCCGGCCGCTTGCCAGCGAAGAGCAGGAGAACGAGGCGAAGCTTATTCCAGGTCGGGTGCAAACGATTTCCTTTGCCGTCTGGAACGGCGAAAACAAGGAGCGCAACGGTCAGAAAGCCGTCGCACCCTGGTTTCAATTGTCCATTGATCCAGTGGCAAGAATTTAGCCGATGAGAAGCCGCGACGGAGAACTCAGCAGGCGGGTGGTGCCGTACCGGATGGCTGCGGCGTGGGCGTTAAGCCTCTGCTGCCTCTGGGCGAGCATGACGGTGAAGGCGAATGCCGAATCTGCGAACGGCATGACCGAGGAGGAAGCGGCTCAGCTGGGTGAGGAATTCGGCATCGTGGTGGGACCGGTGGACGAGGAAATTCAAAAGGAACTGAAACTGCAGCGACCGCAAGGCGTTGCGGTGTTCGAGGTGATCGGCAACTCGCGCGCCGATTATGCCGGCATCAAGGTGCGTTCCGTGATCAAGGAAGTGGACAAACACGAAATTCGGAACATGATCGATTTCGGCGTGGCGATCAAGAAGGCCATGAAGGAATGTAACTTCACGGTGGGCACGTACGAACCCGCCGACCCAGGCGATCCGGTGGGATGGGGGGTCAATTTCCATTTCGTCGGGTGCAAGCGGGACTGATCAAGCATGACCTGGCTCAGGGCTCTCGTGGCGGTTGTGATGGTGTCGGTCGCGGTGGGCGTCGACGCCCTGTACCACGAACGCGCGATCGCCCAGAAAGCGGATGGTCAGAAACCGGCTGATTGGGTCGAAGAAATCGAGAAAGTGTTCATTCCGTCCGAGGATTGCAAACAGTGCCACGATCGCCACTACGAAGAGTGGAAGGGCATGCGCGAGCAGACGCCGGATCTCAAGACGTTCGGACGGGTGGACGCCGCGCTGCTGCATGGCACGTCGTCGGAATCGCCGGTATTTCGGACGGTCTTGGGGCTGTGGATGCAGACCAATCCCACGTCCGAAGAACGCCGCCGCTGTCTGTCGTGCCACGTGCCCGCTGCGACGGTATTCCCCCAGCATGCGGAGAAGATCGCGTCTCACATTCTGGCGGGGAAGCCGCAAATTGAAGGCATCGGGTGCGCATCCTGCCATCTCATCGGTTCCGTGGAAAAGACGCCCGCTCCGCCGCCGACGTTCAAGCTCCACCCCGGCAACACGCTCTTTGGCCCCTATGCCGATCCGGAAGAGAACCTCGTCCATCAGGCGGCCCAGTCCGATCTGTTTCGGGGCGCCAATTTTTGCGCGTCCTGCCATTTCGACAAGGTCCGCGACGTGACCCAACAGGAACTACCCGGTGAGATCCTCCAAGGCACGGTGTGTCAGGACTGCCATATGGAACCGTCCACCGGCAGTTCCACGTCCAAGCGGGGTGCCATGACGCGCGCCATCGGACGCCATTGGTTCCGTGGAGTCGTCATCCCGGGTACGCTGTTGAAGAATCGCAACTTGCAGGCCGAGTGGATGCCTCGGGTCGATCTCGATGTCGCGAAATCCGCCGGCACCATCGAAGGCACTGCGCTGGTCAAGATCGGCAGTTTACCGCACAGTTTTCCGGACGGCGATCCGGTACTGAAGCAGTTTTATTTGACCGTGACGGTCAAGGACGCCAAGGGAAAGGTGCTTGCCGATGAACGAAAGTATTTCGGCTTGCCGTACGACAAGATCCTACGCGGGCCTATTCCCGATCCATTCATCAAGGGCGGCCATACCCGCAAAGTGCCCTTCGCCCTCGGTGTGCCGGCTGGGGCGGAGGCGGCCACGGTGGAGGCCGTGCTGAGTTATGCCTTGATTCCGTCTCCCGAGCCCGGGCTGGAGGCCAAGTACCTGGGCACCCTGGCGACCGATAAGGAACGGGACGAGGCGAAGAAAATCATCACAGAGTATACGCAGCCGCGCATGCTGACGTATCGAGCGAAGTCACTGTAGGAAAAGGGCAGTCACCAGGAAAGGGCAGTCACCTTGGGGCAACGTCGAGTAGTTGCAGCGGTGATGGGGACGGCTAGCGTAGCGGCGGCCCTGCTATTCGCCATGGGAGAACCTGCGCCCACGCTGGCGCAAGGCAATAAACCCCAGGCGGCCATTGAGAAGGTCTTTCCCAATTCCAACAAATGCAAGCGGTGCCATGAGCGGGTATTCGAGGAATGGGAGACCTCACCTCTGTCCCGATCGATTCATTCGCCCGCATTCCGGGCGTCCTTGGACGCCTATTTGAATTCTGCGGCAGCCAAGGACAAGGCGCTGTGCTTCCGCTGCCATGCTCCGCACGTGCGCGAGTTTCCGGATCACGCCCAACTCTTCATTGACCAGGCGAAGGCCGGCGACCCTTCGTTGGACGGCGTCGCCTGCGCGCAGTGCCATCTGATCAAGCAGGTGGACCGAGCCAAACACCCGCCCGAGCCGAAGTACGAGTTGGGCAACAAGACGCTGTACGGGCCGTACAAGGACTATGTATCGAATCTTGCCCATCATTCGATGGAACTCGATCTGTTCAGGAAATCGGATCTGTGCCTCAACTGCCATCAGTCCGTGCCGTCGGCGGCGAACCTCGGGAAGGCCAACGATCTCTTGGGGAATTGGGATCAGAGCCAGGCCGTGAAGTCCGGCAAAGAATGCCAGACCTGCCACATGCCGGAGCAGGTCGGTGAGTCGGCCAACGGGGAAAGAAAGCGGAAAATCGCCAACCATACGTTCCCCGGTCGTATCGGCAAGCTGCGGCAGGAAGCGGCGAAGCTGGACGTGCAAACGAACATCGAAGGCGACAAGACGACGGTCCTTGTCAAGGTGCAGAGCCTCGTGCCGCACAATCTGCCGACGACCCATCCCGGATGGGCGAGCGTGGTACTGGAGTTGGATATCAAAGGGAAGAACCTCAAGACCGTGTTCACGGATAAACGGGTTTATGGCCGGACGTACGCCGATGCCAAAGGGCAAAAAACGGTGTTCGACTTCGAGGCAGTGAAAGTCTTGGAAGACACCGTCCTGAAGCCGGAGGAGGTCCGGGAGGAAGTATTCACGTTCCCGACCCCCAAAGACACCCGGACCTTCGATGTCGAAGTGACCCTCAACTATGCCCCCATCTCAGGCCCCCCCTCTTTTCTGCAACGTGTTGAGGCCGAATCAGCTAAGGGATCCCAAGATCCGGTCTTCCAACCGATTGAAATCGTGAAGCGGACGGAGAATATCCCCCTCAAATAGTCTGCCACCCTGCCGCGCTAGGGGAACCAACGGTAGTGTGCCCCTGGCAGGCCTGGTACGCTGAATCGCCCATGAGCGGCACACTGCACGGCATCAAGGTCATCGTGGTGGGGGCCGGTTTGGCGGGCCTGGCCGCGGCTACGCAACTGAAAGCGGACGGGGCCCGGGTCACGGTGATCGAAGCCCAGGACCGGGTCGGCGGCCGCGTCCGGACTCTGCGAGGGGCCTTTGCGGAAGGCCAGCATGCCGAAGCGGGAGGGGACTTTATTGACGAGGGGCAGCAGACGATCCAGAAACTGGCCGCGCGTCATGGGTTGACACTCGCGCCTATTCTTAGGCACGGATTTGCCTTTATACGGTATAAGGGGACCGGTAGCCGCGGCCGACCGACGGTTCATGAGGCGCCCTGGGGCTGCCTTGCCCGTCTGCTCGAGCCACAGATCACCGCCTACCGCATGGCGGACAAACGGTGGGACGGACCGATCGCTCGGCTGTTGGCGGCTGTCTCGGTGGCGCGCTGGTTAGACGACGTGCAGGCCGCGCCCGACGTCCGGGCAGCGGCTCGAGGCCTCCGGGGATTTTTTCTGGCCGATCCTGAAGACCTCTCTCTCCTGGCGCTGGTAGATCAACTGGCTTCCGAGGCGTCCGGCCAGGGGAAAATGTACCGGATTCAAGGGGGCAATGATCAGCTGCCCTTGGCGCTGGCCCGTTCCCTCGGCGAAGAAGTGCACGTGAGGGCGGTGGCGCAATCCGTCATGCAGGATAAAAATGGCGTTCGAGTCGCCGTCGAAACATCCAGCGGGGCAAGTTCGATCAAGGGCCAGTATGCCATCCTAGCGGTGCCCGCGACGATGCTGAGAGGAATGGATATGCGGCCAGCGCCGCCGCCAGTTCAATGGCGGGCGTTTCATGCCCTCAAGTATGGACGGGTCACCAAGGCGGTGCTGCAATTCGATCGAACGTTTTGGCGCAAGCGAGGCCGTGCCTGGGCGTTTGGCACCGATGGTCCGACCGGCGCCGTGTGGGACGCGAACGAGGAGCAGCCGGGCCGGGCTGGGATCGTGACGTTGATGGCCGGCGGGCAGGCCAGCGAAGACTGCCGAAAACTTGTGGCGCAGGAAGGTGTCGATGCGCTCGTCGGGTCGCTTCGGTGGCTGGGTGTCGGCTCCGCGCGTCTTCTACATAGTCGTCTGATGACGTGGGAAGACGATCCATGGGTGCGGGGCGGGTATGCCTTTTTCGACTCGGGATTTGATCCGTCCCTGCGCGAATGGCTTGCGCGCCCGCACGGCCGCGTGCTGTTCGCTGGAGAACACACGAGCGTGAATTGGCAGGGCTACATGAACGGCGCGGTGGAAAGCGGCCTGCGAGCTGCAGCCGAGGTGGCAGCCTTGGTTGCGCTGAATCAGCGAGGACCGCGGTCCGTGGCTGAGAAGGCCGAGGTTATTCGAAGATGATACGAGATCCAGGAGACTTCATCTTGAAGATCTGCAGGGCATTGTAAATGCCCTTGGCCGGATGGTTCAGGATCAGTCGGGAATTGGTAATGTGCGTGTCCAGGAGTTCGTACTGACCGCCGCTGTAGTAAAGGTCGCAGTCATCAATCTGGCAGTTCTTGTAGACGTGATTATCCAGCGCCAGCTTTGTCTTGCTGAAGTTCTGGCCCTCCACGACGATGTAGTTGGGTTCGAGCCCCACCACGCCCTCCGTCGCGGACTATAACAAAGTCGTCTCGCTCCGGCAAATCCCCAACGCTCACCGCGCCCGGTCCGTTTTCGGCTTGATCCTCACAGGTCCCATGTATAGAATGGCCCCGTTTTTCGGGGATTTAGCTGCGCCCTCTGCACCACGCCCTTGTTTCCCGTTGATGTTCGCACTTTCGATGGGTTGAAACCTCGGGGAACCGTGTGACAGAAGATCGACGGCGTCAGGCTGAGCCCGCCTGTGGGTTTCAGTCGGTGCCATTCAGCAGTTCAACTCTTGAGGAGGATATCCCGTGAGCGATTCAGCGATTGTGCTCTTTGCGTTGATTGCGGCCGTGACCGGCATCGGTTACGGCCTCTATCTCGCGATGTGGGTGTTCAGGCTCGACGCCGGTAATGCGAAGATGCAGGAGATTGCCAAAGCGATTCAGGAAGGGGCCGGGGCCTACATGAATCGCCAGTATAAGACGGTCGGCGTCGTGGCGGCGGTGCTGTTCGTCGTTCTGGCGGCGGCGGGTGCCGTCTCGGACAAGTTCGGGCTTCTGACGGCGATCGGCTTTCTGGTCGGGGCAGGCGCGTCGGCGATCGCCGGATATGTCGGCATGATCATCGCGGTCCGGGCCAATGTGCGCACGGCCCAGGCTGCACATCAAGGCATGAATGCTGCCTTGACGGTGGCCTTTCGCGGCGGCGCCGTGACAGGTTTGTTGTTGATTGGGCTCGGGCTCTTGGCCATCACGGCGTTCTACGTGGTCGCGCAGTCCATCGCCGGTCAGGAGAAGGCCATCCACGCCCTGCTGAGTCTTGGTTTCGGGGGCAGCTTGATCTCGGTCTTTGCCCGTGTGGGAGGCGGCATTTATACCAAAGCCGCAGACGTCGGCGCGGACTTGGTGGGAAAAGTGGAAGCCGGGATCCCCGAGGACGACCCGCGCAATCCGGCCGTCATCGCGGACAATGTCGGCGACAACGTTGGCGATTGCGCCGGGATGGCCGCCGACTTGTTTGAAACGTATGCCGTCACGACGGTAGCCGCCATGGTGCTGGCTTACACGATGTTCAAAGGGGCGACGGCCCCGATCCTCTATCCCTTGGCTCTCGGCGGGGTGACGATTTTCGCGACGATCCTCGGCATTCTCTTTGTGAAGGTCAGTCCGGGAGGTGACATCATGCCGGCCCTTTACAAGGGGCTGTTTGTCGCGGGCGGCATCGCCGCCGTCGCCTTCTTTCCCGTGACCAATATGATCATGGAGGGCGTCGGTGGCGTGAGCGGGTTCAATTACTACGTGGCGTCCCTGGTGGGACTCGCGGTGACGCTGGCGCTGGTCTTCATCACGGACTACTACACGTCCAAAAGCTATGCGCCCGTGAAGGACATTGCCAAGGCGAGCGAAACGGGACATGCGACGAACATCATCGCCGGGTTGGCGGTCGGCATGCAGGCGACCGCCGCGCCGGTGGTCGTGATTGCTGCGGCCATTCTGGGAAGCTACTGGATCTGCGGCGGCGCCGAGTCGGGCGGTCTGTACGGTGTCGCAGTCGCAGCCGTGTCGATGTTGTCGATGGCCGGCATCGTGGTCGCCATCGATGCGTTTGGCCCCATTACGGACAACGCCGGCGGCATCGCCGAGATGTCGCATTTGGGCAAGGAAGTGCGTGACATCACCGATCCCCTCGACGCAGTGGGCAACACCACCAAGGCCGTCACGAAAGGCTACGCCATCGGGTCGGCTGGATTGGCGGCCGTGGTGCTCTTCGCCGAGTACTCGCGCGAAGTGGCGGCTCATAATGCGTCCCTGGCGGCCTTTGAATTGGCCGATCCGAGGGTGTTGGTCGGGCTGTTCCTCGGCGGCATGCTGCCATTCTTGTTCGGGGCGCTGTGCATGAGGGCCGTCGGTGAGGCGGGAGGGTTGGTGGTCGAAGAGGTGCGCCGGCAGTTCAGGACCATCAAGGGCATCATGGAAGGCACCGGCAAACCGGAGTACGGAACCTGTGTGGATATCGTGACTCAGGCGGCGATTCAGAAGATGATGATCCCCGGCCTCATTCCGGTCGTCTCTCCCCTGATCGTCGGCATCATCCTCGGACCTCAAGCGCTGGGCGGCGTCTTAGTGGGTAGCATCGTCACCGGATTGTTCGTCGCGATCTCGATGACGAGCGGGGGCGGCGCCTGGGACAACGCGAAAAAGTTTATCGAGGAGCAAGGTAAGAAAGGGTCTGAGACCCACAAGGCGGCGGTGACGGGGGACACGGTCGGCGACCCCTACAAGGACACGGCGGGTCCGGCCGTCAATCCGATGATCAAGGTGATCAACATCGTGGCGCTGCTCATCGTCTCATTCATCGCCCGCTAACAAATGGTGGGCGGGGCTGCAATCCGTTGATACGGTTCGCTTGACGGCTTCGCGAGCGCTGGGGTATGGTGATCTCAACGATCGCGCGTGACCCACGAGAGTTCCCCAGGATCACGGGAGGTGCTCGAATGGAGAAGCAAGAACGCAAGCAGGACGTCAAGCGAGAGCCGCAGTCCAAGGAAGAGGTCAAAGCCAATCCGAAGGTCGTCGAGGCCGGCAAGAAGATAAAAGAAGACATCGACAAGCTCGTGGACGAAATTGATGATGTGTTGGAAAAGAATGCGGAAGAATTTGTAAAGAACTACGTCCAAAAGGGAGGGGAATAGCGAGCGAATCGCTTGCATTCCCCGGCCCGCGTGCCTGCATCCGATCACTCCCACTTTTTGCTCAGTTTTTCCGCACTGTTTACTCCGTTGCCGCTCCGGTTTGTTTGACAACGACGGGCGGACCCATTACCATTTCCGATCATTTCTGCGTAATCCCGAAGACTTAAGTTCCCGTCCCGGCCAGAGGCCCGTCGAGAGGCACGGATGAAGTCCAAGCTGTGGGTCTTCCGCCCGATCGACCCCATCCAACAAGGGGTGCTCGCGCAGGCGCTGTCGATCTCTTCCGCCACCGCCTCATTGCTGCTGGGACGAGGCGTGACGACCCTTGATGAGGCGGCGGCGTGGTTGTCGCCGGCTCGGCCCCATGATCCCTTCTTGATTCCCGACATGGATCGCGCGGTCGATCGCCTCCATGAAGCCATGGCGCGGCGCGAACGGGTGTGTTTCTACGGGGATTACGATGTCGATGGCATGTCGGCCACCAGCATTTACCTGTCTTTCTTCAGCGGGCTGGGAGCGTCGCTCCAAGCGTATGTGCCTCATCGCCTGCGGGAGGGGTATGGGTTGAACGAGGCAGCCGTTCGGCAACTGGCCGGGGATGGAGTCACCCTGCTGGTCACCTCCGATTGCGGAACGACGTCCCATCGAGAGATCGCCTTGGCGAATCAACTTGGGATGGACGTGCTTGTCACCGACCACCATCACAGCGACGAGCATCTGCCGCCCGCGTTGGCGGTTATGAATCCGCATCGCCGCGATGCGCGATACCCCTTTCGAGGGCTCTGCTCCGGCGGCTTGGCATACAAGGTCGCGCAGGCATATCAGATGAAGCACGGGGCTGGCGCGGTGCCTTTGGAGTCCCTGTTGGATCTCGTCGCCTTAGCCACTATCGCCGACGTGGTGCCGCTGCAGGATGAAAATCGTCTGTTCGTGAGAGAGGGGCTCGCCCAGATCTCGCGCGGCGCCCGATGCGGGCTACGGGCGCTGAAGCAGGTGGCGGGGATCACGCGGGAATGTTCGGCCGACACCATCGCGTTCAAATTGGGGCCGCGGCTCAATGCGGCCGGACGTTTGGATGATGCGATCAAAGGCGTGCGGCTGTTGACGACGGAATCGGGGTCTGAAGCCAAGCGGTTGGCGGAGGAGTTGGAGCAGTTAAACCGGTTCCGTCAGCAGCTCGAAGCGGACACGATGCGCGAAGCCGTCGTGCAGGTGGAGTCGGGCGGTCTCCCGGGGGGCATCGTTCTCGCCTCTCGAGGATGGCATCCTGGAGTGGTCGGCATTGTGGCGGCACGCCTGATGGAGCGGTTTCACCGGCCCACGCTGGTGATTGCGGTGGATAAAGACGGCATTGGCAAAGGGTCTGCGAGGACCGTTGGCGGATTTGATTTGTACCAGGCGCTGACGGTCTGCCGCGATCATCTAGTCGCGTTCGGGGGCCACCCAAGCGCAGCCGGAGTCACAGTCCGGGAAGCCGATGTGCCAGCCCTGGCAAAACGGTTCGCAGCGGTTGCCGCAGCTTGGATCCAGGAACGGGCGTACGTTCCGACGCTCCATCTCGATTCGGAAGTCCGTTTGGAGGACATCACGTTGCAGTTACTTCACGAGATCGGCAGCCTGCATCCGTTTGGAGCGGGCAACCCTGAACCCACCTTTGCCCTTCGTCGCTTGGAGATCGTACAGGCCCGAGTCGTCGGGGAGAAGCACTTGAAAGTGACGGTGCGGCAGGGCCGATCCCTCCCCTTTGACGGAATTGGGTTCGGGATGAAGTCGCTGGAAGAGCAAGGGATTTCCCTGGGCCGGCCGGTCGATCTCGCGTGTACTCCAGAGCTGAATCATTGGAACGGCTATAATCGGATACAACTTCGAATTCGTGACATGCGACCGGCGGGTCCCGAGTAAGACGATGGTCTACGAAACCGTGACGGACATCGACGAGTTGATCGGCCGCCTCCGGAGCTATCAGCCGGACGCCGATCTGGGACTGGTGCGCAAAGCGTACGAGTTTTCGGCCCAGGCTCACGCCGGACAGAAGCGACGATCGGGCGAACCCTATGTCAAACATCCGGTCGCCGTCGCGGGCGTGCTGACGTCCTTGAAGACCGACGTCACGGCGGTCGTGGCGGGTCTGCTGCACGATACCCTGGAAGATACGGTGGCCACCGCCGATGAGCTCGAGCGGGAATTCGGAAAGGAAGTGGTCCATCTCGTCGATGGGGTGACGAAGATCGGCAAGATCACGTTCAAGAGCTCTGAAGAAAAGCAGGCAGAGAACTTCCGGAAGATGGTGCTGTCGATGGCGGACGATATCCGCGTCGTCATCATTAAGCTGGCCGACCGTCTTCATAACATGCGTACCTTGGAGCATTTGAGCGAAGCGAAACGGCAGGAAATCGCCCAGGAAACACTTGAAATTTATGCCCCCCTCGCCAATCGAATCGGGATCGGCTGGGTGAAGAACGAATTGGAAGACCTCTGCCTGAAACATCTGAAGCCGGACGTCTATGAGATGTTGCGGGTGCGCGTGGCGAAGCGGGACGAGGACCGGCAGCAATATATCCAGGAGGTCAGCTCACTGGTGGAAAAGGCCCTGGCCGAAGCCGGTTTGCCCGGGAAAGTGTACGGACGGCCGAAGCATCTGTACGGCATCTATCAGAAAATGAACAAGCAGTCGATTTCGTTTGAAGAGGTGTACGACCTGACCGCGCTGCGGATCATCACCGACACGAAGATGAACTGCTATGCCCTACTGGGAGTCATTCATTCCCTGTGGCGCCCCATCCCAGGACGGTTCAAGGACTATATCGCTATCCCGAAATCGAATCTCTATCAATCCCTCCACACGACCGTCGTCGGTCCGAAGGGCGAACACGTAGAGTTTCAGATCCGAACCGAAGATATGCACCGGGTGGCTGAGTACGGCATCGCGGCCCATTGGAAGTACAAAGAAGAAGGGCGCGTTGACGACAAGGACAGCAAGGCGTTCGGATGGCTTCGCCAGTTCATCGAATGGCAGAAAGACCTGCCGGACAACCGGCAGTTTATGGATTCGGTGAAGCTGGAGCTCTTCCACGATGTCGTCTATGTGTTCACCCCCAAGGGTGCCGTCAAGGAGCTGCCTAAAGGAGCGACGCCGGTCGACTTCGCCTATGCGATCCATACAGAGGTGGGCGATCACTGCGTCGGCGCCAAAGTGAATGGCAAGATCGTCCCGCTGAAGCACCAGATGGAGAGCGGAGACACGGTAGAGATCCTGACCTCCCCCAACCAGACGCCCCACAAGGACTGGCTCAAGTTCGTCCGCACCTCGCGGGCCAAGACCAAGATCAAGCATTGGATCAAGGCCGAAGAACAGAAGCGCAGCATTGAGATTGGCAGACGCCTTCTCGAATCCGAACTTCGGCGCCATGGATTGGCTCCCGCGCAAGTCTTCAAATCCGACCAGATGCTCGAGGTCTCGCGTCAAGCCGGATTCGAGAACCCCGACGAACTTGCGGCCGCGGTGGGGTACGGTCACATCGGCACGGCGCAAATCGTTGGCAAACTCGTGGCCCCGGCCGTCGGGGCGCCCGCTGCGCCTGAAGCCCCGCCAGCTAAGCCGCCGAGCCGGACAGAGGAAAAAGGCGTTCGTGTCAAGGGTGCGCGGGATCTGCTCATGCAATTGTCGCGCTGCTGCAATCCCGTGCCCGGCGACCGCATCCTCGGGTACATCACGAGGGGGCGCGGCTTGACGATCCATTCCGTGGACTGCCCCAATCTGGAGGCACTGGACTACGATCGGGCCCGCCTGGTGGAAGTGGAATGGGACACGACGACGCCCAGCCAGCATGCGGTGAAGATTGCCGTCATCGCGGTGGACAAGCCTGGCGTCTTGGCCAATGTCTCATCGGCCATCGCAGGCTGTCACGCGAACATCAGCCGAGCCGAAATCATGACCCGCGAAGATCGCAAGGCGGAACTCGATTTTGTGGTGGAAATCGCCGATACGGCGCATTTGAGCCGGGTGCTCAAGGCTATCGAACGAGTGGACGGCGTGATCACGGCGCGCCGCATACGAGCCTGGCAGGAGAGATCGTGAGTTCTAACGCGATGGGGCGGGTGGCGAGTTGAACTGCAGTTTCGATCCTCTCTCGATCTTATAGCCGTCGACCGTGCCGCCGGCGATCTCCAGCACGAACATGGCATTATCATTTGGCCGGTACTGCGGGCAGCTCTCGTCTGTCCGGGTGCAGATCGGCACGTTCCGTTCGATGTAAATGACCCGCTTCTTGTCGTCCAGCCAGATCAAATCGAGGGGGATCTTCGTGTTCTTCATCCAAAACGTCCAGGCCTGCGGTTCTTGGAAGACAAACAGCATCCCGTGATCTTTCTTGAGTTGATCCCTGTACATGAGACCCGTGGCCCGCTTTTGAGGCGTGTCGGCGATTTCCGCTTGAATCGTGATGCCGGCCGGCGTCTGGATTGGAACTAGCCGAGCATCGGAGACGCGCTGTGTGGGCTCTGCGAGTGCCACCGCAGCGAAAAGGGCGGTGCTGAGGATGGCCAAAACAACGCGCATGGCGGCATGGTAACGATGCCTCTCGGTGTGAGTCAAGGAACGGCCTTGAGGGTGAGATGGGCCCGTCATGGGCACCTTGCAATCCCGCAAGGCCGTATGCGATCCTCGGCTTGCAGTTGAGGAGGCATCATGCAAGAAAAGCGTCGAGTACTCTACAAAAAGGGCGTGTTTGTCTGTCCAAAGTGCCGGCAGTCCTACGTGCAGGAAAAATGGATGGAGGAATGGCGCATTCGGTGCCATCGTTGCGACTACCGGGGAACTTTGACGGAAGTGTCAGTTGAAGAGCATTTGGAGGAGGAAACGTTCCGGCGATAGTTCGCAACTCGGTCCTTGCCTGTCATCCCATGCGGATTCCTTCTGGTTTCGCCCCCCGTTCGCGTTGCCTTGTTGCTTCCATTGTTTTCGTACTAGGTTCGTCGGCGGCTTTCGGTGCGGACGAGCCACCTGCTGCGGTAAAGGTGCTCATTGCCTATCATTCCTTGACCGGCAATACCGAGAAAATGGCCGAGGCAGTGGCGAAAGGGGCACGCAGCGTACCCGGGACCAGCGTCAAGCTGAAGCGGGCAGGAGAGGTCACCGGCGAGGAGTTATTTGCCGCGGATGCCCTGGTCGTGGGCTCGCCGGTCTATTGGTCGAACATGTCCGGCGAAATCAAAACATTCTTCGACAACTGGCAATTCAAATTCGGAGTCTTTCCGGAATTCAGGATGAGAAACAAGGTGGGGGCCGCCTTCGCCACCGGCGGACAAATCTCCAGCGGCAAGGAACTGACCATGCTGACTATTCTTGCCGCCATGTTGGGCAATCAAATGATCGTCGTAAGCGCCGGCGGAGCATTCGGTGCGTCAGCCACCACGGAGGGGAACAGCCCCGGCATCGATGCAGACGAACTCACCCATGCCGAAGCACTCGGCCGTCGGGTGGCCGAAGTCGCCGCCCTCCTCCAGCCGCGCCTCTCTCAGTAAGAATCTCGACTCAGCGACATTGTCAGGCAGGTCGGCCGCTCGGAGTTCAGCACTCGGCCGGGCAGGAGGTGGAGGCGCCTTGAGAGGCGATTTCGACGAGTTCCTGAATATTCTTCGCGCAACGGCCGCAGCAGCCGTTGTTCTTCAACCCGAATCTTGATTTCAGTTGGCAGGGGGTAAGGCAACCGGCACGACCGGCCTCCCGCACTTCCGATTCCGTGATTCCGTTGCAGAGACAGACGTACATGCCAGGTAATGTTGTGTTCGATTATGAGAAGCATTCTCATTATGCCATTGGTTCATACCTCTGTCAAGCCCCACCACGCGGAATGTGATCGAAGGGGTGTCTCTCGCGACAGCGCGTTAGGCCATCGTCTCTTCCAGTTGGTCTACCATCTCGCGGATCTGGTCAAAACCCGATTGCCAAAACGCCGCCGACCTCATGTCGACGCCGAGTTTGGCGAGGATCTCCTGTGGGGGCCGCGAGCCGCCTGCAGCCAGCATGTCGATGTACTTGGGGACGAACGCCGGCCCTTGTTCCCGATACATTCGGTAGAGGGCCAGCACCAGTAAGTTGCCGAAACTGTACGCGTAACAATAGAAGGGACTGGCATAGAGATGCGGGATGGTGAGCCATTCCCATTGAAATTCCTCCGGGACATGGACGGCTTTCCCAAATTGCTGTCGGAGTTCTGCCAGGTAAGCCTTTGCAAGCTGATCGGGGGTGGAGCCCTCAGCGATCATCTGATGAGCCTGCGTTTCGAATCGGACGAAGTAGGCTTGGCGAAGTACCGTGGCGTACATGTCGTCGAGTTGGCTCAGGAGCAAGCCTTGTCGAACGGCCCTGTTCTTTTCCTGCGACATGAGCGAGTCGGACAGAATGCGCTCGCCGAAGACGGACGCGGTCTCAGCCAGTGGCAAGGTGGAGTGGAACGTGAAGACCGAATGGTCCTTTGCCAGCATGGCATGGACGGCATGGCCGAGTTCGTGCGCCATCGTCGCGATATCCCGCGCCTCCCCGGTGAAGTTCAACATTACATACGGTGTCATGCCGGGCACGACGCTGTAGCAGTAGGCACCTCCCAGTTTTCCTGGTCGGGTTGGACCGTCGATGTGCCGGTCCGCAAAGACCTGCTGGGCCAGATCAGCCAATTGCGGCGAAAACCCGCGGTAGGCGTCGAGCACCATGCGCACGGCGTCGGCATAGCGGTATTTCTTGGTCTCCGTTCGGTGCGGCGCATAGAGATGATACCGGCTCATGGATGGGATGCGGCAGATTCTTGCCTTCAGCCTGAAATAGCGCTGAAACACGCCGGCATTCTTGGCGCACACGGCAAGCAGCACGTCAACGGCCTCATCCGGGACGTCGTTCCCCAGGTTTCGGCTGGCGATCGGCGAGGCGAAATGGCGCAACCCGACGTTTTCCGCCTTCCAATCGTTGACCAACGCTTTGTACATCTCGCCTAAGAGGTCGCGCTGTGCAAAAAACACGCGATAGAGTTCCGTATAGGCTGCCCGGCGAACGAAGCCTTTCTGATGCCGTACGTACGCCATCAATCCTTCTCGATTCACCGTTCGTTTTCTGCCGTCCACCTGGATGGTGAACGTAAAGCCGTTGGTCATGACGTCGTACAGCGTATTGATGGCGCTGCGCCCCGTAACGTTCTTCACATTGATGATCCTTTCCTCCGGCTCGGTCAGCGTGTGTGGCTTGAATCGTCGAATGGTCTCCAGGTAGTACCGCAAGTCACCGGCATCCGCCATGAGACGCTGGGCATTGGCTTCGTCGACACCTTGCCACCATAGCTCGAGGAACAGCAGGCGGTTGTGAAGCGCGGTCAAGCGCTCCTCGATCCGGCTCTTGAAGGCACGTGACTCGGGGCGCTTCGTATCTTCGGAAAACCAGAGGTAGGCAAACGCCCCAAGGCGGGTAGCGCCTTCCGTAAACCGTTCGCTGAGCGCCAGCACCTCGAGGAAACGGGCACTGGGTATCGACGGCGACAGGTCTGCTCTGGCTGCTTCGATTGCCGAGACGGTGCGCTCCAACTCGGCCACATGCGCGTCCAATTCCTCGACGGGGCGCCGGGCCAAGTCCTCGAGGGTCCAGCGGTCCGGGACGGGGGAGACGGTGGAACGGGGTGGACGAACGGCGGTATTGCGAACAGTCATGGGTGCTCCTTCCTCAAGCAAGGCTACGAGCCGGTCATACTACCATGTGGCCTTGGCATCCCGGAGCCCGAACATGCGATCCGGTTCGTTGACAGCGCCTGCGGCGGATGTGAGAATTCTCACAGAACAGACCATGACGGAACAGGAACTCAACCGCGCCATCCAGTACGTCACCGCCAGCACTTCCTATGCCCGGGATACGGTGGGCGATATCTTGAAGACGGGCCTCGGCGAGCTGACCGCGCTCGCGACGCAATCGACGCGCCAGTTCGAACGCGATGCGCTTCTGGAATACGTTTCTCAGTGGACGATGAAGCGGACGGGACAGCCAGAGCCCTTGGTGCGAGAAGTGCTGGGCTGCGCCGGGCGGTGGCTCGACGAAGTCTATGAAGAGCTGAACTCGGCGCCGTCCGGTGGAGACGACGCGCTCGCTGACGAGGATGAAGGCGCGGAACCGGTCTAGCGTTCCCCAACCAATTCCCAATTTCTCGACTGAATCATCTGAGGTAGGGCGTTTCCATGGCTCGCTGGCGATCACGACGGACGGTGAGATTGCACGCCGCTCTGCACGGTTTGACGCGACCGGCGACCCTGCCGGCTCGCTCGTCCGATCATACGGCGCCCCAGGATCTCGACGAGCGATGGTCGACGCTTCGGCGCCACTGCTTTGACCAGTCCAGTCGCGTGAGGCTGGGGCGGTTGATTCATCGCCTGGAACACGCGGATCCGGGAGTTCGGGAGTCGGCGCTTGCCGAATTGGAACTGGGGATGCAACTGATTCGGGCGGGCGCCCGCGTGGCGTTTCTGCCTGAATCCCAGGCCCGCACGGCGGATTTTGAATGCCACTTGGGCGGCAGGCGCTTTTTCGTGGAAGTGACCGCGATGGTGGGGTCGGCGGAGCGCCGGCGCCTCCCCATTAGAGGGCTGCTTCCCGAAGAAGGTCAGCCGGAAGAGGAAGACCGCGGGGTGGTCTTGACCCATCGCATTCTGGCCAGAATCCAGCAGAAGGCGCGGCAGCTGTCCGATTATCACGACCCCGTCATCTTGTACATTTCGATTCCGCGCGCAGACCTCCGAAGCGGCAGACGGGGCCGGCACGAGGAAATCTGGCTGGATCTCAAGGCGTTGTCCGGCGCCGTGACGCTGCTGCTGATCAGGCTTCCTCATGTGTCTGCTGTCCTCATGTCGCTGTGGGATGTGCATCCGCTTCCGGCCACAGCCGCGACGAGACTGGCCAACGTCGACATGAGGCAGCGGAGCAGGCAGGAGCGCGCCTGGCCGCGCGTCCGCATGGTGGTTTTCAACCCCGGCGCGGCCGCTCTTCTGGCGGACCCCCAGGCCGAAGCCATCCGCAGCGTGCTGTAATGTCAGCGCGGGAGCGAACCGCGCAGCATTTCGAGATTCTTGGTGACCATCGCATCGCCGTTTTGGGTCGAAACGTGAATGCCGGTGTCGCAGACGGTGCGGCATTCGTCGATGCGACCAAGCCGTTGAAGAGATTGGGCGAGGGCATAGTAGGCTGCCGAGTAGGTCGGCTTGACGGCGACGCATTCACGCAGCGCACTCGCCGCACTTTCATAGTCGCCATCTTCCATGTAGGCCTTGCCGAGCCCAAACCACGCCACCTCGTCCTTGGGGTCGATCGCGAGCACTTTCTTGAGCGGTTCAATGCGCGGATTCGGCATCGTGGCTTCTCCTCATGGCCGCGACCGTAGCACGCGTTTCCGCTCGTTGTCTATGCGGTTTTATGCATGCTAGAGTGACGAGATCCGACAACGGAATGCCAAGTGCTGTATGGGGAAAACAGGCCTCGTCTATCATCCCGCCTATCTTGAGCACGACATGGGATCGGGCCACCCCGAATCTCCCCGCCGATTGGAGGCGATCATGCAGCAGTTGGAGCAATCGAGAACGCTGGACCGCCTCATCAGGATCGAGCCGCGGAAGGCGGAAGACGAATGGATCACCAAAATTCATACGCCGGCCTATGTCGCGTCGTTGCAACGCCTGACGCCGGCCAGCGGGCGCGTGTCGCTTGATCCCGACACAGCCATGTCGCCGGGTTCGCTGAACGCCGCCTATCTTGCCGCGGGCGGCGCCTTGGCGGGGGTGGATGCGATCATGGCGAGGCAGGTCGACCATGTGTTCTGCGCGGTGCGGCCCCCGGGCCACCATGCCGAGACCGCGCGGGCCATGGGATTTTGCCTGTTCAATACGGTGGCGATTGCCGTCCGGTATGTCCAGCACCGCTATGGCCTCCGCCGCGTGCTGGTCCTGGATTGGGATGTTCATCATGGGAACGGGACGCAACATAGCTTCGAAGAGGATCCCTCCGTGCTGTTCTTCAGCACGCACCAATACCCGCATTATCCGGGAACGGGACGTGCCGAGGAGACAGGGCGCGGGGCTGGCAAAGGCTTGACCATCAATGTGCCGATGGAGGCGGGGGAGGGCGACGAAACGTACCGAGCCGTGTTTCTGAAAACGCTGGTGCCGGCCGCCGATGAGTTCAAGCCCGAGTTTGTCATGATTTCAGCTGGGTTCGACGCTCATCAGGACGATCCTCTGGCTGGGATGGCCTTGACCGAAGAGGGCTATGCGGAACTGACGAGGATCGTCGCCGCCATCGCGCTCCGCCACGCGGGAGGACGGATCCTTTCCACCCTGGAGGGCGGGTATAACTTGCGAGCGCTGGCGGCCTCCGTCGATCGCCACCTCCAAGCCCTGCTGGCGGCATGAGACGGCGATCACGTACCACAAAGGAGTAACGGAGTCAGGCCGAGGACTTGATTCTCAAGACCAGCCTGCAGTACCACATCCTGAAGAGAGACGCATACTATTCGATTGTCTACCACGAAGGACCATCATGAAGCATCCGCTGTTAATCGACACCGACACCCTCCAAAAGCGACTGGGCGAACCGGGCTTGGTCATCTTGGATGTGCGGGGGAAGGCCGCGTATGAGTTCGGCGGCCATATCCCCGGCGCGGTCCATTCGACGTGGCATGAGTACAGCGATCCCAATGCCATCCCGAAGGGTCTCCTCAATCCCGATGTGAAGCAGATCGAGCAGACGGTCCGTCGGCTCGGCATCGACCGGGAGAGCGAGGTGGTCATCTATTCCAATCCCTTCGATAACTGGGGGGACGAGGGGCGGATGTTTTGGATGTTGGAATATCTGGGCCACAAACAGCTCCGCATCCTGGACGGCGGGTGGGTGAAGTGGACCGCAGAAAAGCGTCCCTTTGAGCACGGGCGGGTCACCCCGCGTGAGGGAAACTTCACTGCGCAGCCGGTGAAGGACGTGATCATTACCAAGGACGAGCTCAAACACCTGGTGAGGGCTCCCCATCCAGGTACTGCCATTTTGGACGCCCGGAGCTTGGAGGAGTTTTTAGGGAAAGAAGTGTCGGGCATTCCCCGTCCTGGCCATATCCCGTCGGCGATCCATGTGCCATGGAACGGATTTTTGAACAAGGACGCCACGGTTAAGGACCTGGAGACAATCAAGGCATCGTTGGACGACAAGGGGCTCCAGCCCGAGCAGGAGGTGGTGTGTTACTGCACCGGTGGCGTGCGCTCGGCTTGGCTCTACGTGGTCCTCAAGCTCGCCGGGTATCCGCGCGTGCTGAACTACCCAGGGTCGTGGTGGGAATGGAGCCGCGACTTCGCCTGCCCGGTTGAAAAGGATTTTCAGGGCTTGCAGAAAATCCTGGGATACGATCAGACCGCCCGGCCGTCGTGAACCTTGACAGGGTTGGGGGCGCTGTGTAAGGTGAATTCACGGCTTTATCCGTATCATTGATGTTTAACCAGGAGGAGGAAGCATGATGATGACCATTCGTCGCAGCGCGGTCATGGCCGCGATCGCAGCACTCGTCGGTCTTCCGATGCTCAGCGGGGTGGCGCTTGCCGATAACAAACATGTCAGTGAGGCGGTTGAGCATGCGAAAGAAGCGGTGGATCACGGCAAGCAGGGGCACGCTGACGCCCTGGTGAAGCATGCCGAAGGCTCCCTGAAGCATGCCGAAGCAGCCGGGATGAAGAACCCCCACCTCGATGAAGGCGTCAAGCACTTGAAGGAAGCGATCGAGCACGGAAAAGCCGGGCACGCCGATGTGGCGACGAAACATGCCGAGGCTGCCGTCACGCACCTGTCCGAAGTAAAGTAAGCACGCCGCGGGCGAGGAGGGGGTTCTCCTCTTCTCGCCCGGCCGTGGCCATCCTCCAGTCCCGTTCTCCCGCAAGATGCGCGTTGGTTACTATCAGTTCGATCCCCAGTTCGGCGAGGTGGCCAAAAATCTCGAGAAGGTGACGGCCGCCTTGGAGCAGGCCGACGCCGATCTGATCGTCCTGCCCGAATTGTTCGCATCCGGCTATCAGTTCACCTCACAAGACGAAGTCTTGCGGCTCGCCGAATCCGTCCCGGGGGGGCTCACCACCCGCCGTCTGCTCGAAATCGCCAAACACCGCCGGATGCATCTGGTGGCGGGGCTTCCTGAACGGAGCGGAGAACGCTGCTATAACTCCGCAGTGGTCGTCGGGCCTGGCGGCTTTCTCGGGTGCTATCGGAAGACGCACCTCTTTTTCGAGGAAACGCTGTTTTTTACGCCGGGAGACTCGGGGTTTCACGTCTGGGACATCGGGCTTGCCAAGATCGGCGTGATGATCTGCTTTGACTGGTACTATCCGGAAGCGGCCCGATCGCTGGCGTTGCAAGGAGCCGACCTGCTCTGCCACCCCTCCAATTTGGTGCTACCGAACTGTCCCGATTCCATGCCCGTGCGCTGCCTGGAGAATCGCGTGTTTGCTATCACCTGTAATCGCATCGGGGCCGAGGCGAGAGGCGGCAAAGACCCGCTCGTCTATATCGGCAGCAGCGAGATCGTCTCCCCGAAAGGGCAGATTCTTCGTCGCGCCCCACGCGATCGCGAAGAGTTGACCATCGTTGAGATCGATCCGGCTGAGGCGCGCAACAAGCAGCTGAACCGCTACAACGATTTGCTCCGCGACCGGCGCGCCGGACTCTACACGCTGTGAGGCGCGGTTTCCCGACATCACCTTGCGCGCGCAGGCGACAGCACGATAGGATCTGGCCATGCAGACCCCGCTTGGCAAAGGCATTTTCCTCGTTGCCGCGCCCGGCTTGAGAGACCCGAATTTCCGCCAGTCGGTGGTGTTGCTCTGCGAACACGGGCCCGAGGGCGCCCTGGGGGTCGTCGTCAACCGGCCCACCGCCATGTCGATTTCGGAGGCGCTGCCCCAGGTGCCTATTCTCGAAGGTTCGGCGCACGTGCTCTACGCCGGCGGACCGGTCCAGACGAATCAAGTGATGCTGCTGTTCCGCTCGGACGAGTTTCCTGAAAATTCGCATCATGTCTTTGACGGCGTCTGCCTGGGCGGCGACATGAAGATGGTCGAACGCATCCTGACTGGAGCGAGGACCAACGAATCGTTTCGCGCGTACCTGGGCTACAGCGGCTGGGGACCCGGTCAATTGGAGAACGAGATGAAGACGGGATCGTGGATCACCCTTCCGGCCGATCCTTCCCTGGTGTTCGAAAAGGATCCCGCCCGCCTGTGGGGGGACATTCTTGCCTCCCTTGACGAGCAGTATCGGCACTATGCCGATATGCCGTTCGACCCATCCTGTAATTAGAATCAGCATCATGCACGGTACGGTCGATGCGTTGCAGCACCGGCCGGACGGTGTTACCCTCTCGCGCCATGCGGGGCGCGCAGCCAACCGGGATCGTGTTTTTGCTGAGCGCCTTCATTGTCGCAAGCGGCACCGCGGGCTGCGGCGTCGGCTATACCATTCTGAAATCGGAAGCCAAGCTCGACCGGCTTACAGTTCCCATGACGAAAGCGCAGGTCGTGGACGCGATCGGTCTCCCAGACCGCGTCTTGCGGGACGACGGGCGCATGCTGGTGTGGGAATACTCCTTAACGGCGCGCAAGCAGTGGTTGTACGAGCTCGGCTATTGTCCGCTTTCCGTGTGGGTCGGGGGGTGCATCTTCTACCCGTTTACCAACCTCGCGTCCGACCAGCGGGAATATCCCCAACACGTGATTCTGGTGAACGACGAGCTCTGCGCCTGGGGGCCTCCGGCCGCCATCTTACAGCGCCGCCGCGCCTGTGCCACCGTCGGCGTCCCGGCCATGTCCGCCGCAGGCCGCTCCAGGCCGGAACCGGTCGTGTCGGGAAACGGACCAATCAGGCGGGACACCATCGACCGCTATCGGACCATGGCGGTCATGCTGTTCGACGACGCGGCCGGCGTGCAGGGCAGCGGATCGCGGGTAGCGGGCATCGTGACGACGCTCATGCTCGATCTCGATATGCACATGGTGGAGCGGGCCAAACTGGACGAGGTCCTGAAGGAGCAGGTGATCCAGCTCCAGCATGCCGACGATGCCAATGTCCTGAAAGTCGGCAAGCTCGTGGGCGCGCAAGCGATCATCGTCGGAGAGGTGCAGCAATGGGAGCGCCATGAACAGGAGCGCACGAACGCCGTCTCCCTTTCGCTGCGCATCATTGACGTGGAATCGGGCGTGTTGCTCTTCAGCGGAGAGGGCCACCTCCGTGATCCCACCTCGGACGATCCTGAAACGTCAGCCCGCCTGATCGTCCACCGCATCCTTGCGCGCTTCGGTTCGCAGACCGGCCTGCTGGGATCCGGGCGCATCGGCGTGAACTGGGAGCTGATGGAAGACCGGGGAATGCGATTCTATCAGGTGCGTGAGCTGCGCAGCGGCCTGCCGGCCGAGCAAGCCGGCCTTCAGGTCGGGGATCGGATCGTGGCCTGCAACGGTGCCTCCCTCGCGTCCGCGAAGAGCGAGCGGGAGGCGAAGCGCCTGTGTCAGGTGGAAGCCGGTGAGGCCCTCCAACTTGCGGTGCGCCGGGGCGCCGAGGCGCTGGAGGTCGTCGTGACGGCGGAACGGCGTCCTGGCTTATAATGCCGCAAAGGAGAGGAGAGCGCATGGACGAATCACAATCGGGCCCCGGGGCGATTCTCAAGAAACTGCACGAGCGTCCTCACGTGCCGTTGGGTGAATGGCTCCGAGCCCCGGCTCATGTCCATTATGAAGCGTTCAGGATGTCCGATCCGCCCACCCAGCGAGCCGCCAGCCGCTCCGAATTCCAAACGCTGCTCGGTGCGTTCAAGGTCCCAGCCGAGTCCACGCTGCTGCGCGAGACGTTTGGGTATGGCGTCACGGAAGCGGACAACGGTGATCGGCTGATCGTCGTCTGGCAGGCCCACACCGAATATTACAACTATCAGTTGTGGCACCTTCCCTCTCAACCGGCGAGCACTGTGGCGTTCGGGCCGTTGCGGTTTCCGGGCTACCGTTTTCCCGTGACACCGCTCGGCTCGGACGTCTGCCGGCTCGATATCGTGCTGAGCACCGACCCGTTGCCGCCGCGAGAGACGTTGCGCGGACTGCTGCCAGGCCCGGTGATCTATGGAAGCCGCATGTTCGGGGACCAGACGGCCGTGGTCACCAGCTTTACGCCGGATGATGAGGGCCGGGAACGGTATTGGGTCAGCGTCGGAGCGTCCTACGGCCATGCGTCACGCCTCAAGGACATCGTCGACGCCCTGGTGCGAATCGAAACCTACTACCACTTGCTGCTGATGCAAAAGCCGTTGTTCTCCACGGCCATTGATCAGGTCTACAAGTTTGAGCAGGTGCATCTCAAACAACGCGAGATCATTACGGCGCACATCGGCCATGCCAATTCAGACACGCTCCAGCGATGGCTGAACAGTCTCACGCAGGATCTGCTCAAGACCAACCGCATGTCGGGCAAGCTGCATTTCGAGCTCTCCGCGTCGGTGCCGTACGACAAGATCGTCCACACGACGCTGGCCTCGTTGGCGGAGGCCCCCCTGGACTCCTACCGACCCGTGTCCGATTACGTCTTGGGCGGGATCACGGGCGTCGCGGATGGCTATCAACAATTGCTTCGCCGGATCGACACGCTGCGCGCCGGGTTCGAAGGCATCATTTCCATTATTCGCACCCGCATCGATCTGCTTGTGGAAGCGCAGAACCTGACGCTCCTCCAGAGCGTGGACAAGACGACGAAGAGCCAGGTCCTCCTGCAGCACACCGTCGAGGGGCTGTCGGTGATCGTGATCGCGTACTACCTGGCGGGTCTGGCCGGCTACGTGTTCAAGGGATTGCACGAACTCGGATGGATGCAGAGCCCCAACGTGGCTTCTGCGGTGTTCGTGCCGGTCGCCATCATCCTTGCGTTTCTCATCACGACGATGAGCAAGCGGTTCCTGCACAAGAAGCTGTCCGGCGGGAAGCCGTCGGCACCCCCGGAATAGCGCCGTGCGCTAAGCGTTCCTCAAGGCGGCGGCAAGGAACCGTCCCGTCTGGGAGGCTTCCACTCGCGCGATGTGCTCCGGTCGTCCTTCAGCGACGATCCGACCTCCTTCAGCCCCGCCCTCCGGCCCCAGATCAATGATCCAGTCCGCCGACTTAATGACGTCCAGGTGGTGCTCGACGACCACCAGGGTGTTACCCGCATCCACCAGCTTGTGAAGCACGCTCAGGAGTTTCTTGACGTCCTCCAAGTGCAGGCCGGTGGTCGGCTCGTCCATGACGTAGAGCACGTCTTTGGCGGTGGAGCCCTTCAGCTCAGCCGCGATCTTGAGCCGCTGGGCCTCCCCCCCGGACAGCGTCGTGGCCGATTGACCGAGACGCAGGTATCCCAGGCCGATCGTGGACAGGACATGCAGTTTTTCCTGGAGGCGGGGGCTGCCGGAGAAAAAGGCGATCGCTTCATCCACGGTCATGCGCAGGACATCGGCAATCGTCTTCCCTCGATACCGTATGTCCAGCACGTCCGGCTTGAACCGGTTCCCATTGCAAATCTCGCACGGTACATACAGATCCTCGAAGAAGTACATCTCCAGCTTTTCGACGCCGGTCCCTTCGCAGCGCTCGCATCGCCCGCCTGGCGCATTGAAGGAAAAATGGCCGGGAGTGAACCCCCGGCGGAGTGCGGTGCGCTCCGAGGCGAAGAGGTGCCGGATGTCATCGTAGGCTTTCAGGTACGTGATGGGATTGGAGCGCGGCGTGCGGCCGATCGGCTGTTGATCGATCAGTCTGATACCCTTGAGGTGCTCCAGTCCTTTGATCGCAGTAAACCGGCCCATTGGCAGCGATTCGACCCGAAACGCCCGCGCGACGGCCCGGTAAAGGGTTTCCTCGACCAGGGTGCTCTTGCCTGACCCCGAAACCCCCGTCACGCAAATCAGCATGCCGAGCGGGAACCGCGCGACGATGTCCTTCAGATTATGCTGCGATGCGCCGGCGATGACGAGCAGCTTACCGGATCCGGACCGCCGGGATGCGGGCAGCGGGATCGCGTCCTCGCCCCGAAGGTACCGTGCGGTGACGGCCCGCTTGTCCGCGAGAAACGCGGCCGGGGAGCCCGAGCAGACGACTTCTCCGCCTTGGTCTCCGGAGCGCGGCCCCATCTCAACGAGATAATCCGCCGACTCGATCATCCGGCGGTCGTGCTCCACCACGACCACCGTGTTGCCCGCCGCGGCGAGGTCTTTGAGAATGCCGGCCAGCACGTCGGTATCGCGGGCATGCAGGCCGATGGTGGGCTCGTCGAGCACGTACATCGTGCCCACCAGTCGGGAGCCGAGCTGGTTCGCCAAGGCAACGCGCTGCGCCTCTCCGCCGGACAATGTTCTGGTTTGCCGGTCCAAGGTGAGATATCGAAGGCCCACGCGCAGCAGGAAGCTCAGCTTAGCCGAGAGTTGGCGGAGCACCTCAGCGGCGACGCGTCGTTCGTACGATCTCAGATCGAGGGAGGTAACCCACTCGAACAGCGACTCCACGCTCAACTGACAGACCTGATGGATCGTCTTGCCCCCCACCAGGGCGAGAAGGGCGTCTGGTTTCAGACGGCTTCCGTGGCAGGCGGGGCATTCGAAAGGAGTGCGGTATCGGCTGAGCAAGACCCGCACGTGTAGTTTATAGCGCTTGCCTTCCAAGTACCTAAAAAAGTCATCGATGCCGTCGAAGGTATGATCGCCGCGCCAGAGCAAATCTTGAACGGCCCGGTCCAACTCCCGAAACGGACGTGTAATGTCCACTCCGCGGCGCTTCATCGCGAGCAGCATCTGCCTCTGCCACCAGTCGGTGCCCGGTTTACTCCAGGGCTCGACGGCGCCACCGGCCAATGACTTCCCGTGATCGGGAATAACCAGATCCGGATCGTACCGAAGCACATTGCCGAACCCCTTGCATTCGGGGCACGCCCCTACCGGATGGTTGAATGAAAACAGGATGGGCCTGAGGGACTCAAAGCGTCGGCTGCATCCCGGGCAGAGAAAGGCGGTGCTGTAGGTTCGGACTCCCTGTCCCACGATTTCGACGATGCAGCAGCCGTTGCCTTCGCGAAACGCCGTTTCCGCAGCTTCGACCAGCCGGCTCCGGTCATCCGTCCGAAGCATGAGCCGGTCGACCACCACGTGGAGGGGACGTTCCTCACTCGAGCGCGCTGCGGCAAGCGTTTCCTTGGAGAGGTCGCCCGGATCGAGGACTTGATCGCCGGTCTTGATCCGCGACCAGCCGCGTGTGAGTAGCGACTGCGCGAATGCCGCCTCCTGTCCAGGCACGGGCCAGGGCACCGGGAAAAGCACCATCGCGCGGCCGTCAAGATGCCGTTGGAGCAGGTTGTCTGCCACGCTTTCCGGCCGAAAAGACCGGGCTTCCTGGCGACAGTCAGGGCACACGACCCGCCCGATCTTGGCGAACAACAGCCGCAGGAGGTCCGCGATTTCGGTCGTGGTTCCGACGGTGGAGCGCGCGGTGCGCACCTGGTTTTTCTGCTCGATTGCGATCGCAGGCCGGACGTTGAGGAGGCGGTCCACGTCCGGGCGCGCGACCTTGTCGAGGAACATCCGCGCATAGGTCGACAGCGACTCCACGTATCGCCACTGCCCTTCGGCGAAGATGGTGTCGAACGCCAGGGAGGATTTTCCCGATCCCGACAGACCGGTGATGGCCGTGACCCGATCGTGCGGGATACGGAGGGAGATGTTCTTGAGGGTATGCTGACGCGCTCCCTCGATGACGAGGTCGCGGGAGGAATCTGGACCCGCAAGGGGTTGCTTCATGGGGGGAAGCTCCGGTACGAAACAGATGATCCTAGCAACCGCGATCCGCAGCTTCAACGGGGATTCGGGAAAGGCTTGGTGAACGATCGTGAGAATGAGAGGATGAAGCCGTTCGCTGGAAAGACACGCCGGCTTCTCGAAAATCGACGCCGGCGGTGTCGCTACGGTCCCGGAATAGCACCCTATGACGTTTGATTCGGACTCGCGCTACCTCGAGCTCGGCCACCGGTTGGCGCAGGTCCTCGGCGCCACCCTCCAGGAGCCGACCGCCGATACCCTGCGGGATCTGGCTCGGGCCTACCACCCTGCCGCGGCTGAATCCCGGATCAGCGCTGAGTTGTTCCTGCTGTACAAGTACCTGCTCGTGCAGTCCTGTGTCGGCGTGTTTTCGGAGGCGGACGCTGAGCGGGTCGTGGCGGGCCTGTTCGCTGCTTTGAACGAACGGGCCTCTGGATTAAATTTGGATGGCGAGAGGCAGGCCGCCATGGAACGGATGTGGCGGTTGCGGGCGGGACAGTTTGATCCTTCCTTCGGAGAGGACCGGGAACAGTTCCTGGCAAACGAGCACACCCTGCATTGGAAACGAACCATTGTGCAATTCTGCCAGAATGTCCATGAGATGGATGATCCCCCCGACATCTGGGCCGGTGAGGACGGGCCGTCGCAGCAGGCCAGCCGCTCTGTGACCAAAATCCTGGACCAGATGCTGGCGGCCGTTCACGAGGTGAAACGGTGGCATGTCAGCGGCGCGTCGTAGGCGAGGACGGTTCCCTCTGCTAGCTCAAATACCGGATTGTCCAGCGTACGAATCCCACGCAGCCCATATACAACAGTAGTGAGCCGAGCATGGCGGGCCAGAAGCCGAACCGGGGTACCCAGAAGATCATCGCGAGCACATAGACAATCCAGGGCGGCACGAACCAGAATAACTTTTCTGCATACGCCACGGTCGCGTCTCCTCCGCCGTTGAGATACAGCAGGACGAAGGTGGCACCCGTGATGGCGGGAAAGGTGCTCGCAAAGGCCGCGAGATAAGGCCTGCCTTGAGAACCGAGGTAGGTCGAGACGCTGACGATCGTCCCGCCCAGCAGAAAGTACACCACGTATTTGACCATCTCGCTCACGTTGCCCTCCTTAGGCTCCTCGAAACGCCTGCATCGCCTCCCGCTCCAGCCTCTCACCATGGCCGGTATACCGCGGTGAAAAATGAAAGACAACCAGATCACGGGCGGCCGCCTTGCGGGCCATGACGCCTGCCTGACGGGCGGTCAAATGGTACCGATCCCGCGCTTTGTCTGCATCCGCCTCGAGATACGGTGATTCGCAATACAGGATGTCGGCGCTGTTGGCCAGCGCGACGATTTTGCCCTCGTTCTCTTCGTCATAGCGCGCGTCCACCACGTAGGCGATCTTCTGGCCGCGTGAAATCGTCAGGAAGCGCTCCTTCAACTCGCCAAGGACGAATTCGCGCGTTTCCCGCCGGTGTTCGTCGTACAGGGTGACGGTGAACCGAAAGTCATCCGGCCGGCCCTGCCAAATATGCTGCTTGACCTCCTTCAACCAGGCTCCAACCGGAAGCCCGGCCTCATGGAGCCGCTGCTTGTTCACGTTGATGTGACACTGCTCTTCCAGCGCGTAGGCGAAGGACGGGATGCGATGATCCAAGGCCACCGCCCGGACCTCGAACATCGGCTCGCGGAGCACAGGGAACACTCCCATCGCGTCGGTAAGGGCGACCTCGTCTGGCTGTGGCACCGCACGAAATCCCCGGCTCGCATCGAATATCGCACGGCGCGTGACGCGCGGGTGGAACTCACGCACATCGATGGACAAGGGATACCCATCGACGAGGTTCCACGTATAGCCTTGGAGTTTTCCTTGCACGTTGGCGATCAGTCCCGGTGGGCCATAGAGGCGGAGCGCTTTCCCCCTTCCCAAGGCCACGCGCAGCACAGCGTCAAATCCGATGAAGTGGTCCATGTGTGTATGGGACACAAACACATCGGTGGCGCGGAGCAGCCGTGTCGGCCCGAGCCCGTCATTGTGTCCGAGGTCGAACAGCAGCGCTCGCCGCGACCACCGCACTTCGACGTACAGGCCGGGATCTCCGAAGACGTCGTTGACCAGAAAACTGGAAAACGAGGGATTCACGAGGGCTCATGTTCTGCATTGCGGCGCGCCTGCCGTTACAGCAGCGCGGCACGAACGGCCAGGTACAGGACGATCACCTCGACGGCATGGGCGATGATCGGAATCCATAGTGTGCCGGTGCACATTCGAATCGCCCCCCAGATCATCCCGTCCCATATCGCGATCCAGTGCAGATCGCGAAAAGTATGCACCATGAACGGGTCGAAGGAAAAGGTTAGCGCGCTCGCGGCGATGGCTACGGGACAGCAGGCACCAGCCCGGCGGCCTCGCCAGAGCGGTCGTTCCAGTTCGCTGAGTCGCCCCAGAAGAAATCCCCGGTAGTTCAGCTCCACGCCGAAGGCGATGGCGATAATGAACCACGGCACCATGACCCAGAATGGAATCCGAGCATGAGGCGTGTCCTGCAAGAACCGGATGTCGAGGCCCAATGAAGGGGCCACCAGCAGAATGACGCCGGTATTGAAACCGCCGAGTAGGAGTCCGGTCAGCAGTCCCCAACGGATGCCCTCGCGGAGCCGTACCGGCCGCAATCCCAAGCCAGGTGCGGCGCGTGGCTGCCGGTGCGCCCAGGCGACGAGCGCGGCGTAGGCCGCGAGTTGCGGCAGAAATTGGATCAGGGTGTGGTGTTGAAGGAGCGGAGGAAGAACATAGTACCCGGCGGTCGCGATCACCGGCGCCACGGCCAGCCAAGCTTCCCGCGGGATCGTGCGGTCGGCGGGGGACTCGGCTCGCTCCGCCGTCGGCGTCATGGCCGCTATTGAACTTCGAGATTGTAGCGGTCCAGCGTCGTGGCCTTGTGGCGGGCGAGATTGGACAGTGACTTGTTGTAGTCGACGATCGCCCGCAATTCATTGCCTTGCGCCGTGGCCAGGTCGCGCTGGAAATCGAGCACGAACCGCGTGGTGCTCAAGCCGACCTTCAACCGCTCCTGCTCGGCTTGCAACTGTTTCTCGGCCATGATCCGCGCCGAACGGGTGGTCTCGATGCGCTTGAAGTCGGTTTGTACCCGCCGAACCGCTTCGCGGACCCCCACGATGATTTGCTGGCGAACGCTGGCCAACGTCGCCTCCGCGTTCTTGGCTTCGAGCTGGCGCTTGTTATAGGTGCTGATGGCCGAGCGGTTGCCCAACGGATAGCTGAGCACGAGCCCCGCACCGTAATTGTAAAAGTCACCGCTGAAATTCTTGTTGACGCTGTCGGGGTAATCGGCGCCCAGCCCGGCCAAGCCCATCGTGCCCTGAAACGACAGGGTTGGCAGCAGCTGGTTGCGGGCGAATTTCGTATTGATGGCGCTCGTGTCCAGATTCCTTTTCGCCTGGACGATCTCGGGCCGCAAGTCGATGGCGGTGTCGATGGCTTCCTGCAGGCTGATGGGAGCGAGCACCGTGACGGGTTGATCTGTGGGGATGAGCCGCACGTCCTGCCGTAATTCCTCTTCTCCCGGGTTCAGCAGCCGGCGCAGTTGGTCTTCCTGATCCCGGATAGCCTTCTCAGCCAGCAGCACCTGTTCGACCCGCGAGGCGACCGCGGCTTCAGCCTGCAGGACATCCACGATCGACATCACGCCCGCTTTCGCTTTGGCGCGATTGGAAGCCAGCAGTTCCTCCGCGGCTTTGAGCGCCGCCTGCGCCACTTTCAAATTCTCGTTGGCGAACACCACTTCCCAATACGCTTGTTCAACTGACGTGATCACGGTCAGTACCCGGTCGCGGAACACATGCTGCTCCACCTCGGCGTTGTTTTGCGCGACACGGATGAAAGTCTTGTTGATCTCGATGCCGGCGTTCCGCAGCAGCGGCTGCGTCAGGGTGACCGCGAGGCCGCCTGTATAGGCCGGATTGAAGAGGAAGCCCTGGGCGACGTTCTGGTTCACGTTGGTCCGGGCCGGGCTGTAATTGAGGTCAAGGTTGCCGCCCGTGATGAGGTTCTGCGTCGCGTCGAACGTCAGCGACGTGGTCTTTTGATCGAAGATCTGGATGTCGTTCAGGTTGCCGACCGTGCCGCCGAAGACCGGGCGATTCAACGGATTGGCGGTACGGTTGTACTGCCCGTTGATGCTCAATGTCGGATCGAACTTGGCCTGCTCGACCAGAATATCGGCCAACCGGCTTTCTTTGGTATGCCGGCTGATGGAAATGTCGAGATTGTTCTGCAGGGCCCGCATGGCGGCGTCGGTCAGCGAGATGGCCTCACGGCGCTCGGCCGGCGAGGTGCTTTTCTCCTTCTCTTGTCCCCAGGACTCCAGCGGGCAGAAGGGACTTGCGAGGAGGAGGCCCAGGCACCAAAAGACGGTTGTGCGTCGAGGCGTCAGCATAAATCCTCCTTGATCGAGAGGGCGGAGGCGATCATACTATAATTCTTGGGAGGTTGCGCCATGAATGCAAGTTTCAACACTTTCTTACATCGCAGCGCCGCCGTTTTCACAATCCTGCTGGTGGCCGGTCTATGTGATTCCGGAGGGCAAAGCGCCTGGGCTCAAAGCGTCTCGGGGGTGCGGTCGTTCGACGGCGGCGTCGGGCCGCTGTTCGGGCTGGTGGGACCGGGCAATCTCTATCTCGACAATCAGGGGACGCAAGGGTATTTGTATACGCCGGGTCAGAACTTCGAGTCGTACAGTTTCAGGAATCCGACCACTGGGCAGGCCTGGAGCGGGGCCGTCATGACAATGGGGCCTCGACTGTCCATTGGTCTGATTCAAGGCGCCAACCAAGTGGGCACTCCGGTGGTATTGCCGGGGCCTCCTCGGGTGACGCCCCCGCTTCCGCCGATTGAATCGACGCTCCTTGACGAGATCCCGTAAACCACCGAAGAACGAAGCGTGGTGCATTCGGCTAGGATTGGGCGAGTTGCCATACCAGCGCAAGCACGTACCGGGCCACCGTTTGCAGGATCTCCGGATCGATCGTGTCCACCGTATCGCTTGGTTGGTGGAAATGGGGGTGTGCGCCTCCGCTGACGACGGTCACGGTGGGAATGCCGGCCTCTTTGAACGGAACGTGATCACCGCCTGGGAAGAAGCCGAACAGGTCCACCCGTTCACCCAATCCCGCGTGCTGTCCCGCCTCGGCAGCGATCGTCCGCTCCATATCGGTCACCCCCACGGTCAGCCGGCCACTGCCGACTCCGGCATGATCGATGTTGATCATCGCGGCGGTCTCGCGTGGGGCGACGGCTGGCCGGCTGACGTAGAGGCGCGAGCCGAGCAAGTCCCGCTCCTCCGCGCTGAATGAGATGAACAGGATCGTGCGAGCCGGGCGCCAATGCACCGCCGTCAGCGCACGCGCCACCTCGAGCATGACCGCGGTGCCGGAGGCATTGTCGTCGGCTCCCGGAAACAACAGCCCGGCAGTGTTGCCGAAGTGATCGCGATGTGCCCCCACGATGATGGTCTCGGGCCCGGTTCCAGGCAAGAGGCCCAAGACATTCACCAACAGACCTTCGCGCGCCTCGCTGCTCCACCGCAGAGCGGCAAAATAATCTGTGCGAACCGACCGCGAAGAAGCCGACCGGTTCAACTGCTCTTGGGCATCCCGCAGCGCGCCGGCCGGGGAGGCATGGCGTCCGGCAAGCAACTCTTCGGCCAGTGCGGTGCTGATCCAGGCGCCCGGAATGCTGTCGGCTTGGGGGAGTTGCCCATAAAACGCGCTGGGTGAACCGGTGATGCCTCGGCGCACTTCATAGCTTTTTAGGATCGGACCTGTTGCGGTGAGATATCCAACCGCACCGTGACCCCGCGCCAGCCGTACCTTGTCGGCATGACTGAGAGTGTGCGAAGAATGATCCGGTTTCCCGCGCAAGAACAAAACAATGCAGTTGTGGACGTCAACGGCCGTGTAGTCCTCCGGCATCCCGTAGCCGACGAATACCACCGGCCCCTGTACGTCCGCCGCAGGGGCGTCGAGGATGGGCAGGAAATCGTGATGCACGCGGGTCGCGCGCAGTGACGAGTCGCGGCCGATCTGCAGGATGGGATGAGCACCGATCGTGACGGCCGTGATACGATCGGCCATAAAACCGGTCATCGGCGGCTGATCCACCTCCATGGGGAAGCGGTCCGGCAGCGACGCCAGCGTCAGGCCAGATGAAGTAAAGCGCCGTGAGATCCACAAGGCCGAACGGTAATCATCGTCCGTGCCAGCCTGTCTGCCGTTGAACTGGGGGCCACTGAGTTCCGCGATGTCCGCCATCATCCGTTCGGTGGAGAGGCTTGCCAAGACCTCGTGCAGGGTCGGGCGGTCGGCCGCGAAGCCGTCCGTTACCGGATAGAGGCCGGCCAGCGAAACTCCGATGAGACAAGCGAGCGACAGCCGAGGAAGCATAGATCCCTCTGTGAGCCGCGGACTATACCATAGGCCACGACGCTGAGCCCGTGCACCACCCGACATGGAGGGGCATCGACTCCGTCATCTGTCGATGGGGAGGCGTACGCCGATGCTCTTCTCTTTGGCGGGCAAGCAATTGTATGATAATCAGCTTATTCGATTCGGCGTGGGTGCTCAATGCGATGTCGCGTCTGGGCTTGAGGTACCGGCGATAGGGCTATTCTGGCCCCAGCGCGGTGCTGGCCACACTGAATCGGGCGAGTGGTTGTACGGCAAGGAGTGTATTGTGGCAGGCGGATCGAACGGACTCTACGACCATCTCTATACACGGTTTTTCGAGCGCCGACATACGCATCAGGGCTATGACTTTCAGCATGCGCCCGCAGGCAGCGCGCCCCCGCCGGTTGTGTCGTTCGGTCAGAAGCTTCGTTGGTGGACATGGGATCGTTGGAAGCGCCGGCAGCGTATCTTGGCGGAGCGGGATCGCCTGCAGCAGGAAATTGTACGACTACGTCGGACAGGCACATGATCGTGGGTGTCAGGCCGGCCGCCGGCGGCAGAAAGAGTAGCGCATGAACATAAGGAACGTACCAGATGTTCGGCGAGGGGGCCTTGCGATGGTGTTGTTGAGCTGTGCTCTCTGGCTTGTTGCGTTGCCATCCCATGCGGTGCAGCGGGAAAGCCAGGAGGAAAAAGAGGCCAATCTCAAAAAACAAGCGACCGGGGGACTCTTTCACAATTGGACGTTCGACAAAGACCAACCCAATGCCATTCCAGCAGGATTCGCCAGCCGGGTGTCAGGCGCCGGTTCCCCCGGGACCTGGGCTGTGCAGCCAGATGAGACTGCTCCCTCCCGTCCCAATGTGGTCGTGGTTCGTTCGCAGTGCGCGGGATGCTACCAGTTGCTGATGGCCGAGGGATTGGACTACGAGTATCCGGACCTCGCCGTTCGGTTCCGGGGCGTAGACGGGACGGATGGCAGTGGGGGAGTCGTGTTCGGCGCCAAAGATCCGGCGAATTTTTATGCAGCGATCGTGGATCTGCAGAAACAGTCGGTACAGGTGATCCGTGTGGTAGACGGCCGAGAGACCGTGCTGGCCCAGGCTGCAGTCACCTTCAAGCCGGTGGACTGGCATTCCCTCCGGGTCCAGCGAAATACGATCATCAGCAAGGACTTCATCGAGACGTTCGTCGACGGGACGCTGGTCCTTTCGGTCGAAGACCAGGCCTTGGGGTTGGGGCAGGTCGGATTGGCGGCGACCGGAAATTCCTCTTTATTATTCGATACCTTCCATGCCGTCCCGCTGTTTTCGCACCGTCCCCTGTCGGCGCCCGCCGCGTATTGATCACCACCTTGCGTTTGTTTGGCCGACTGGAGTAGCATGAGTTTGCTTGGTTGCGAAGGGCCTGGCAACGCAAGTGTATAGAGTGACAAGGCCTGAACTGATGTTGTTTTGGTCCCAGCCGGGAATCTGATCGGAAGCCAGAGCTAAGTCGCCGCTGTGTTGACGTCTTCGGCCCATTCCTTCCTCGTTTCTTCTCGAGATCAAGACAACACCAATTTCCCAAAGGAGGAACCCAATGGGTTCGAAGATTTACGTCGGTGGTCTGCCGTATTCAACAACCGAACAACAGCTCAGCGATCTGTTCGCGGCGCACGGGTCTGTCGCTTCGGCTCGCATCATCACCGATAAATTCACGGGGCAGTCTCGCGGGTTCGGCTTCGTGGAGATGTCGTCTGAGGCGGAGGCGCAAGCTGCGATCTCGGCTTTGAACGGCACGCAGCTAGGCGGGCGTACGCTCACGGTGAACGAAGCGCGTCCGCAAGAGCCTCGTTCCGGCGGCGGTGGCCGCGGAGGATTCGGCGGCAGCCGACACTAATCAGCACGGGAATGCGAACAGAGGGCTGCCGGTCTACGCCGGCAGCCCTCTGCTGTTTTTGCAGCCTGCATCGACCGAGCTGCTTTGGTATCATGGCTTCCGGAGAATCACGGCATGCCTCCCTTTAAGCTCACCGCCCCTTTTCAACCCTGCGGCCACCAGCCAGAGGCTATCGCCAAGCTGGCCGCGGGAGTCTTGTCCGGCAAGAAGCATCAGGTGCTGCTTGGCGTGACCGGATCCGGCAAGACCTTCACGATGGCCAACCTCATCGAGCGTGTGCAAAAGGCGACGCTGGTTCTGGTGCACAACAAGACGCTGGCCGGCCAGCTGTACCAGGAGTTCAAGCAGTTTTTTCCCGACAACGCAGTCGAATACTTCATCAGCTACTACGATTACTACCAACCGGAAGCCTATATCCCGCAGAGCGATACCTATATCGCCAAAGACGCCTCGATCAATGACGCCATCGATCAGATGCGCCACTCGGCGACCACCGCGCTGCTGCAGCGGAACGACGTCGTGATCGTCTCGTCGGTGTCGTGCATCTACGGGCTCGGTTCTCCGGAGGTGTACCACGACATGCTCGTGTATCTGGAAGAAGGCATGGAGATGCGGCGAGAGAAAATTCTGGCGAAGCTCGTCGAGATCCAGTACGAGCGCAACGACGTCGATTTTCACCGTGGGACGTTCAGGGCTCGCGGCGACGTAATCGAGATTTTCCCCGCCTCCTCGGAAGCCAAATCGGTCCGCATCGAGCTCTTCGGCGACGTGGTGGACGTCATTCACGAGATCGACCCCTTGACCGGCAAGTCGCTGCGCAAACTACCCAAGATCGCGATCTATCCGAACACCCACTACCTCATCGCTCCGGACCGGTATGAGCGGGCGCTCTCCGGCATTGAAGACGAATTGGAGCAGCGGCTGGCCGAGCTGAAGCGGGCTGGCCAGCTGGTGGAGGCCCAACGCCTCGCCCAACGAACCAAGTTCGACTTGGAAATGATCCGGGCCATGGGGTACTGCCATGGCATCGAGAACTATTCGCGGCATCTCAGCGGACGGGTGCCGGGCGAGCCACCACCTACGCTGCTGGACTATTTCCCCAAAGACTTCCTGCTCATCGTCGACGAGTCGCATGCCACCATTCCGCAAGTCGGTGCGATGTACGAAGGTGACTATTCCCGGAAACGCACACTCGTCGACTATGGGTTTCGGCTGCCGTCGGCGGTGGACAATCGGCCTCTCAAGTTCGAGGAATTCGAATCCTGCCTCAATCAGGTCGTGTACGTCTCGGCCACGCCGGGCCCGTATGAATTGAAGCAAGCGGGCGGAGAAGTGGTGGAGCAAATCATTCGCCCGACCGGCCTGATGGATCCGCGGATCGAGGTGCGGGCTGCGAAAGGCCAGGTCGATCATCTCCTCGGCGAGGTCCGCGCGGAGACGGCCCGCGGAGGGCGCGTTCTCGTCACGACGCTCACGAAACGAATGGCGGAGGACCTCACCGAGTACTACCACGATCTCGGGGTGAAGGTACGCTATCTGCACTCGGACATCAAGACGTTGGAGCGGGCCGAAATCGTCCGGGACCTCCGCCGAGGCGTGTTCGATGTCTTGGTCGGCATCAACCTGTTGCGGGAAGGCCTCGACCTCCCGGAGGTGAGTCTGGTCGCGATTCTCGACGCGGACAAGGAGGGCTATCTCCGATCCTATCGGTCGCTGATCCAAACCGCGGGACGGGCCGCGCGGAACGTGGATGGACGGGTGATTTTCTACGGCGACCGGGTGACCGACTCCATGCAGCAGGCGATAGACGAGACCGCCCGTCGCCGGGCGATTCAGAGCGCCTTCAACGAGGCGCACGGCATCACCCCGATGAGCGTCAGGAAGGAGATCCCCGCGCTGGACTATGCCATGGCCCAAATGGATTACGTCGCGCTGGACCTTGCCGCCGAGGCAGGAGAATCCTACGGCAAGGAGGAGGTCTCGGACCAGCTCATCGAGCGGCTGGAGGTGGAGATGAAAGCAGCGGCGAAAGAACTGGCGTTCGAACGGGCGGCGGAGCTGCGGAACAAGATCCGCGCCCTGCGGCTGAAGGAACTCAACGTGCCGTCTTAGCGGGGGAAAGGCGTCTGGGCGCTAGACGTGTTTGTAGAGATAGACGCCGATAAACATCCCGAGGACGCTCAGGATGTTAACCTTAATGCTGAAGCCAAGGGTCAGCTTCACTAGGACGAGGTCGATGGTAAGGGGAGGGCTGATGCCCGGCGTGAAGTGGGTTGAGAAGATGCTTTGGATGGTGCCTTGAGGGGCCATGACATGAAGAATTTCCCCAAGGATTCCGCCAAGTAGCCCCCCGATGAGCACGAAGATGAGAAGAATCCAGGGTGATTTCCGCACGCGGTGCTGCCCCTTCCGTCCGCTCTGCCCGAGCGAACCATATCGGAAGGTGGGGGGCATGTCAACAAAACGACGGAGTTGGCAGTCCTTGACTTGACCCCCGTCCGTTCTATACACTCGCCGATGCTCTTTTTCTAGATATTACGAGGCGATCGGAGATCTGGTGCAGGGCTTCGATGGCCTCTTTCTTTGTGGTCCCATGCTCGACGCGCTCAGCAGCAAATTTGAACAGATCCTCAAGAAGCTCCGTGGGCACGGTGTGCTTTCGGAGCAAAATATTGCCGAGGCGCTCAAAGAAGTTCGGCTGGCGCTCCTTGAGGCCGATGTGAACTTCAAGGTAGTCAAGGACTTCATCGAACGCGTCCGCCAAAAGGCCGTCGGACAAGAAGTGCTCCAGAGCCTGACGCCCGGGCATCAAGTCGTCAAAGTCGTATGGGACGAATTGTGCGACATGATGGGCCGGGAACGGGCCGGGCTGGGGCTGCATTCACAGCCACCGACCGTCGTGATGATGGTCGGCTTGCAGGGTGCCGGCAAGACGACGACCTGCGGAAAACTCGCGCGGCTCTTCAAGCACCAAGGGAAACGGGTCCTGCTCGTTGCGGCGGATCCCCGGAGGCCTGCGGCTGGGGACCAGCTCAGCTCCCTGGGGCGTGAACTCGGCGTCGAGGTGCACCGCCAGGATCAGGCCCAGGCTACCACCGCCGACGTCGTCCGACTCTGCCGGACCGGCGTCGAGCGGGCTCGTGAGCAGGGATTCGACTTGGTCGTCCTCGACACGGGAGGCCGGCTCCATATTGACGAGGAGTTGATGGCCGAACTGGCGGCCGTCAAGGCGGCCACGGCGCCGCACGAAGTGTTACTGGTCGCGGATGCTATGACCGGGCAGGATGCCGTCACGATGGCCAGCCAGTTCGATCAGAAGGTGGGGTTGACCGGCGTGATCCTGACCAAGGTCGAGGGTGACGCGCGCGGCGGAGCAGTTTTGTCCATTCGCGCAGTGACTGGCAAGCCGATCAAGTTTCTCGGAGTCGGAGAGAAGCTCGATGCGTTGGAGGTCTTTCATCCCGACCGGATGGCGTCCCGCATCCTCGGCATGGGGGACATGCTGTCGCTGATCGAGAAGGCCCAGGAAACGTTCTCCCGCGAACAGGCGGAGGAAGCCCAGCGGCGGCTGACCAGCAATACATTTACGCTGGAGGATTTTCGAGCGCAGTTAGGGCAAATGAATCGTCTTGGCTCGCTGGAGCAGATTCTCGGGATGCTGCCCGGAGGCCAAAAAATCATGAGCGCCCTCCAAGAGGAGAAACCCGAGCGCGAGATGAAGCGGGTGGCCGCCATCATCGATTCCATGACGATCCGCGAGCGCCGCGATCACACGGTCATCAACGGCAGTCGAAAGAAACGCATCGCGCGCGGCAGCGGCACCACCGTGCAGGACGTCAACCGGCTCATCAAGCAGTTCTTATCCGCCAAAAAGCTCGCCAAGGCCATGACCGGTGCAGGGGGCCGCAGGCAATTGGCGCAGCTCATGCGTTCCATGTGAGAAGGTTCAGCGCATCTTTACCGCACTCGAAGGTGAGTGCAAAGGAGGAGAGCCGTGGCAGTGCATTTGAGATTATCTCGGACAGGCAGACATAAGCGGCCGATGTATCGAGTGGTTGCCGCCGATTCCCGGAAGGCCCGGGACGGCCGGTTTCTGGAAATCTTGGGCGTCTTCGACCCGTTGAAGGAAGCGGGCCTGCCGGAGCTCAAGCAGGATCGGGTGTTGACATGGCTGCATCAGGGCGCCCAGCCGACAGTCACGGTCCGCACCCTGCTGCGGCGCGCGGGGGTGTGGAAGCAGTTCGAAGCGGAGAAGGCGCAGAAAAAGAGCGCCAAGTAAACGATGGTCGCAGAGGTCGACACCGTCACAGTGGGTCGAATTGAACGTCCGTTCGGCGTGAAAGGCGAGGTGAAGGTCCGCTCGTTGACCGATGTCCCGGGTCGCTGGGAATCGCTCAGGAAGGTCAACCTGGTGGGCCGCCATGGCCAGAGCCTCGAGACGGCCGTGACCCATGTCCGGCCGACGAATCAGGGCATGATCGTTGGGCTGGCCGCATTCACGACTCCTGAAGAGGCGGCGGAATGGCGCGGCGGCTTGATCCAGGCCTCACGCGGCGCGGCCCCCGCGCTTCCCGATGCGTACTATGAATGCGATCTGGTCGGTCTATCGGTCCATGCGGAGGACGGCAGCGCCATCGGCGTGCTCGAAGAGGTGTGGGAGCTACCCGCCAATCACGTGTTCGTCGTGCGACACGGGAAGAAGGAGATTCTCATTCCCGCCGCCAAGGATCTTATCGTGGCCGTGGATCTGCCCCAGCGCCGGATGATCGTGCGCATGATCGAGGGGTTGGAAGGGTAGCATGTTGCGTTTTGAGGTCCTCACGCTCTTCCCCGAGATGGTGGCCTCCGTCCTGGGCCACAGCATCCTCAAGCGGGCACAGGACAAGGGATTGCTGGACGTTGCCATCCGAAACATCCGCGATTTCACCCTGGATCGCCACAAGGCGGCGGACGATCTCCCCTATGGCGGAGGAGCCGGCATGGTGATGAAGGCGGAGCCGATCCTGCGGGCGGTCGAGGCGGTCCGTGCGGCGCGCGGCGAGGACATTCGATTGGTGTTTCCTTCTCCGCAGGGCCGACCGTTCACCCAGCGGGACGCACAGGGTCTGGCGCGTGAGTCCAGAGTGATTGTGATCCTGTGCGGCCATTATGAAGGGGTGGACGAACGCGTGCGGATGGCGCTGGCGCCCGAAGAGGTCTCGATTGGAGACTACGTGCTGACCGGGGGGGAACTGCCAGCACTGGTCCTGATCGACGCCGCAACCCGATTGGTCCCCGGCGTGCTTGGAGATCCCGAATCAATCGTCGAGGAATCGTTTTCCGATGCACTGCTGGAGTATCCGCACTATACCAGACCGGCCGAGGTGCGGGGCATGGGGGTTCCGGAAGTGTTGATCTCCGGCCATCATGAAGCCATTCGCCGGTGGCGGCGCAAGGAGGCGTTGCGGAACACCTACGTGAAAAGACCCGATCTCATCAGGGATCGTCTGTTGAACGAGGAAGATCAACAATTGCTCAACGAACTCATCAGCGAGGGTATCGCGACGATGCCTGTTCGATGCGGAGAGGAGGGGTAAGTCCATGAATCAGTTAGAGCGTATCCAACGGTCCTTTGCCAAGAAATCAGCGCCCCATTTTGAGATCGGAGATACCGTCCGCGTCCATGTCAAAGTGGTGGAAGGGGAAAAAGAGCGCATCCAGGTCTATGAGGGGACGGTCATTGCGCGCAAAGGGTCCCTCAACACAGAAACCTTCACCGTGCGGAAGATCTCCTATGGCGTCGGCGTGGAACGCATTTTCCCCGTGCACTCCCCCATCGTCACGAAAGTCGATGTAGTCAGGCAGGGACGTGTCCGGCGCGCGAAGCTGTATTACCTCCGCGGGAAGAAGGGGAAGTTCGCCAAAGTCGAAGAGCGCGAGTTCGTCGGCGAGAGCAAAGCCGCGTCGCAGCCTGCAACCGCGGCGCAGGAAACCGTCAAAGCCTGACGCTGGCCGCCGCGGGCGGCGGTCTCCTCGGACGGATCATCGGATCTGGGGGAACGCTTGGTGGGACCCACCAAGGAGTTTGAGCGAGAAGCGCGGCTGCGAGGATTCCGGCGCATAGCCGGAGTTGATGAAGCCGGCCGCGGTCCACTGGCGGGACCGGTGGTCGCCGCTGCCGTGGTGCTTCCGTTGCATGGCTCCTTGGAAGGGCTCGACGACTCCAAGCTGCTTTCTGAACCGGAGCGCGAGCGCCTCTACGCTGCAATTCTGGATACCGCCTTTGCCGTCGGGATCGGAACGGCGGACGCCGGTGAGATCGACTCCCTGAACATCCTAGAAGCCACGCGCTTGGCCATGCGCCGAGCCATCGACAGCCTCAAGCTGCCTCCCGATTTCCTGTTGGTCGACGCGGTGACGCTGCCGGCCGTGCCGATCCAGTCGCGGCCCATCATCAAGGGCGACGCGCTGTCCTGTTCCATCGCGGCCGCCTCCATCGTCGCCAAAGTCACACGAGATCGGATCATGACTGAATATCACCGCGAGTTTCCGCGCTACAACTTTGAGTCGCATAAGGGATACTGCACAGAAGAGCATTTGCTTCGCTTGGCGGAGCATGGTCCCTGCGCGATTCACCGCCGAACCTTTGCCCCGGTTCGCGACGCGGCGGCTTTGCTCAGGTCCGGCCGACTGCCGACGGCGGACGAACCGGAGTGGGCGCTCTGATGCCTGCCGCCGATCCGCGGCATGTCTTCGGCCAGGCCAGCGAGGCGGAGGCCGAGCGGTTCTTGCGCGCCAAAGGGTTTCGCATTCTCGAAAGGAATCTCCGGACCGGTCTCGGAGAACTGGATTTGGTGGCGGAAGACCGCGGTGTGCTGGTATTTGTGGAAGTCAAAGCCAGGATGTCCGAAGCCTTTGGCGGAGCGCTCTCGGCGATTGACGCGCGGAAGCGCGCGAAGCTCATCAAACTCGCTTCGCAATATCTGGCTCAGCGGCATCTGACCGACCGTCCATGTCGCTTTGACGTCGTGGTCGTGCAGGGCGGGGCGTCGGCGGCGCCGCAGGTGCACCATGTTGAGAGCGCCTTCGATGCGGGCGACGAGCGACAGCCGTAGGAAGACCGCCGATGGATGCGATGATTCAACTCATCCACGTGTCGAAATACTATAATCGGCGGCCCGCGCTGTCGGACGTGTCGTTGGAGATCGAGAAAGGGGAGTTCGTGCTCCTCATGGGGCCGAGCGGCGCAGGAAAGACCACGCTGCTTCGAACGTTGATCGGGGCTGAGCAGCCGGACGAAGGACAGATCTTCGTGCAGGGGCGTAACGTGACGAAGCTCAAGCCTTCCGAGGTGCCGTATCTCCGGAGAAAGGTGGGATCCGTATTCCAGGATTTCCGCCTGCTGCCCAAGAAGTCGGTGTTCGACAACGTGGCACTTCCGCTGATCGTTCAGGGCGCTTCCTCGCAGGATATTCGGCGAAAGGTGACGGAGGCGCTGCGCGCGGTGGGCATCGAGCACAAGAACGACCATCTGCCGCACAACCTCTCCGCCGGGGAGCAACAGCGGGTGTGCATCGCCCGGGCGATCGTCAACGGACCCATCGTCCTGCTGGCCGACGAACCGACCGGCAATCTCGATCCCGAACGCACCACGGAAATCATCGACCTGTTCAAACTGATCAACGCCCGCGGGACGACCGTCCTCGTGGCAACCCACGATCCTCACGTCATGGCACAGGTGAACCGCCGCGTCGTGGTCCTGGAGCGGGGCGCGCTGGCTCCCGAACAGCGGGTCGGCGTATGAGACGTCTCTATTACGTGCTGCGCGAGGCGTGGGCCAATATGCGGGCGAACCGGACGACGACCGTCGTGGCCGTTCTGACGACCGCCTTTACTCTTTCTTGTGTCGGAATTTTTCTCCTGTTGTACGTCAACGTGCGAGGCGCCGCCGGCTGGCTGCAGGACGACATCAAGATCCTGGTATACCTTGAGGACCGAGCCTCGCGGGAGGACGTGCAGGACCTGGAGGGGAAGCTCAGGGCCGACCGTATGGTGTCCGCCCTCCGGTACATCTCCAAGGAAGAAGCCTTGACCGAATTTCGCGCGCAGTTTCCGTCCGATTCGCACCTCCTGGAAGGCCTGGGTGACAATCCTCTTCCCGCCTCGTTTGTTGTCACGCTGGCCCCCAGCTTCCGATCCTCGGACGCGGTCAAGCGGTGGGCCGAGCGGGTGGGTGGGATGGGGGGCGTGGCTAAGGTGGACTACAACCAGGAGTGGATCGAAGCGCTCGCGTGGCTGGTCCGGTCCATCGAACTCGTGGCGATCGGGGTCGGGATCATTCTCTCCGCGGCGGCGGTGACGATCATCGGCAACACGATCCGGCTGGCGCTGTTCGCCCGGCGTGAGGAAATCGAAATCCTGCGGCTGATCGGCGCGACGCGCGCCTTCATCCGCATCCCCTACTTCGTGGAGGGGGCAGCGTTGGGAGCCTGCGGAAGCGCGTTGTCGCTGGGCATTCTCAAAGCCGGCTTCGAGCTGTTCCGCCAGCAGATCAGTTTGACCGGCCGGTTCAGCGGCATCGAGCAATTCGTGGTGTTCTTTCCCTTATCGATGTGTTTGGCTCTGGTCGGCGTCGGGACGGCCTTGGGTTTCGCCGGGAGCTTCGTGTCGCTCCGGCGGTTCGGAGAGGGACGGACATGAACCGATGGCGAACGGCGCTGGTGCTCATCCTCGCGCTCTGCGGTGGGAGCCTGCCCATTGCGGGGGCGGCGGATCCGATGGCGGAAAAGATCGAGCGGGAACGCAAGACGCTGGAGGACTTGAAGGGCAAGATCGAAGAAAAGCGCAAGCGGGCGGACGAAGCGGAGAAGAAGCGTGAATCCGTGCTCCAGAGCATTCAATCGCTCGACGAGCGCCTCGTGCGGCATCGTCACGATCATCAGGAGATCATCAAAAAGCTCAGGAAAAAGGATCGGGAAATACAGGAGATCACCGAGCAGTTGGCCGCCATGCGGAGCAGCATCGAACAGCGGCGGAACGCCATCCTTGCCCGGTTGCGAGTCCAATACATGGAGGGCCGCTTCGGCTACGTGAAAGCCCTGATGGCTGCGGACTCCTACGGCGATTTCGAACGGCGGCGGCAATACTTATCGGCCGTGTCCCACAAGGATTACGAATTGCTGGGAACGTTTAAGGCCGACGTCGCGCGCATGGAACGGGCCGAACGGCAACGGGCCGAAGCTCGCGCCGGAATGGTCTCCTTCAAGGAAAGTATCGAGCGGAAGTTGCTGGATATCCGTACGGTGCAAAAGGAAAAGAAGCTGTATCTGACCAAGATTACGCAGGAGAAGGATTCCTACCACAAGGCCATCGAAGAACTGGAGCGCTCAGCCTCCCGGGTGGACAGTTTGCTGCGCGAGTTGGAAACGAGGCGTCGGGCGCTGGCCATGCGTCCTCCGACCGCTCCGGGGGTTCCGCGGGGTGCCAAAGGCTCCCTGCCCTGGCCCGCCGACGGGCAAGTCGTCTCGTTTTTCGGCCGTCAGAAGCATCCGACCTTCAACACCTACGTCAATCGCAAAGGCATTGAAATCCGCACGACTGAAGGCAGTTTTATCCATGCCGTCATGCCGGGGACTGTCGTCTATGCAGACTGGTTGAAAGGCTACGGACTCGTTATAATCCTCGATCATGCCAATGGCTTTTTTTCGCTGTATGCGCACGCCTCGAAGATCCTGGCTCGCGTCGGCGAACAAGTGGCCGAAGGCCACCCCATCGGAGAGACGGGTGATACGGGCATGATCGGCGAAAATACTTTATACTTTGAGTTGCGCGAAGGGGCCGAGGCAGTCGACCCTTTGCTCTGGCTGGCCAAGCGTTGAACGAGTGAGCGGCCAGTCCGGATCCGGCGTATTCTGTAAGGAAGGGATGTGAAGACTATGGAACAGCACCCGCGGCGCAAATCATGGGTGGTCGGTCCGATGATCGCAGTAGCATTGCTGGCCGGGATCCTCTTGGGCAAAGGGTGGGAGCCCACCGGGCATGCCAGCGAGACCTATGAGGAGTTGAAGACCTTCTCCGAAGTGCTTAATCAGGTCCAGAAGCATTACGTCGATGAAACGAAGCCGAAGGAGCTCATCCAGGGCGCCATCCGGGGCATGCTGTCGACCCTGGACCCACATAGCGCCTATATGACTCCGGACATGTATAAAGAGATGCAGGTGGAAACGAAAGGCGAGTTTGGAGGGGTGGGCATTCAGATCGGGGTGAAGGACAGTCGTCTTGCCGTCATCGCCCCCATCGAGGGCACGCCGGCCTACCGGGCTGGCATCAAAGCCGGTGATTTCATCGTCAAGGTCAACGACGACACGACCAAAGATCTCACGCTTATGGATGCCGTGCAGAAGATGCGCGGGCCCAAGGGAAGCAAGGTCAATCTGACCATTCAGCGCGACGGCACCCCAGACCCCCTGGTCTTCACACTAGTGCGCGACACCATCAAGATCGAGAGCGTCAAGGCGAAGACCATCGACAATTTGGGGTATGTGCGGCTTACGCAGTTCCAGGAGGCGACGGGGCGCGATTTGAACAAGGCCATCAAGCAATTTCGTGAGCAGAAAGTCCAAGGTGTGATCTTGGATCTGCGCAACAATCCCGGCGGGCTCTTGACCGCAGCGGTCGACGTGTCGGAACAGTTTCTGCCGAGCGGAAAGCTCGTGGTCTACACCAAGAGCCGTGAAGGGAAGAAAGACGAGTGGTTCGCGAAGTCCAAAGATCAGCTGGAGGATCTGCCCGTCATCATTTTGGTCAACGAAGGATCGGCCAGCGCGTCTGAAATCGTGGCCGGCGCCCTGCAGGACTGGGGGCGCGCCGTCATCGTAGGCACGACCTCGTTCGGCAAAGGGTCCGTCCAAACCATCCTGCCGCTTGGGGACGGTTCGGGGCTGCGTCTAACTACGGCCAAGTACTACACCCCTAAAGGACGGTCCATCCAATCGACCGGCATTACGCCGGACATCGTCGTCAAACTTGTCTCCACGACGGCTAAGTCTGGAGAGAAGGATGCCGATTCGAAGTCGGGAAAGTCGGCGGGCAAAGACGGCGCCAAGTTGCCCGACGATGCCGGCACCAAGAACGGAGCCGCTCCTCAGTCGCCATCCGCCGCGCCCTCGGAAGATCCGTCGTTGGAATCCGACGCGCAGCTGCAGAAGGCGGTGGAACTGCTGAAAAGCTGGAAGATCTTCAAGGAGCTGAAGGTCTCTTAGCGTCCGGCTCCAAGCCGCGGATCGCATCCAGCAGGGCTGCTTCCGAGCCGCTGAAGCCCGGCAGCGTGCGGAGCAAGTGGGACCGGACCAGCTCCTCCAAGTCCGGTACCGTCCGGATGCCAAGGCGGAAGTACAGATATGCGACGAGCGAATCCGTCAACCCGGGGAGCGAGACCCAGGCCTTGACGGAGTCGGGGAGAGGCGTCTTGAGTTCCTCATAGGCTCGGACCGTTCCTGTCGCAAGAAACTCCTCGATCTTCTCGGCCAGCTCCCGGCCGATTCCATCCAGCTCCTCCAGCGCTCCGCGCCGCGCGATCGCGGCCACGTCCTCTTCCTGCGCGAGCAACGAGTCGGCCGCCCGTCGGTAGGCGCGGATCCGGTAGGGATTGGCCCGCTGGGCGGCCAATAGCTCCGCCATGGACCGGAACAACGCCGCAATGCGTTGGTTGTTGGCTGCCGGTGCCATCGCGCGCCATTGTGCGACGAGCACGACATGGAGGCAAGAGGCGTTTGTTGACAAGGCGATTTCGCGTCTCATAGGATGACGCGCTGATGGAGCAGGCGATTCAGATTCACGTCAACGGCCAGGCCAAGCCCTGGCGCAGCAACGCGACCGTCGCGGACTTGCTCCAAGAGCTCGACATCCGGACCGACCGGGTGGCCGTCGAATTGAACCTGGAAATTTTGGACCGGGCGATGTTTCCGGAGCGCCGCCTTCAGAATGGAGACCGGGTTGAAATCCTGAGTTTCATCGGGGGCGGGACTGACAGCCGGCATCGTTGACGGTCCTCGATGCGCTGCCAAAGACCATCGTGAAAGCGACGCAGATAAAGAGGATGCCATGGCGGACGATCGGTTAGTCATCGCGAGGCGCGAGTTCAAGTCCCGATTGTGGGTGGGAACCGGCAAATATAAGGATTTCGTCGAGACGCAAAAGGCGATCGAAGCGTCGGGCGCAGACGTCGTGACGGTCGCGGTACGGCGGGTGAACATCACCGACCGGGCCAAGGAAAATCTCCTCGATTACCTGGACCCCAAGAAATACACGATCCTACCCAATACGGCCGGGTGCTATACGGTGGAGGATGCCGTGCGCTATGCCCGGCTCGCGCGGGCGGCCGGTGTGTCGGACCTGGTCAAACTCGAAGTCTTAGGGGACGAAAAGACGCTGTTTCCCGATACGGCCGGGCTCATCGAGGCAGCGAAAATCCTCATTAAGGAAGGGTTCGTCGTGTTGCCGTATACCAACGACGATCCCATCGTAGCCAAGAAGCTGGTCGACATTGGGTGTCCGGCGGTGATGCCCTTGGCTGCGCCCATCGGGTCGGGTCTCGGGATCAGAAATCCGTACAATTTGAAAATCATCATGGAAACCGTCAAGGTCCCGATTATCGTGGACGCGGGTGTGGGCACCGCTTCGGACGCCGCGCTCGCCATGGAATACGGCGCCGATGCTGTGCTCATGAACACCGCGATCGCGGGTGCGCAGGACCCGATCGCCATGGCCGAGGCGATGAAGTACGCAGTCCATGCCGGCCGGTTGGCATACAAAGCCGGGCGGATTCCCAGGAAGCTGTATGCCACGGCCAGCAGTCCGATCGAAGGGATGCTGTAGCCCCTCGACGACGGGTCGCGCCGGGTCAACTGAGACGGATCGCCATGCCGCTCCCACCGCTTCATGCCGCGCGTTGATTTCCGCCTTCTGCTCGTCACTGATCGACACCTTGCCGGGCGTCCGCTGACGGCCGTCGTGCAGGAGGCGCTCGACGGCGGTGCGCCGGCCGTTCACCTCCGCGAGCGCGACTTGCCGACCCGCGAGCTGCTTGCGCTGGCCGAGACGCTTTCCCGCCTGACGTCGGCGCGGCGAGTGCCGTTGATCATCAACGATCGGGTGGACCTGCTTCAGGCGTTGAACCTCGACGGCGTTCATTTGAGAAGCACGAGCCTGCCGCTGCCCGTCGTTCGGCGCATCGCGGGCCGAGCTCCGCTGATAGGCGTGTCGGCGCATTCGCTGGAGGAGGTGCGCCAGGCGAGCGAGCAAGGCGCCGACTATGTCGTGTTCGGGCCGATCTTTGAGACGCCCTCCAAGCGCGCCTTCGGTCCGCCGCAAGGTGTCGACCGGCTTGCGGCCGTCTGCCGCGCCTCGCGGATCCCCGTGTTCGCCATCGGCGGAATCACGCACGCCCGCATCGCGGAGGTGCGTCGGGCCGGTGCGCATGGTGTGGCCGTCATGAGCGCCGTGCTTGCGCAACGCGATGTCGCAGCGGCGGCGAGTACGTTGCTTCACGCATTGCAAGCGGAGAAATCATGGTGATGCAGCGGGACAAATCACGGTGTCGGATCGCGCGGCACGTCATCGTAGAGTTGACCACCCCTAAGTCGGATGTTAGAATCCGATGCACGGCTTGATGATGCGCTCTCGTCGCGGCGTTACAGCGAGGCCATGAGTGCAGAGATGGGGGAGAATAAGAGCCAATCAAGCAGACTCCGGTCCCTCCGAGATTCCGTGAAGAAGATTACCAAACGGTTGTCTGAGGGTGATGCGGACGTGATGCACAAAAACGACGAACATGCCCGAGAATTAGATAAGCTTCGCACGCAGATTCAGTCGATGGAAGATGAGATCCGTCGGCTGTACCAGTCCCGTTACCAACTCGATCAAGCCACCAAACAAAACGAGAAGCTGGTCTCCACGCTTCAGGAGGCCAAAGCTCAGATTGAGGCCCTGCGCGCCGAGGTGGAAAAGCTCACCGCGCCGCCGTCGACCTACGCCATTTTTTCCAGTCTGAACAACGACGGCACCGCGAACGTCTACGTCTCCGGACGAAAAATGAAAGTGAGCCTGCACCCGTCCATCAAAGGCCCTGCCTTGCGGAAGGGTCAGGAGGTGGTGCTGAACGAAGCGCTCAACGTCATTGAAGCGAAGGGCTTCGACAGCCAAGGCGAGGTGGTTCGGCTCAAAGACGTGCTGGATGGCAATCGCGCGTTGGTCACGCTGCATTTTGACGAGGAAAAGGTGGCCGACTTGGGCGATCCTCTGCTTGCAGAGCGGCTGAGCGTCGGGGACCATCTGCTCTACGATCCGAGATCGGGCTACGTGATCGAAAAATTGCCGAAGTCGGAGGCCGAGGAGTTGGTCCTCGAAGAAGTTCCCGACGTGGATTATGCCAATATCGGCGGCCTTCAGAAGGAATTGGAGCAGGTGCGCGATGCCGTCGAACTGCCGTTCCTCCATCCGCAGTTGTTTGCAGAATACAAGCTCAGTGCGCCGAAGGGCGTCCTGCTGTACGGCCCTCCGGGGTGCGGCAAAACGCTCATCGCAAAAGCGGTCGCCAATTCCATCGCCAAGAAACTGGGGCATCTGGAAGGAAAGCAAATACGAAGCTACTTCCTGCATGTGAAAGGCCCGGAGCTCCTCAACAAGTATGTCGGCGAATCCGAGCGCCAGGTGCGCGAGGTCTTCAAGAAGGCCAAGGAGCGGGCCGAGGAAGGGCATCCGGTCATCGTGTTCTTTGACGAGATGGACGCCTTGTTTCGGACCAGAGGCTCGGGCATCTCCTCCGACATCGAATCCACGATCGTGCCTCAGTTTCTGTCGGAAATTGACGGCGTGGAGCGCCTGCGGAACGTCATCGTCATCGGGGCGAGCAATCGCCAGGACCTTATCGATCCCGCCGTCCTGCGGGCAGGACGATTGGACGTCAAGGTCAAGGTCGGCCGGCCGGACCAAGTGGCGGCGCGCGACATCTTCTCGAAGTATCTGTCCCCCGATCTTCCGTTTGCGGCCGACGAGCTGGAGCGTTATGGCGGAGACCGGCGGGCGCTGGTGGAAGCGCTTACGAACGCGACCGTGGAGACAATGTATGCGTCCACGGAGGAAAACAAGTTCATCGAAGTCACCTATGCGAACGGGGAAAAGGAGCTCCTCTACTACAAGGATTTCGCGAGCGGCGCCTTGATCGAAGGGATCGTCTCACGGGCGAAGAAGTTCGCGGTGAAGCGCGCGATCGCCAAGGAGGGTGATGGATTGCGCGCCGAAGACCTGGTGCGAGCCATCCGTGAAGAGTTCAAGGAGCATGAGGATCTCCCGAACACGACCAATCCGGACGACTGGGCTAAGGTGGCAGGCAAGAAGGGCGAAAAGATCATCCACATCCGAACGATCTCCGGTGGGCCGGCCGAATCCAGGCAGATCGAAACCATCACGACCGGCCATTATCTCTAGTCCAGCGGGATGATGCAGGAGCAGACACCAACGAGCCGAGCCCGGGTGATTGGCACCGAAACGGAGTTCGGAATCGCGGCAAAGGACGCCTCTGCCGCCGATCCGGTCTCGGGTTCGATTGCCGTCATCGCACACTACCCCCGCCTGCCCGCACCGGGCGCGATTTGGGATTACGAGCACGAAAATCCGCTGCTGGATGCCCGGGGGTTCGAGGTGGATGGCGAGCGCGAGCGCCCAAATCCGGAATACAACCGGCAGCTCAACAAAGTGCTGGCCAACGGCGGCCGTCTCTACGTCGACGGAGCACACCCCGAGTACTCGACGCCGGAATGTTCGAATGCCCGCGAAATCGTGGCGTTTGAACGGATCGGCGAACAGATCATGGCGCAAAGCCTTGACGCCATGGCAAAGGCCAGGGGACGCGAGCAGTACGTCTTGTACAAGAACAACTCGGACGGGAAGGGCAATAGCTACGGGTACCATGAAAACTATCTGGTGTCGCGCGCCGTGCCTTTTGACACGATCATTCGCGTGCTGACCCCGTTCCTCGTGACCCGGCCCATCTATGCCGGTGCAGGCAAGGTGGGCGCCGAGAATCAAACCAGCCCCGTGGAGTATCAGATCTCCCAGCGTGCCGATTTCTTCGAGTGTCTCGTCGACCTCAATACGATGGTGAAGCGGCCTATTATCAACACCCGCGACGAGCCGCACGCCGACCACGCGAAATACCGGCGCCTCCACGTCATCGTCGGCGACGCCAACATGGCGGAATTGTCCACCTACTTGAAGGTCGGGGCGCTCAATATCGTCCTGGAGCTGCTCGAGGCCGGCGCGGACCTCCCCCAATGGGAGCTCGACGAGCCGGTGCGGGCGATTAAGCAAGTGTCGCGCGATCTGGATATGAAGGCGACGCTGAAGCTTGCCGGCGGCCGCCCAACCACGGCCACGGCCGTTCAGCGAGCTTACTGGGAAGCAGCCAAGCGGTTCTACGCCGAGCATCCGGCCGATGCTGTCACCCAGGACGTGATGGCCCGCTGGGGTGACGTGCTGACCAAGCTCGAGCAGGACCCGCGGCTCCTTGTGCGGCAGCTGGACTGGGTGGCGAAACGGCATCTGATCGAGTCGTACATGGGACGGAAAGGGTGCGGCTGGGACGATCCCCGCATGAAGCTCATGGATCTCCAGTACCATGACGTGCGGCCTGACAAAGGACTCTTTTACACGCTGGAACGCGGACAGATGATCGAAGGGATCGTGAGCGCCGAAGAGATTCAACAGGCCGAGCTTGTTCCGCCGCCAGGCACGCGGGCGTATTTTCGGGGACGCTGCGCGAGCAAATTCGCGCAGGCGCTGTATGGAGCCAGCTGGACGTCCGTCCTCTTCGACGCGGAACAAGCCACCATTAAAAAAGTTCCGTTGATGGATCCCCATCGCGGCACGAAAGCCTTGACGGAAGGGCTGTTGAACTCCGTCGATACGGTCGACGCCCTGCTCGAGAAGCTGAAAGCGTGACACCGGTGCGTGAGCCGAGCCCTCGATGAAGCTGCCCTTCTTTCCGAATCACGACGACTCCAGCTTCTTTCATTTCCTTTCAACGCACTATCCGGATTTGACGCTACGCGGCGAAGGCCTGGCCGCGGCCGCGGCACCGGCGCGGTATGATGCCGGCCGCGGACCCGGGCCCATCAGCGTCCCCCAGGCGACCACCGTGCTGGCCATCAAGTATCAGGATGGGGCGGTGATCGCCGGGGATCGGCGAGCCACCGAGGGATTCCAGATTGCAGACCGCCGCATCGAAAAGGTGTTCAAGATCGACGACTACTCCGCCATGGCCATTGCCGGCGCGGCAGGGCCCTGTATTGAAATGGCCAAACTGTTCCAGACGGAACTGGAGCATTACGAAAAACTGGAAGGCATGCCGCTTTCATGCGAGGGAAAAGCGAACAAGCTCGGCCAGATGGTCAAGGCCAACCTGCCCATGGTGTTTCAGGGCTTGGTCGTCATGCCACTCTATGTCGGGTTTGACCAGAAGCGCGGCGAAGGACGCATTTTCAAATACGACATCACAGGCGGTCGGTACGAGGAATCGGATTACCACGCCATCGGGTCCGGCGGAAAAGACGCACGCAACACGATGCGCGAGCATTTCAAGCGGAATCTCTCGCAATCCGAGGCGCTCAAGCTGGCGCTCCTGTCATTGTACAATGCCGCCGACGACGACGTCGGAACCGGAGGGCCGGACTTGGTACGCGGCATTTACCCCACCGCAAAATTCGTGACTGCTCAAGGGATCATCGACGTCACCGATGAACAGATTCGCGGAGTCTATGATGCGATGATTGCCTCGCGCCGCTCGAAGGAGACGTAACCATGCCCATGCCCTATTACGTCTCCCCCGAGCAGATGATGCAGGACAAGGCCGAGTATGCCCGCAAGGGCATCGCCAAAGGCCGGTCCATCGTGGCGATGGAATACGTGGACGGGCTCCTGCTCACAGCGGACAATCCGAGCGCCTCGCTCCACAAGGTCTCAGAAATCTACGACAACATCGCCTTCGCCGGGGCGGGCAAATACAGCGAATTCGAAAATCTCCGGAAGGCCGGGATTCGCCATGCCGATTTGAAGGGCTTCATGTACAGCCGTGAGGACGTGACCGGCCGGTCGCTGGCGAACGGATATTCGCAAAGCCTCGGGACGATTTTCAGTCAGGAACTCAAGCCGCTGGAAGTCGAAATCCTGGTCGCTCAAGTCGGCGCGAACGGCCAACCCAACGAGATGTATCGGATCTCCTTCGACGGCAGCATCATCGACGAGAAAAATTTCGCCGTCATCGGAGGACGCGCGGAGGCGGTACAGGCCTTTCTCAAGGACCGCATGTCGGGGCCGCTCCCTTCCCTGAAGGCTGCGATCGCGCTCTGTGTCTCGGCGCTGGACCAGACCGGCAGCCAAAAACTGCAGCCCGAGGGGCTCGAGGCAGCCGTGTTGGATCGGACTCGGCCGGGTCGCAAGTTCCGCCGCCTGAGCGTCGCCGAAATCCGCCAACTGCTCACATCCTGACCTAATCCCCGCCGTCGTAAGCGGCGCTTCAGTTGAAGATCCCTCGGACGGTGTGTATTCTGTTTTCACGTCATGTTGTCCGCGGGCCCCATGAAGCAACGCATCTTCGGACTCGAAAACGAGTACGGGCTCATCTTCTCGCCGAACGGGCGCATCTACCTGCCCATGGAGAAGGTGCTGGGCTATATCTTTGAGGGACTCATCCCCAACAGCTGGCCGTCCAACGCGTTTCTGGTGAACGGAGCGAGATTCTATCAGGACACCGGCTGCCACCCCGAATACTCCACGCCGGAATGCGACAACATCCTCGAACTCGTCACCCATGACAAGGCGGGGGAGCGATTGCTGGAAGCCTGCTTGCCGGCCGCGGAGGAGCGGCTTCGCGAAGAGGGATTGTCCGGCGAAATCTACATTTTCAAGAACAACACCGACTCGCTGGGGAACACTTACGGCTGCCATGAGAACTTTCTGATGCGGCGCGACGTCGATTTCTGGAAGGTCACCGAGCAATTGATCCCGTTTTTCGTCACGAGACAGGTCTACGGCGGGGCCGGAAAGGTGCTGAAAGTCAGCGGCAAGCCGCAGTACTTCATCTCGCAGCGTGCGCAGCACATCCACGAAAAGACGTCGTCGTCGACGACCTCCTCGCGCAGCATCATCAACACCCGGGACGAACCGCACGCTGACGCCGAGCGCTACCGGCGGTTGCACATCATTGTCGGCGATTCCAACATGTCCGAGTTTGCGACGTATTTGAAAGTCGGGACCGCGGCGCTGGTGCTGTCGATGATCGAGGAAGGGTATGCAGTCCACGGCATGGAATTGGAGGACCCGGTCAAAGCCATCCGGGAAATATCCCGCGATCCCACGTTGAAGAAAAAGGTGAAGCTGGACGACGGCCGGCAGATGACCGCCATCGAGCTCCAGCAGGTGTATTTGGATCGCGCGAGGGACTATTTGGATCAGCAGGACCACGAGCCGATTTTGGATGACGTCTGGGACAAGTGGGAAGAAGTCCTGTCGCAGCTCGAAGAGGATCCGATGCAGCTCACCCACCGCGTGGATTGGGTGACGAAAAAGCATCTGATCCAGTCCTACGTGGATCGGAAGGGCTGCGGGTGGGACGATCCACGGGTGTTCTTGCTCGATTTACAGTTCCATGATGTCAAACGGACGCGCGGGCTGTACTATCTGATGGAATCCCGCGGCCTGGTGGAGCGCGTGGTCGAAGAGGAGGCGGTGCAGCGCGCCATGTCCACGCCGCCGCAGACCACGCGCGCCAAGGTTCGGGGGGATTTCATCCGCTTCGCGCGCGCCAAGAACCGGTCCTATACCGTGGATTGGACGTACTTGAAGCTGAACGGGTATTGGGAGGAAACCATCCTCTGTATGGATCCGTTCAGCGCGTCCAACCGGCGGGTCGAGGAACTGGTGGCTCAAGTGTCGGGAACGAGATTCTACCGATGAACCACGGCCCAAGCGTTCAGCGCCGTCCCGGCCTGGGTTGGCCCCATCGCCGCATCGTCATGGCGGTGGTGTTGGCAGCCAGCATCTTTCCGGTCGATCTCTTCCCCGGATCGCTGCCTACTCCCAAAGGGATCGACGGTCAATACAGCGGAAGGCAAGGCCAGATCGTCGTCGTCAAGGTGCCGGTCGACGGCGATGTCTCGCATGTCGAGGGAAGCTTTCTGGGCCGCACGGTGCGGTTCTTTGTCGACCCTCGACCCGGAGAGGCAAAGGGATATGTCGGCCTCTTGGGTCTGGATTTGCAGGATGAGCCGGGGACCCACGAACTGACGGTCGAGGTCAAGCAAGGCGATCAGACCAAGCGCTTCAGCTATCATATCCTGATCGTCAAAGAGAAGTTCCGCACCGAGCATCTGACCTTACCGAAGGACAAAGTCGATTTGGACGAGAAGACGCTCGCGCGCTGGAAAGCCGAACAGGAACAGGTGAAAAAGACCCTCGCCATCGACTCGAGCGACCGGCTGTGGCAATCCCGGTTCGTGGAGCCGGTCAATGGCCGGCGGACCGGCATTTTCGGCAGCGTGCGGATCATGAATGGCCAGCCGCGTAATCCTCATAACGGGGAGGACATCGGCGCGCCGCTTGGGACCGACGTGGTGGCAACCAACGACGGCATCGTTCGGTTGACCGTCGATCACGTGTTTTCTGGGAAAGGCGTGTTCATCGATCATGGGCTTGGGTTTTATTCGATGTATTTTCATCTGTCCGAAATCCTGGTGAAGGACGGCGAGACAGTGAAGGCCGGGCAGACGGTGGGAAGGGTCGGCGCCACTGGGCGGGCCACAGGTCCGCACCTGCACTGGGGCGTGAAACTCAATGGCGCCCGGGTGAACCCCTATGCCTTGCTGGAATTGCCGTTCGTGCCGTTGTCTGTCCCGTCCTCTGCGCCGGCCACACCGGTCAGCGCTCCTTCCCACTAGCGCCTCGTGTTCGCCTTCCGCGCCATGGTCCCGGCGCGAAGCGGTCCTCCTGATGCCGGAAAGCAAGTTTGACTAGGCCAGAAAGTCCTGTGGGGATATCCTGAGGATGCCGCTAACCAAGGAGCCCTGCGATGCTGGAGTTCATCGACATTCCCGACGTCACCTTGTACCTGATCGCGATTCTCGGTCTCTTGGTGGTGTGGCAATACTACCAAATGCAAATCATGGCGGGCCGCATTTTGGCAGTGGATATCTTCGATCGCTCCGGCATCCGCATGTACGTGTACGCGACTCCGGACGACGATCATATTTGCGAGGTCTGTTCGGCCGCCAACGGCCGGGTGTTCTCACCCAGCCAGGTGGCCAAGAAGGGCTTCGCGCCGTTGGCCAGGAAGTGCCGCCGGCCCTCGCCATGTCTTGGCGTGCTCATCGGCTTGTACGGCGGCTGGCTCGAGGCCCGCGGGGTGCTGGAGCGGCTGCGGGCCAACCTCCGCAAAGGGGGCATTCATCTGTCTCCCGAAGAAATCCGGGCGATGGTCAACGGACAATGGGAGCGCAGCATCAGTGCGGAAACGGACCGGCTGGGCGTGCATATGCTGGAGGCGATGTCCTACGAAAAGATCAACCGGGGCGTGTCGATCGTCGGCTATCGCTATGTGGTGGATGAAGCCAAAGAGGTGCGCCATCTCATGCTGCTCGTGCCAGCCTACCTTCGACTGGTCCAGCTACTGGTCCGCTCAGGGGAAACCGATAAAGCGCTGGAGTACATCGAGCGTTTCGAGAACCGGTTCCCGGCCAACAAGCGGGGTCCGCATTTCCCGTCGGACGAGCAGCGCGAAATGATGAAGACGAGAAAGACGCACCTCATCAAGAGCCAGCCCCTCGCCCTTCCCGCGTAACCGGGGCCTTCCCCGGGCCATCGGGCCTACCGCCCCTGCCACCTCATAATTCGACTCAATAATTCGACTCGAGACTGGACGGTGTCTTGTTCAACACCGTGGCCGCAGCCCGGGACAGGGCCGCATCGTGGGAATGGTCCAGTGCATAGATGCGGAACTGGACGAGGCGGGTCGGCAGCAGGTCGAGGAACTCCTCCAATGGTTCAGTGGACACCTGCTTGGTGCCCGGATCATAGACATAGAGTGGGTTGCCTCGCCGGTCCTTGGGGTCCGGCCGGGGGTCCAGCGGGGCCATGTCGACGCGGAACGGCAGTTGCTTCAGCGTCGGCGGCAGTTCCTTCCTGATCTGTTGTTCGAACTGTTCGCGGCTCGGAAATGCCATCCCGCGCTCTTGGCCTTTCTCTTTCAGCGCGGTGCTGTAGGCCATCTTCCATTTCACGTCGCGATGAAGGATGCGACTCCATTCGTAACCGAGCCGTTGCCGCGCTCGCTGGCGGGAGCGCGGCCACCGGCGCACCTCCTCCAGCAGCGACCAGTCGGTGAGGGAAAGATATTCCTCCATATTCCTTCGCGGATCATGCGGAAAGAGCATGCGCATCGTCTCGCCGAAAATGTCGCGGAGGTGGATGTCGATGGCCCTGGTGGTGCGATGAAAATAGACGTTGGAATAGAGGTACATCCGGGTGTTGAGGAACATTTGAAGGGCGGGCAAGCCGGTCTTGTGGATGGTAAAGCCCTGGTCGGTCACGATGGTGTAATGAATCAGGCGCGTAAGGTCGACCGGGCCCACGGCCACCCCGCACATGTAGGAATCGCGCAGGACGTAGTCAAGGTTGTCTCCCGTGTAACTGCCGGAGATGACCGGTTGGAGCATGTCGAGCCAGCGCGGGATCCGGCTGTTGTCCTTTCCCTTCTCTTTCAAAATGAGGTGCGCGATCTGGTTTGGATCGAGCTCCTCCCCTTTGGCAAAGGGACCGGAGGGGCTGCGCCGAATCTTCCGGATGATGGGCCCCAAGTGCTCACGGATGATGAGTTGACCGATCTTCTCGTGCGTCAGATGGAACCCGTGCAGAAAATTTTCGTCGAAGAAGTGGCAAAACGGCCCGTGTCCGATGTCGTGCACGAGTGCCGTGACCCGCAGCAACTCCTCGACGTAGTTTGCGCTCGGGACGTCTTTGGTGGCTTTTCTGAGGAACGGATAGAGATGGCGCGCAAACCGCCCGGCCACATGCATGGTCCCCAAGGAGTGGACGAATCGGGTATGTTCTGCCGAGGGATAGACCCAGCGTGCGCTCTGCAGCTGATAGATGTAGCGGAGCCGCTGCACCCAGGGCGAATCGATCAGGTCCTTTTCGGTGCGCTCGTGCGGGTCCGGATTCGCGTACGGGACGGTAAAGGTGAC
>JBDZVU010000123.1:0-6557 GCA_040255845.1 Nitrospiraceae bacterium | reverse complement strand
TCAGCCCCTCCAATTCGACCAGCGTGATCGCCTCCCGATACTCGGCCGGTAAGCGCCGGAGCATCGGCCGCAGGCAACCAGACAGTTCGCGGTTGGCCGCCGGCTCCGGGTCGGGAGAGAGGCCGGCGTCAAGCTCTTCCACCTCCCGCGCCAACCCCACGGGCACTTCGCGGCGGCGGTCCGCTTTCCGGTACCGATCGATGATGACGTGGCGCGTGATTTGATAGATCCACGCGACGATACGGTGCGGATCGCGAAGCGCGTCCACGCCCTGATGCAGGCGCAAGAACACGTCCTGCAGGACGTCGTCCGCTTCGGCGTCGTTGGACACCCGCGTTCTGATGAAGGCCCTCAGGCGCTCGTGCACCTGTTGCCACATCTCATCCGCCGTATCCGCCATCCGTTGCTCCTTCCGGCAGGCTTCGCCAGTATGCCTCATCCCGGCGGTCCGTGCAGCATCCGACGCCGGCGGCAGTTTATCCATTATATGACCTATATTGCTGGGAGCGCGGCGGTCGCCGGATCGGCGGCACAACTCCGGCCGGCCGATGAGGCTCCCGACGGGGCACAGCACCCCGTACTCGACACGGGGCCGGTCACCGACAGTTGCTCGTGCACGAAGAACACTTCCCAGGCGTTGCCGTCCGGATCCGAAAACCACACCTTGTCTTGCCGGGCGTAGCAGCAGGCCACGTCCTCTTCCACCCGTTCGATGACGTTCCCCCGCTGCAAGCGGTCCTTCCAAGCGGCAATGTCGTCCAGCGAGTCAACTTCGATGCCGAGGTGATTGACGCGACTGATCCGTCCGGTGGACGAGACGAGGGACAGATTCAAGGCCGGTTTCACCAGGTCGAATTTCGCGTAGTCGCCGGTGTGCTTCTGGGGCGCGACGCCGAACACTTTCCGGTAAAACTCCACGGACGCGGGCACGTTGCGGACGTCGAGCGACAGGTGGGGTCTCATGGGGATCTCCTTTCGTTGAGTGAAGGCGCCAGTGCCTTCATTTCTAGAGACGGGGCTCGATCGAAATGGATGCAGCCGCCGTTGCATTCCGCCTCGGCTCCGGTATGATGAGCCCCCTACGCCGGCCCAGCACTGGTACGAGGCCTCTCCTATGATCTTCGTCTCACCAGGTCCTGCGTGCGCATGATGGACGACCGCCCTGTCGTCCCTGCCTCGGTCACGCTGCCTGAAATCACCGTCAAAGCGGTCGTGCTCTCGGTCCTGCTGGCGGCGGTCCTCGCTGCGGCCAATGCCTATCTGGGCCTGTTCGCCGGCATGACCGTCTCGGCCTCCATCCCGGCCGCCGTGGCGTCCATGGCCATTCTGCGGCTGTTCCGCCGGTCGAACATCCTCGAAAACAACATCGTCCAAACGGCGGCCTCGTCGGGCGAAGCGCTCGCCGCCGGCGTCATCTTCACGATCCCGGCGCTGCTGCTGGTCGGGTACTGGACCTCGTTCGATTATTGGCAGACCGCGCTGATCGCCACGGTCGGCGGGCTCTTGGGCGTCCTGTTTACGATCCCCTTGCGCCGCGCGCTGATCGTGAACGCCCACCTCCGGTTTCCCGAAGGGGTCGCGACCGCCGAAGTCCTGAAGGTCGGCCTCACGGACCCCGCCGCGTCCGGCTCCCGAAAGGATGTCCTTACGCTTCTCTCCGCCGCGCTCCTCGGCGGGGCTGCCAAGTTCGCCGAGAGCGGCGCGCGCCTCTGGGCGGAATCGGTGGAAGGCGCCGTGGGGGCGGGACGGACCGTCTTCTATGCCGGCCTCAATCTCTCGCCCGCGCTGCTCGCCGTCGGATTCATCATCGGACACCACACGGCCCTGGTCGTGTTTGCCGGCGGGGTCCTCGGCTGGGGCCTGCTGATGCCGGCTTACGGGCTGGTGAACGGCTTGCCGCCGAACCGTACGGGATTGGCGGCGGCCATGGGCCTCTGGAGTGGGCACATCCGCTACGTCGGCATCGGCGCCATGTTGGTCGGCGGCCTGTGGACCCTGACGAAATTGCGCGCGCCGGTGTGGAGCAGCCTCCAGACTCTGCGCGAGCGCTACCGCGGAGACCGCCGCGGGGAGGCGGCGGCGGCCAGGACGGAAGAGGATGCCTCTCTCGCGTGGATCGTCGTGCCGTTCGCGCTTTCGCTGATCCCCATGGCGTGGATCTACAGCAGCGTCGTGGGCAGCCTGCCCATCGGGATCTTCATGACGCTCGTGATGGCGCTCGCCGCCTTTCTCTTTTCCTCCGTCGCGGCGTACATGGCCGGCTTGGTGGGAAGCTCGAGCAACCCCGTGTCCGGCGTCACCATCGCCACCATCATGGTGGCCGCGCTGCTGCTCGTGCTGTTGATGGGATCCGGCCATCCGGCCGGACCGGCCGCGGCGCTCGTCATCGGGGCGGTCGTCTGCTGCGCGGCGGCCATGGGGGGCGACAATCTGCAGGACTTGAAAACCGGCCACTTGGTCGGCGCCACGCCGTGGAAGCAGCAAATCATGCAAGTGGTGGGCGTGCTGACGGGCGCCGCCGTGCTCGTGCCAGTCCTCTCGCTGCTGCACGCGAAGTATGGGATCGGCGAACCGACGAGCGACCATCCCCATCCGTTGAGCGCGCCGCAGGCAACGCTCATGGCGGGCTTGACCCGCAGCGTGTTCGGCGCCGGACTCCCCTGGCCGCTCGTCGGCTTGGGCGCCGCCATCGGCGTCGCGGTCATCCTGCTGGATCGGCGGCAAGAGAAGCGCGGCAGCGAGCTGCGCCTGCCGGTGCTGGCGGTGGCACTCGGCATCTACTTGCCGCTCAAACTGTCCGCCGCCATTTACCTGGGCGGCCTGATCGCCGCCTGGGCCCGATCTTCGGCGCGCGACGACCCGTCACGGCGCGGGCTGCTCTTCGCGGCCGGTCTCATCACCGGAGAAGCATTGATGGGCATCCTGCTCGCCGTGCCCCTGGCCCTCTCCGCCTTGTGGCCCGGCATCGGAGCCGACCCCTTCGGCCTGTTCGACGCGCCGCCGCTCGGCGGCTGGCCCGGGCTCGCGGTCATCGCGCTCGTCGGATGGATCCTGTATTGGATCGAGAAACGCAGCGGCGGTACTAGTAGTCGGTGATGGTGAAGGACCTTCCGCAGGCCGAGCAGGTATAGAGCAGCACGTCGGTATCCACCTCGTTGATGCCCGACTGCTCGACCCGGACCAGCTGCCGATGCACGCAGTCGTTGGGATCCGCGGCCGGCGGGCGGCTCCGTTCCTCTTCGCGCGCCTTGCTCATCATGCCATCCAACACCAGCCGCGCCTGGCGCGGTACTAGCACTTTCCCAGGCGGCTCACCGGCCGATATCGGCGAGCGGCTGATCGGTCACGTAGAGGGCGCCTCGCGGATTGTCCGCCAGCCGGTTCATCACCGGCAGCTCGGCCGAGGCCGGATTGGATCTGGCGTCCGGCGTCATCACGATCCCCCACTGCTGGTTCCCGGCGCAGACGTTCTCCACCAGCAGCGCGCCGCCGTGGTGGAAGAGCAGGATCCCGCTCAGCATGTTGCGCTCGCAGGCGTTGCGGATCAGCTCGGGCTGGCTCTCCTCGTCGCGGACCGCGATGCCGAAGTGATGATTGTCGAAGCAGTGATTGCCCACCACGCGCGGCTGCGCCCCGGCGAAGACGAAGATGCCCGACTCCCGATTGAAGCAGACTTCGTTCTCGGAAAAAGTCGCCCGGCACTGCGGCCCGTACAGCAGCACGCCCGACAGCAGCCCTTCGCGCGCCCGGCAGCGCGTGATCACGCAGGTGGAATCCAGCACGTTGATCGCGGCGTGCTGATCGCTCCCGACGTACCGGAACGTGATGCCGCTCACGGTTCCGCCGGACACGCCCTGCAGATAGAACGGCCCTCCGCGGCGGCTGAAGATCGTGACGTGGTCCCGCCCCGCCCCGATCAGCCGCACCGGCCGCTCGCTGATGAAAATCTTGTCCTCGTAGATGCCGGGACGGACGTAGACCTGATCGGTTTCCTGCGCGTCGACAAGCGCGAGGCTGGGCCTGGCATACTGCCGCTCGTCTGCGGCGTCGACGATCAAGGTCCGGCCGCCGAGCGGATTGGGCGGGATCGTTTCCTCATCGCGGGGCTCGCTCATGGCGGGGCAGTATACCGCAGTCCTCCTCTCCGCCTCTGTTGAACCTGATGCTGCAGTGATGTACCGTTTTTACCCACGGTGCACAGGAAGCGACAACCTGCCCGCAGCAGCGCCCCCTAAATCGTTGACTTCCTGTGGTGGCCGACGCGGCATCGGTATTGCTGAACGCCCGGGGGCAACGTAACATCAGGAGGTCTTGTGTCCATGAAATTGGTCCGGTTCCTGCTCATCGCGTCACTCATCGTCATGTCACAACCCGCGCTCGCCGGGGAGATGGCCCAGCCGGGGCTCGAACACCGGATCCGCCAGGCCGAGCAAGTCTTGAAGCAGGCGGGGCGCAACAGCGCGCGCTGGCACAACCGCCGCGCCAGGATCGAGCGGGACGTGCACGATATCGCCTATCTCATCGAGCGGGCGATGAAGGCAGGAGACCGGGCGACCACCGCCGAATACGCGCGCGAAGCGCATAACTTACTGGAACGCGCCATCAACCGCGGCCATTTCCATCCCGACGACGTCGCCCCGATCGCCAACGAACTCCGCGGGCTTGTTGAACCGAATATGTAAGTCATCCCACCGTAGAACGCCCTGCAATCCCATCTTTATATAGTCGATCGTCGGTTAGTTTGTCTGGATTGTTTGGGATGTCTTGTTGATCCGGCTAGTCCTGCACCAAAGAAACACACATGTGCCTGCGATAGAGCCATTCGCCGCCAAACGCTCGTAACATTACCTGCCAATACCTCAGGTGTTTTTAAGTAAGACAATCAGCCACCACCCCCCTTCGGAATGGTTGCTTTTGTGTCACGAACGCGGTAACCGTGACGGCTAGTTTCCAAGGGGGTATCCGTCCTTATGGACGAGCACGGGCAGCTGACGGTCCAGGCGACACGGCTTCTGGTCACCAGTTCAAATAAAGATCCATCCACAGCTTGGGACAAAGTTACGGCAGGTTACGGGCAAGATACGTCGCCCGCTGAAAAGGGATGCTCGAGAAACGCCTTGCTTGCCTGGTGCCAAGACGGCCTGATTACCGGGGGCTCGGTTGGCTCCTACACCAGTCCACCATTGCTGTCTGCTCCAACCGTGTTGGACCGCCTCGGCCGAGTCGACAGCGGCATTTGCCAACGTATCCACCAGACCGAAGAGATGCCTTGCCCTCATCGCGCACAGCAAGATCATGTTGCCCACGTTGATCACAAGCGATTACGGGAGGGCCCAAACACCAATGCACCCAAGAGAGTGCAAGCATGACAGTCCTGCAAGAGATACTCCAATGGTCGATAGACCGCCCGGCTTGGCAGCGTGATGCTCTCCGCCGACTTGTCCTGAATGGGGACCTCTCAGATGAGGACGTCCACGCACTCACTGATATCTGCAAGAGCGCTCATGGTCTAGCGGACCCACAGACGTTCGTTCCGCTCGCGAGACATCATGTTCCGGACAAGGCAAGCGGCGCTGCTCCGGTTTCGCTCGTCTCCATCTTCCATCACCGGGGCGTCAACGCGCTTGCAGAGGGACAGACCCTCAAATTCGGGCCCAGACTCACCGTTGTCTATGGCGACAACGCCGCAGGCAAGACCGGCTACATTCGAATTCTCAAGAGTGCGTGCCGCGCGCGAGGGCAGGAGAAGATTCTTGGCAATGTAGTTTCTGGCACTGCGCCGCTCGCTCCGGTTGTAGCGATCCAGTACAAGGTTGGCGCAGAAACCGATCATCGGGAATGGAACGGGACAGGAAAAGACGATTTCATTTCCCGCGTGAGCGTATTCGATACGCAAAGCGCTGCGGTCTATCTCACTGAAAAAACTGATGTGGCGTTCCGTCCGTTCGGGCTGGACCTGTTCGACAAGCTGGTCAAGGCCTGCAAGGCCGTACGCGCCAACCTGGAAGCGGAGCAAAGGGAGCTCGCGTCAAATTCCCTCGTCGCCGTTCAAGCAGAAATCCCGCATGGAACCGCCGTTGCGAGCCTGCTGGCGGGCATCTCCTCGTTGACCAAGTCGGAAGCGGTCCACGCATTGGCGCATCTCTCGGTAGAGGAAGAGGCCCGGCTTGCCTTGCTGGAGAAGTCGCTGCTTGACCTACAGGCCAATGACCCAGAGAAACTGGTCCGTCAACTCACCGTTAAGGCAAGTCGCGTTCGAACGCTGGCTCGCCACCTCAAGGAGGTAGAGACCACGCTTTCGGAAAGCGCTGTACGCACTCTGTTCGAGGCGCGCAAGGAAAGTCGCCGCAAAAGAAAGGAAGCCAAGCGGCTGCGCGAAGTGACGTTCCCCGCTGGCCTACTGGCTGGCACCGGTTCGGAGTCGTGGAAAGAACAGTGGGAAGCGGCCCGCCACTTTTCCCAAGAACACGCCTATCCCGATCAAGAGTTTCCGGTCACAGGAAACGGAGCGCAGTGCGTGCTGTGCCAGCAGGTCCTCGATCACGTCGCCGCGGATC
>JBDZVU010000122.1:0-6584 GCA_040255845.1 Nitrospiraceae bacterium | reverse complement strand
TGTGGGTGACGATGAGATATCCGAGCCTGATCCGCTCGCCCCGCAGATCCTCCGGAATGGAATCGGGAGACGGAGGCAGGAACATCGCATCAAGGACGGCAGGCCCCGCCTCGAATCGCTGCCCCTCCACAGGCTGGGATCCGGCACATCCTCCAAATCCGAGAAGCAGCAGGACCATCACCGCGGCTTTTCTCATACCATCGCGCTCCCTGCGAGAGCTGTGCCACTCGTCGGAGGCACCGTACCTACGGAATCGGGCCTGGTGCCCATGCCGGATGACAAACCGGCTCAACCATGGCGCCAAAGGCCACAGAGCCGCATCACGCCTGGGGCACGGCGCAACAGATTAGCATGCTGTGGGTACGAGACGGCAGAGAGGGAAAGGATTCACGCGCTACATGTTCTGCTTCAAACTCAGCATGTAGCTCGCCAAGTCCTGAAGCTGCCGCTCATTGAGGGGAAACTTCGGCATGAACGATCCCGGCACGACAGCGGCCGGATCTTGAAAGTGCTTGATATGCCACTCCCGCTCCGGCCGGCGATCGCCGACGAACGAAAGATCGGGCGCGACCGCTCCCCCCTCCCCGTGAATGCGATGACAGCCGCTGCAGCCGAATTGCGCGTAGAGTGCCTTTCCTCGCGCGACGGCCGGATCGAGTCGCGGCACCGCATACAAATCCCGAATCGAAATCGCCAGGAGCCCGAAGACCACGGCGAGGAACAGTCCTCCGGCCGTGATGGCGAACGGCCGGGCGACGGGATTGCGCGCCGGATTCCGGTCGATGAACGGCCAGAAGAGCAGCCCGATGAAAAAGATCGCCGGCAGGATCCAGGTGGCCAGCGGTTCGAGCGGGCCGTGCAGATACTTCAGCAGCTGGTAGTAAAACAAAAAGTACCATTCCGGGACGGGCACGAACGTTGTATCCGACGGGTCCGCCTTGTCGGTGAGCGGGAGGGGGACCGTCAGCGCGAGCGCGGCCACGCCCGCAAAGATGCCCAGCATCACGACCGCGTCCATATAGACCTGCCGGGGCCAGAACGTTTCGCTCTGGCGCTTGCCTTGCTCCTCACGCCATGGCCCGGCAGGTCCCACGCGGCGCAGAATGAACAGATGCAGCATGATGAGCGTCACCAGCGCGGCCGGAAAGAACAACACATGGAGGGCGAAAAACCGGGACAAGGTCAGCGCGCCGAGCCCCTCTCCCCCGCGGATCACCGGCACCAGCCAATCGCCGATCAGCGGCACGGTGCCGACCATGTTGATGCCGACTTGCGTGGCCCAATAGGCGTTTTGATCCCAGGGCAGCAGATAGCCCGTGAAGGCGAAGCCGAGCACGATGATGAACAACACCACCCCGACCATCCACAGGAGTTCCCGCGGCGGTTTGTAGGCGCCGTACAAAAACACCTGCAGCATGTGGAGGCCGATCGCCACCACCATCCCCGACGCGCCCCAATGGTGCAGCCCGCGGATGAAGGAGCCGAACCATATCTCGCTCTCGATGAACTGCAGGCTGTCGTACGCGTGGTCGGGAGTCGGCGCATAGTACAAGGTGAGAAACATGCCCGTGACCGCCTGCATGACGAACAGGAAGAGCGTCGCCGACCCGAACACGTAGATCCAGCTCGCTCCGCCGGGGATGGGCTCCTCGAGGAGGCTCCGCTCCAGGGGCGCGAGGCGCAGGCGGCTATCGAGCCACTGGTAGAATCGTGAACGCATCTCCGCTCGTCATGGATTCGGATTTGCCGGCCGCGCCACCGCGACGCCGGCTGCGGACGTGATCCGGCACAGCGGTCACAGCTCCACCGACCGCGGCAGCCCGGATTTGAACTGCTTGTACTGCACGAATAACCGCCCCCCTTCGACCTTCGACGGCAAGATATCGAGGGGACGGGGCGCCGGTCCCGCCACGACGGAACCCGCCACATCGAACACGCTGCCATGGCATGGACACTTGAACACGCGCTCGGACGATTCCCAGCGATAGCCGCAGCCCAGATGGGTGCAGATGGGCGAATACACGACGATGCGGCCGCTGTCGGCCTGCTTCACCGCCCAGACCGCCTTGTGCGACTGCGATTCGATCCATCCGTCCCGCACCGTCGTCACATGATCGAGCTGCTTCGGCTCCCCGACCGGCAGATCGGCGGCTGCCCCGACGTCGACCCAGGGCGCCTCCCGCCGCTTGAGGGCCGGCGAGATGACGTAGCCGGCCAGCGGACCGGCGAGCCCCATGCCGATCAGGGCCGCCGCCGCGGCGATGACTCGCTGAAAGAAGCGTCGGCGCGCCCCAACCGGGGTGACAACCGGTCCGCGTTCATGCTGGCTGGTGGCTCCGTCGGGCATAGCAACGCGCCTTAGGGACGGACCGATTTGGTCGGGCACGTATTGATATGGAACAAGGCCCACAACGGGCAAAATCCAATGGCGCCGGTGACCAAGGCAATCGTGCCCGCCACCAACGCCACGCCGGTCCCGACTGGCGGCAACTCGGCGAACGCCCCGATGCCCAGCAGCAGAATACCCAGCACGATGCGAATCGGCCGTTCGATGCCTCCCACGTTACAGGTCATATCTCGTCCTCCTTGTGATGGCCGGCCCACGATGGACCGCCTTCCCCCTCTGAGTCACGGGGCAAGAAAGGGATTCACGGCCGCTGGCTCGCCAGGGTCCGCACGTACGCGAGCACGTCCCGGCTTTCCTCGTCCGTAAAACGCTCCCGCCAGGCCGGCATGTTGGGCTTGCCTTCGTGGATGGTCTTCAGCAACTCGGCATCGTCTCGCTCCGGCGACAGGCCCGTCAAATCTGCCGGCGAGGGGCCCAGCAGCCGATACCCATCGCCCTGTCCCGTCGTGCCATGGCAGCCCGAGCAATATTTTATGAAGATGATCTTGCCCTTCCGGGCATCTCCGGCCGGGGCGGCAGCGTGGCCAGCCTGCCAGAGGCCGGTCAGCATGAGGCTCGCACCGAGCATGCCGATCGCACCGGCACGGCACCTGTCGACAACAGAGCGGCTTCGAAGCTTCATCCGTTCATTCCCCTCCGCTCAGTCGATAGAGATCGTGGCAGGTCGTGCAGCGCGCCGTCATGCTGGCCACACGCTTGAGCAGCTGCGGCGGCGTCTCCTGCTGCATCACCGCGTCGGCCAGGGCGTCCATGTCGTGATGAATGGACATACCCATCTGCTTGAACGGAAGCGGCAGCTTCGCCATGATGATCGGGTTGACGTCGGCGGCCATCGCGCTGCCGGCCGCGCGTGCTGCGTCCGCCATCGCCGAGCGGTCCGGTTCGCCGTCCGCTAGACCGGCGATGACGCCGTGAATCGCCTTGAGGAGCTGGCGCATCTCCGCCAAGATCAGGTCCCGCTCCGATGCCGCCAGGACGACCACCGTCCGCTGATCGGTTCCCGGCGCCGTCCACCCGCGGATAAACATCCAGGCCAAGGCCCCGATCGCGACGATCCAGAGACCTATGGCAATCTGACACCAGCGTGCGCGCATGGAGCTACTCGCGCGGTGCCATGGTCCGCACGTAGGTCAGCACGTCCCAGATCTCGTCATCAGTCAGCACCTCCCGCCACGCGCCCATCGCGGTATTGGCTTTGCCGTCATGGACCTTCTTGAAGAGCGCTGCATCCAGCTTGCTCTGCACCTCCGGGGAGGTCAGATCGGCGACCGGCGGCGTGAATGTCATCGCCGCGCCGCCCTTTCCGTCGATGCCGTGGCAACGCATGCAGATCGTCGAATAGATGACGCGTCCGCTGACCGGATCGTGTTCCGGCGCCGACAGGCTCATGTCCTTCAGTCCGCCGCCACTGGCGAACGCGAGCAGCGCCGTGCCGACCATCAGGCTCCGCATCCGGGTTCTCCTCGTCTAGGACCTTGCTTGCGAGCGCAATGCCACGCGATAGGCCCGTCACGCGGTCGGAAATCCCATGGGCGACAACACGTTGCACGATCCTCGTCAGCCGGCATCCGCATGTCGGCTGAGAGTCGTGGAGAGAAAGACCCCACGCGGCATGCCGAGGCATGGCGCAAGATGCCACAGTCGGGCTGCGCTGCGTCACTAGGGGGATTTCGGGAAGCGTGAACCGCACCACTCCGGATGACGCCCGCCAGAGGACCTCAGACCGATGCGGGGGCGCGCCGAGCGGCGGAGGCCGGTTTGAGCGCGGATTGGATCGCCTGATACAGCCGATCGACGGCGGCTTCCTTGGTGAGCAGCTTCTCCGCGCCGGCTCTTCTCATGGCCTCTTGGTTGTCCGCCTCGGCGTTTACCGACAACCCAATCACGACGACGGAGGGAAATTCGGCTTTGATGCTTGCGGTGGCTTCGATGCCCGTCATGCCCGGCATGTTGATGTCCATAATGACAACGGCCGGCTGCAGTCTGCGCACCAGGGCGACCGCCTCCTTGCCGTTCCACGCTTCCCCAACTACCTCCATGTCCGGATACGTGTCCAACACCGAGCGCAGGCCCTGTCGGACCATGGCATGGTCATCCACGAGCAGCACGCGAATCCGCTTCGACGTCCTTCGGCGGCCCCCTTCCGTGGCCGCGTCGACGGACGGCGTCGGCATGGCCGGACTATCGTGTTGGCGGCTCGGCGCTGACGGCACGGCGCTCACCGTCAATGGCATGACGAGCGTGGCCGTCGTGCCGTGTCCAGGCGCCGACTCGATGGTCAGCGACCCGCCCATCGCTTTCATCCGCTCACGCACGCTGAAGATGCCGAACTTGGAAGAGCCAGCCGAGCCCGTCCGAGCTGGCGGTGCAGCGGCTGCCGGATTGAAGCCCGAGCCGTCGTCCTTGACGATGATGCTCAACTGCCGCGGTCCTTGCGTGACCTGGACGAGTGCGCGGCGGCACTTGGCATGCTTGGCGGCATTGATCAGGAGCTCGCGCACCGATTGAAAGAGCAGCACGGATTGATCCTCGAGGAGTACGACGCTGTCATGATCGGCTTCCACGGCGACGTCCAGCTCATGCCGCCGCATCCATTCGCCCAGCCACTTCAACCCCGCGATGAGCCCATGCTCGCGCAACACCGGGGGGCTCAATTCAGCGACCAGCGAACGGGTATACGCCAGCGCGTCCGTCAGGATGTCGTCCGTCTGCTCCACCAAGTGAGCCAGCCGGGGCACAGGCTGGCTCAGGCGTTTGCCTTGGCCGAGCTTCAGCTTGCCGAGCACCAACAGCTGCTGCAGATGATCGTGCAGTTCCGTCGCCAGGCGCTTGCGCTCCCGCGCCTCGGCCAAGTTTAATTCGGCGGCGAGCGCCCGCAGCCGCGCTTGCGACTGAACGAGTTCCTCCGTCCGTTCCGCGACCAACTGTTCTAATTCGGCGGAAAACGTCTTCAGTTGGCTCTCCCGCTCGCGGAGCTGCCGCTCGGTCTCTTTGCGGTCGGTAATGTCATAGTTGATGCCCACCATGCGGGCAGGGCGTCCCCTGTCGTCGTGCAAGGTGGCGCCGTATCCTGTTATCCATCGAATCGTTCCATCGGCGTGGATGATCCTGAACTCCGCGGCAAATTGCCCCGTCCGTTCGCTGTCGGCGGCGGCCTGCTGCAGAAGGGGCACATCGTCACGGTGCACCAGGGCGTAGAAGTCATCCACCGTCCTGGGCGTCTGATCCAAGGAGCGCCCGAAGAGTGCATGCTGCTTGGCATCCCATACGATGAGCCCGGTCTGCAGATCGATCTCCCACGCGCCCATGTTCCCCGCCGCCATCGCAAGTCGCAGACGCTCCTCATTGACTCCTAAACGGGCGTCGGCTTGCTTGCGCTCGGTGATGTCGACATTCACGCCGATCGTTCGGACCGGCTTGCCTTGCGTATCGCGGAGGACTTGCCATCGGCTCGCCACCCATCGCACCTGGCCATCCGGCCACACGACTCGCCATTCCTCCTCGGTCGGCTCACCGGTCCTGATGGATTCCTCGAAGGCCTCCATGGCGCGTCGACGGTCGTCCGGATGAACCAGCTGCGCCCAATCGTGGTGGGTGCGCCCGAACTCCCCGGGGTTCAGGCCGTGGATCGCCTCCAGTTCCGGCGTCCAGATATTGACGCCGGTCTCCATATTGCACTCGAAGCTTCCGACGCGCCCGCCCTCCTGCGACAGCCGCAGCCGCTTCTCGCTGTCGCCGAGCGCTTCCTCCGCGCGCTTGCGGTCCGTAATGTCGATGATGGAGGCGACCCACCCGATGACGTCTCCCTGATCGTCCCGATCCGGGGTGTAGTTCACATGGAGCCATCGGGATCCGACGCCCTCGAAACAGACTTCGCGCTCGTACTGCACGCACTGTCCTTGAAGCACCTGCTCGATATAGGGCCGAATCACGCTGAAGCCGGCCTCTCCCATCACGTCGACGATCGGCTTGCCGGCCAGTTCGTCGGGGCTGCGCAGGACCATGTCGGCGTAGGTCTGGCTCACGTATTGATAGCGCAGATCCTTGCTGCAGCGCGTCAACAGAAAGGGAGTCCGGTTCAAGATGACGGCCAACTCTTGTTCCCTCGCCCTCAGCTGGGCTTCCACCCGGGCCCGTTCGGCGAGGGTCGAGGCCATGGCGTCGAGCGCCCGGGCCC
>JBDZVU010000040.1:18755-28852 GCA_040255845.1 Nitrospiraceae bacterium | reverse complement strand
TCGATTCCGGCGAATACCGGCCGGTCGGCAGCACCCTCTCCCTGCGGTCGGACGTCCGGGTGATCGGCGCAACGAATCAGGACCTGCAGCGCGCGGTGACGGAGGGGCGGTTTCGGCAGGATCTGTGGTACCGCCTCGATACCATTACGCTGCTCGTGCCGCCGCTGCGGGAACGCACCGAGGACCTTCCTCTCCTCGTCGAGCATATCCTGGCCAGCTTGCGGGTGCCCGGCGCTCCCGTTCGCACGCTCTCGGCGGACGCGCTCGGACTGCTGCAGACCTACCCGTGGCCGGGCAACATCCGCGAACTGCGCAATGTGCTGGAACGAGCCGTCCTCATGAACCTCGCTTCTCCTTCACTGAGCCGGGACGCCATCGCGCGGGCGCTGCCGCAAGCCGGGGGAGCACCTCCCGCCCCCGATCAGTCCTCCCTGTCGCTGGCGGAGGCTGAATACCTGCATATTCGGCGGGTTCTGGATGCCTGCGGCGGCAATAAGACCCAGGCCGCCAAGGTGTTGGACATCGATTACAAGACCCTGCTCGCCAAGCTGAAGCAAGGCGCCGCGGACCGCTGACCCTCCCGTCCCAACCACTTTACTTCTTTCTTCGCAAGGGATACCCTGGGGGCCTTTTCATCCTGTCCTGATCCGTTGCACCTCCCACGGAGCCACTCGCGTGCACACAGTTCACTCTCCATACAGGAAGGAGTTTTCCATGTCACGGCTCATCGCATTGACGATTGCGCTCGCAACGGCTCTGATCTGGTGCTCGGTGGAAGCCGCGCAGCCCATGCAGCGCCCGCAGGCCGAGTACTCGGCCGACGAGACGATTCAAAGCGAGGAAGGCACGATCCAACAAAAAGTCTTTGTGACGCCTACCAAAGAACGGAAGGAACTGCTGACGGGGTCGGGCGAGGGTGCCGTCCAGATCTACCGGTATGACACCAAGGTCATGTGGATGCTCATGCCCAGCGAAAAGATGTACATGGAGCATTCCACGGCGGGGCCTCGCCGTCAGGGTCAGGGGACTGACACATCTCAATGGACCTATGAAGACACGGCCATGGGCGAAGAGACGTTGAACGGCATCGCGGTCACCAAGTACAAGACCATCGCGACCAGCACGGACGGAAAGAAATACGGCGGCTTCTCGTGGCGGACACCAGAAGGCATCAACGTCAAGCAGGATCTGCTCTACAAGGAAGGGAACGACAAGAAGCGGATGCTGACGGAACTGAGCAATCTAAGAATCGGCAGGCAGGATCCCAGCCTCTTCGAGATTCCAGAGGGGTTCACGAAATTCGACATGGGCGGGATGATGGGGGGCATGATGGGTGGAGCGGGCATGGGACGCCCCGGCCCGCCGACGGGGCGGCCGGATATGAGCGGCATGCCTCCGCCGAATACACGCCAGCCCGGCACGAGGCCCGAGGCGGTGACGCCCCCGAACGAGGCACCGCCCGCTCCAGATACCCCGGCGGACGATCGGTCGGACATGCAGAAGGCCACTGACATGATGAAGAAACTGTTCGGACGATAGAGTCTCGTCATGCCGTGGGGAGCGTGCAGCAGATCCGTGCTGTTCGCCGTGATTTTGCCGGTTCTGCCGGGCACGGGCCTCGCGTATGCCGAGACTCTTCCTCCAACACCATCGATCCAGGCCTCGTCACTCTATCTCGTCGACCTCCAATCCCGGCGGGTGCTCCTTGAGAAACACGCCGGACGGCGGCTGCCCCCCGCCAGCCTGACCAAACTGATGACGGCCCTTGTCGCACTGGAGGCCGCTTCTCCGGAGCAGGTCGTGCCGGTGGATGGCCGCGCGCTGATCCATCGCTCTTCTCTGAAGCTTCAGCCCGGCGAGCAATTCCTGTTGCGCGATTTGTTGGCGGCCATGCTCGTGACAAGCGCCAACGATGCCTGCGAAGCGATCGCCTGGCATGTCGGAGGAGGCAGCCCTGACCGATTCGTGGCCATGATGAACGCCCGGGCCGAATCGCTGGGACTGCATGACACGCATTTCGTCAACGCCTGCGGATTCGACGCTCCGGGGCATTATTCCACCGCGATGGATCTGGCCGCGTTGGCGGAACAGGCCCTGAGCCTGCCAGCCATCTCGATGATCGTGCGCACGGTCACACGCACGATCACCACCGTCGACGGCTCCCGATCCGTCTCGCTGTACAGCACTAACGAGCTGCTTCGCGATCCCGACGTGACCGGTGTGAAAACCGGCTATACGAGCAAGGCAGGCCGGTGCCTGATCGCCAGCCTGTTCCGGAACGGGCATCGCCTGCTCTTGGTGGGGCTCAACGTGCGAAACCGGTGGGAGCAGGCCACGCGCCTGTTGCGGTATGCGGAAACGGTGTTGCAGCAAGCGCCAGGGTGAAGACGCGGCCGAGCCGTTACCGCCGCCCCACCCGGTGCAGGTAGGCGTCGCGCAGATTCTGCACCGCCAGCGCGTAGTGGGGATCGAGTTGAGCGGCGACGCGAAATTCGTCGATGGCCCGGTCCCACTCGTCCCTGGTTGCGTACGCATGTCCGAGATTATTGTGCGGCCTGGCTTTGTATGGTGATTTCTTGACGGTGTCGGACCAGAGGGACACCTGGTCGCGGTACAGATCATTACGCGCAACGGTCATGGTCATGAACGTGCCTGCGATCGCGAGGGCGCTGCAGGTGGCAGTGATGCGCACCAGGGCAGGACGCCGATAGGCGGAGAGCCGGACGACAAGCTGGGCAGTCAGCACGACGGCCGCGATGCACAAGCCGATAGAAGCGAGGTACAGGTTGCGCTCGCTCAACAGGTCGTTGCGTGGGATGAGGCTGGTCGGCACGAGTTGAAGGACGAACCATCCGATGCCAAACGATGCCAACGGGAGACGTTGTCTCATGACGAGCCCGGCAGCGGCCAGGCCGGACAGCACCAGCAAGTCGAACGGCAGAGGCCATTGGAGCAGCGAGTGGATTTCAGGAAGGTCATGATCGAAGTTTTGATTCAGAGGATTGAAGAACAGACCCAACCCATACACCGTGGCATGGAGCTCGCTGAGCCAGTTGACCCCCAGAGGGCGGATGTCGAGGCTGAACGCGGCCAACGCCGAATAGCGCGGATGCCACCACGTCCACGCGGCAAAGGCCAGCGACACCAGCCAGAACGGCGCATGGCTCGTGACGAGGACCCGTCGAAGGCCGCCGGCATCGCGACGCCGGATGACGCCATCCCACAGCAGCAATGCGAGCGGGAACGTCATGGCCGTCTCTTTCGATGCAAGGGCCAGGGCAAAGCAGAGCAGCGCCGCCCACTGATAGAGCCTCGTGCGGGGGCCGCTCCGAGATGCGTTCAGCGGGGTGGTGTACACGCACAGGGCGGCCAGATACCAAAATGCCATGAGTCCGGTCGCTCGCCCAGAGATATAGGTGACTGTTTCGGTTCCCAGCGGATGAATCAGGAACAACAGGCTGGACGCCAGCGGCACTGATGAGCCGGCAGCCGGAACGGCGTGGCTCACGATGCGATAGAGGAGCAGGCCGCATCCCAGATGAAGCAACAGATTGAGCACATGGTAGCCGGCGGATGACGTCCCGTACACGTGCCGATCGACCGCGAACGTGAGCGACGACAGCGGGCGAATGATGTGATCCAGGTGCCCAAACCACGTGCGCCAGTCGGCATAGTGGGGGTTCTCGAGAATCGTGGGCACGTCGTCGAACTGAAAATCACCACGGATGGCATTGGCGTACGCCGCCAGCGGGACGAGCAGGAGCGCAGCCACGGCAAGCCGACGATGCGCGATCGGAGACATCACCGCGTCGTTATACTGCATCACACCAGAATGGTATAGGGGAGGACCGATGAAGATCTCGATCTTGCTGTTCGGCCTATTCGTCGCCGGAGTCCTGGGAGGGATGCCGGCCGATCTCCATGCGCAAGGGTCCAAGCCCTGCGGATGCACCGACCAAGACAAACTCGACCTCAAAAGCCGGATCCAGCAGACCGAAGCCGCCATGCGTGAACTGGACCGGATGATCAAATTCTGGCAAGGGCGCAACAACGGCACCATGACCCTGGAGGACGGAGGCAATCAGATGGACACGAGTCATGAAGAGTTCCGGGAGGGCGTGTTGATGAAAGACCTGGGATTCGCCATGTATCCGGCCTTCATCAAGGGGGCTCGTGCGTTCGGCGCTCGCACGAATGGCGCCTGCGAAGTCGAGGTACCTCCGCAAGCGACCCAGTGCCTCCGCGGCGCGCTGGAGGACCATGAAAACGTGCACGCGAAGGCCTGCAAGGCCAACAAAAGCCTGAATCCTTTTGCCGATTGGCGCAGCGGCCAGACCATCGTGGATTATTTGAAGGAGGAGCGCGAGGGGTATCAAAAGGAAAACGAACGCCTCAAGCGCGAGCAGGACCTGCAGAACAAACAATGCCAACCCACTCAGCCAGACCCGAGCGCACGGCAACAGGCGCAACAAGATTTGACCCAACAGGAGCGCAACAACCAGGCGGTTCAACGGCTTCAGATGTATGGCACGGCCGTGAAAGCAGGAGGAAGCCGATGAGAACAGGCACGGCACATCGACGAACGTTCACGATGATCCTGACCGCCTGCTGCCTGGTGGTGGCACCCCTGCCGTCGGGCGCGACGTCCTTGACAGGGACGACGCCGCCCCCTGAGAGCGCACCCGTCTCTCCAAAAGACACGACCGTGAAGAAATATGTGACTGACTGCCGGGCGAAAGGCTCCTCGGATTCGGCCTGCGACAAGATACGGAAGGAGGCCATCGAGATTTTGAAGGACGACGTCCACACGCTCGGCTCCACCGCGAACCGTGAGTTCATGCCGACACTGCTGCCCGTCTTCAAGAGCGAGGTGCCCGAGCTGCGTATTGCCGTGCTGGATGCGATCGGCATGATGGGTGCGACGGATGCGGATGTGCCGATGCTCGCCAAAATGGCGAACGACCCCGTGCCCGACGTCAGACGTGCGGCTTCGCAAACCATTTCACGCGGCAAGGGCAGCGGGATCAGCCTCTTGGGCCAGCGCATCGTGTCGATGAAGGCGGGAGCCGCACCGGAGGCCCCACCGGATCCCGCCAAGTCAGGCTTCTCCGTCCCGCCGGACGGCACGTACCTATATTACGGAAGCGATGCAACAGTCGGCCGTCTCTCCTACGTCAGCGCACGTCCGGCGGCGGACTTTTTCAAGGCCAAGGCGAAGAAAGGGCCCTTCAAGCTCGATGACTTTCAGGACAAATTCCGCTATCAGCTGCAAGATGAGGAAGAAGCTCGCCGCCGCGCGCAGGAGACCCAACTCAAACAACTCGAGCAGGCGAAACCGGACCCGACGAATATGAAAGCCTTCGCGGAATTCATGGAACGGATGCAGTCGGTGCAAATGGGCCAGACCTCCAAGAGGCTGCTGGATACCTATCAACCGACTCTGTACAAAGACCCTGTTGTCTACGTCCTGGAAGAACGGCAGATCGGCCAGCGCAGCTATCCGACGCGTTATGTCGTGACCTATCAGGACCTGGCCCTCAAGCGGCCGGGCTACCGGCTGGCATGGATGACGGTGCCGGATGAGGCCATCAAGACAGCCCAAGCCGGCTCGCTGGTCGAAGAGAAGGAGCAATTGGCTCGGGAGAAGGAGAACGAAGTTCGGAAAAAGCGCGCGGAAGAGCTGGAGTCCCTAACGAAGAAAAAAGACGCAGCCGAAAAGAAAGAGTTCAAGAAGGGCCAGGAGGATCTGGAAAAGGCGCTGGGGTTTTGAGGCGCCTCCACCCTAGGAGGTTCGTCATGGGCGAACCGACGTGTAAAGCTCCGCTCGCTGTCGCAATCACCTTCATGTTCGCGCTGCCGATGGTGGCGGAGGCCCAGAACCTAGCCGACCGTGACACCAAGGAAATCGCAGACTATGTGCTGACCGACGCGGGGCTGGCGAAGTACAGGCAGGCCGTCCAGAAGCTGGAGCCGGTGGCCGAACAGATCCCAGCGGATTGCGACACCGACGGGGGTCCGAAATCGCTCAACGCCATGGCGGCGCGCTTGGACGCCATCCCGGCCGTGAACTCAGCCTTCAAGACCGGCGGCATGACCTCGAGGGAATACCTCGTCTTCTCCTTCTCGGTCTTCCAGAACGGCATGGCGGCGTGGGCACTCGCCCAGCCGGGAGGGAAGCTCCCACCCGGCGTGAAGATGGCAAACGTCAATTTCTACCGCACCCACGAAGCCGAGCTCACAAAGCTCGGCGAGCTGACTAAACAAGCGGACTGTGCCGATCGATGATGGCTCTGGGGCTCCCATTCCTCGGCCTGTCTCGATTGTGGCTCTCGTCTCTCCTGGTGATGGTCTCCAGCACCGCCTTCGCGCAGCAATCATTGATCGTCGCCGACGACGGCACCAGGGGTCTCAGTTTCCGCAACCAGACCGGCAGGATCGTGACATTTGTCTGTCCGTCGACCCTGAATTTGAACCAAGGGATCTGGGGGACGGACGTTTATCTCGATGAGTCTGCCGTATGTAAGGCTGCCGTGCATGCCGGCGTATTGGCGCGCGGCACGACCGGCCAAGTCACGATCGTCATGGGGGGACCCGCTGAGTCCTTTCAAGGAACAGAGCGGAACGGCGTGACGAGTGCGAGCTCCGGCCCTTGGTCTTCGACGTACTCGTTCGTGCCGAACACCCAAGCGGGACAGATCGACTGGTACACCACCTACGACCGGGTTCCCGACGATTTCCATACTCCGATTACGGTTCTCTGCCCGCCGAAGGGGAACGCCGACACCTCTGCCTGGGGCACCGACGTCTACAGCGCCTCGTCGCCGATCTGCGTGGCGGCGGTGCACGCGGGACTGATTACTCTCGATGCCGGCGGCAGAGTGACCGTGACGTTGCAGCCGAAACAGGAGACATTCGTCGCGAGTGTTCGAAATGGAATCACAACGAGGTCCTGGACCGGCTGGAACTACGGAGCCTACCCGCAGCCCTACAAGGTCACGCCGGGCGCCGCGATTGTGACCGCTCCTGGCTCAGCCGATTCCCGCGCGCGCACGATCAGACTCTCCGGTTTCACAGCCAGCGGCACAGCGGTCCCGGTCGTGCCGCGAACGATTCAGTTGAACGGGTTCACTGCTGCGGGCACCGCCACGCCGGTTGCCCCTCGCACGATCACGATGCCGGGGTGGACCGCCACCGGAGGCCCGCCCTAACTGAACGATGCGAGTTCCCACACCGAATCATTGCCTCGGAAGGAGGAGTCCTATGCCGCATATGGTGCTCGTGTTCGTCATGCTTGCGTCTGTCGTTGCCTGGAGCCCGGCTGAGGCGGCGCAGGCGATGGACCGCTATCAGTCTGATACAGCCGTTTCCTTGAAGACCATTCCCGGCGACATCACCTTCGAGGTGCCGCTGAACCTCACACGGCTGCAGCCCGACATTACGAAGGTGAATGTCATTTGCACGATTGAAAGTGACGCCTTCGCGGCACGCACGATCAAAGGGACGGCGACGAGACCCCAAATCGGCGGCCAGGTCGAACTTCCGGTGTCGGCGGGGCAGATCGTCACCACCGCACGAGTGATCGTGCCCGTCACCATGACCCAATTCCAATATCAGGACCCGGCAGGCAAGACCGCCAACTACCATTGCGAGTTGTCGGGCTTCAGCACCAAGGCGACCGGGGGAGGCTGGCAGCCATTCACGGACACGAGCACCAACACTTCCTTCAGGATTTCCCCTACTCCAGCCTCCCTCACAGGCACTTTCGTCTGGTAGCCGCTGTGACGCAAAGCCGCTCATGACGGATAAACAGCAGCTAGACGCTCGCCCATGGCAGGGGGCATAGCAGCATGGCACTCATCTGGTCGGTAACCATCTTCCTCAGCGCGTTCCTGTCGGCCGGGCAGGTAGTTACCACTGCCAAAGTGGTTGTCCCCGTCACCATGGCCCAATTCCAATATCAGGACCCGGCTGGGAAGGCGGCCAATTACCATCTCTCCCCCACCCCTGCCTCGATCACCGGAAGCTTCGTCGGGTAACCCCGAACCCTTGCTCGGCCGGATAGCCGCTCAGGTCAACGGCTGAAGACCGTTCGCTCGTGGCGTTCGCCCCGCACTCCATACTGAGGCGGAGGGACGCCTCGCTCCACGGCTCCCAGATCTGGGGCCCGTCCGGTGAAGTCGTCGTTGATGTTCGGCAGCCGAACCCCGGCGTCCACGGCATTGGACTTCCCATCCAGCTCAAGCGCCTCCGGTACGGACATGCGGGACGACGGATCCTTCGGCACGGGCACCGGTCTCGCAAAAATCGGATGCTTGAGCAACACGCCGTGATTCTCGAACGGCGAGCCGCTGTGAAGTTCCGCGAAATCCTGCCATTTCGCATTCATGGTAAATTTCCCGTCCGGCGCCCAACCGTTGTAATCGATCTGGGCTCCGTGGAGCGCCGGCTGCATGTAGACCGCATGCTCCGTGCCGATGGTCAGATTGTTGAAGAACGAGAAGTTCGACACCCGGCCGCCGTACTGATTCCATGCCGCGCCTGGCCGGATGGCCGTGTTGTGCATGATGTGGAATCCGCTCGGCTCCTGATTCAATTTGTAGGGCGCATGGGCGGTGTTGTAGATGACGTTGCGAAAGACGTAGACCGGCCCTCCCCAGATGGGCTGAAAGCTGATGCCCATCCCCACGTTGCCGAACCGGTTGTCCCACGCCCGGACGTTGCGCTCGCTGAAGTCCAACTCGATCCCGTCGTCCCCGCCCCACAAGACGTCGTTGCCGTAGAAGTCGATCGCCCGATTCGGGATGGCCGTATGCTGCGACAGCCCCAGCGCGTCGCCGAACCCCTCGACCGTGTTGTGGCAGATGACGTGTCCCGTGCCAGTCACGACGATGCCTTCGAAGTTCCAGGTCTTCGAGCTGTGGTCAGGCCAGGTCACGCCTGTACCGGCAAGCCGGTTGTCGCAGATGGTGAAGTTCCGGTTCGCCCCCCCGGACGCATTGATGCCGTACTGCACCCCTTCGATACGGGTCCGCCGTACCGTGACGTCGGTGGCATTGGTGATTCGCATGGCCCAGGCGCGCCCGGTGATGGTCAACTGCTCCACGATCACGTGCGAGCCGCCGATGCTCAGGGTGTAATCGGCCGATGAGCTCAGAACCGCGCCGCTGCGGGTCCGCCCGCGGAGCACAATCGGGGCCTTCTCCGTCCCACTGCGAATGAGCGAAAAGGGTCCGGAGTATTCTCCATCCGACAATTCGATGACGTCCCCTGGCCGAGCGTCGGACAGGGCCTGCGTGAACTCCGGCCCCGAACGCACGGAGATGGCACGGACCGGGGCCACTTCCTCGGGAGGAAGCTTGCGCGTACGCACCACCTTCACTTTGGTCAGCCGCGGTCCGTCGGGATCGGCGATCTCGAGCTTGATCTCATAGGCGCGGTCTGGTTCCAGGCCGAACACGCTGCCGGCGAACTGTTCGCCGACGGGAAACGGCGAAGGGACGGGATGCGACAGGGTGTCGGTTCGCACCCGCTGAAGCGGCAAGGCCTCTTTCCACGCCGGCGAGCCGACCGGCCGATAGAAGACGGCGACAAAGGCGTCGAAGTCCTCGTCTCCCGACCGGATGGGCAACGAGAGGCCGATGGTGTGAAACGTCGAGGGGTCGAATTCGATCTCCCCTACTTCAAGCGGGTGGACCGGCGTCGCGGAGTAGAACCCGCAGCCGGACCACAGCAGCAGCCCCAGGCCGCAGTGAAGGGCAACCCGTCTGAGCACCATGCGGCGCATCTTGCGACGCGTGCGCGGCACAACCCACTCGGAAAGCCCCTGGTCCGGCCGAAGGTACCCATACCGCAGACGAACAAACGTGCCCGGCCCCTTCCGCTTTGTACCACACTGTCCCGCGTCCACCGTCTTGCCACGTTCATGCGGGGCTATCCCCGCATGTGATGATGGGCGCTCCTTCCCCGCATCGCTTCCTAGAAGACCACGGCTGCGGAACCTCGGAAAAAACCTAGACATTTCCCGATTTCCCCGCTCAGCGCACATCGGCACTCTGGTTGCTCAAGCACTCCTCCGTCGGCGCAGGAACCGGCGGCTG
>JBDZVU010000040.1:0-18655 GCA_040255845.1 Nitrospiraceae bacterium | reverse complement strand
CATCGGCACTCTGGTTGCTCAAGCACTCCTCCGTCGGCGCAGGAACCGGCGGCTGGAAAGGAGGTGACGTTCAGCGTCGCCGTAAGCTGATTCGAAAAGCGCCGGCCTCTCACCACCACACTTTCACTTTTGAACACGCAAGGAGGATTGCGATCATGCAGAAAGGTCCATCACAGGTTTCGTCGGGAAACATTGCCCCCGCTGTCGTGGGGCCACAGAAGGACACAAGAGAAGTCATGATCTTCGGCGGGCTGGTCGTGTTCTTGGGCGCCCTCCTGGCCGCCGCCTGGTACTACGGGCAGACCAGCGACCAGGTAAAAGTGCCTCCCACGACCGAGAAAGTAGACGTGTCCGAGCTCCTGAAAAAGGCCAGCGTTCTGAACCAGGCCGAAGCCTCCACGACCCACTCCACTCCCGTGACCGGCCCGGTCGGGTCCATCCCGGACATCATTCACTCCGATGTCTATTTCGAGGTAGGACGCAAGGGCTTGACCGACGAAGCCAAAGGCCAACTTGCGGCCCAGGCTGACTTCCTGAAACAGCACGAAGACTTCGGCGTCATGATCCAGGGTTACACCGATCAACAGGGCTCGGCCGCGTACAACAAGACTCTCGGCCTTCGGCGGGCGGAGACCGTGAAAGCCGAACTGGTCAGCGCCGGAATCGCGGAACACCGGATGAAAGCGGTGAGCCTCGGCGAAGACGGGGTGCTGTGCGTCGATACCAGCGACGTCTGCCGCCACATGAACCGCCGGGTGCACCTTGAAATTCGCAAGATCGGCCAAGAACACATGGCCGTGCCGCCTGCCGCAGCCGTCACCGGTGTCGAACCGTCAGAAGCGGGTATCGATTCCACGTCCCAGATTCCTGACAGCGATTCGGACATCCATCCCTCCCCGTCCACGACCGGTCCCGGAGAACCGACCCCAGAACCGGTTACCGGCAGCTAGCCCCTGAGTGTCGCATCTGCGTGAGGTGATCGCCTCACGCAGACGCGACTCACCATCACGCTCCGAACTCTGAGAGACGAGGATGCTATGGCCCCATACGGCTTGTCCCGCGCGACCATTTCCACCTTGTTATGGCTTGCTTTTTCCTTCCTGTTCCTCCCCCTCGTCTTCGCTGAGACTGCCGCCCGTGAACACACGATCGGGCTGAGCGAGGTGAGCGGGGGCTCGCTGCTCTTCAAGACGGGCACACCGGGCCGCTACCAGCCGGCCCCCACGCTCCACACCGATGTCCGCATCACCGTGACCGGCACCATTGCACGCGCCACTGTGAGACAGGAGTTTACCAATCCTGGGCAAGAGAAGGACGATTGGGCCGAAGGGATCTATGTGTTTCCGCTTCCCGACACGGCGGCCGTCGATCACCTCCGCATGACGGTGGACGACCGGATCATCGAAGGGCAGATTCAGGAACGCACCGAGGCCAAGAAACGCTATGAGCGAGCCCGACAGGAAGGCCGACGAGCCAGTCTCGTTGAACAGGAACGGCCCAACATCTTCACGACCTCCGTCGCCAATATTGCACCGGGGGCGACGATCGCCGTCGAGATCGAATATCAGGAAATCGCTCGCTATGATCAGGGTGCGTTTTCGCTTCGGTTTCCGTTGGTCGTAGGCCCTCGCTATATTTCCGGCACCCCGGTCGTAATCGAAGATCAAGCGCCTGGAACCGGCTGGTCGGCCAATACGGATCGCGTGCCCGATGCGTCCCGCATCACGCCGCCGGTGTTGCATCCGAAGTACGGCGCCATCAATCCCGTCAGCCTGACCCTCGATCTCGCTCCGGGATTTCCGGTCGGCAGCGTCGGATCGGCGTCCCACGAGATTCTGACCATCCCGGCGCCGGACGGGCGGTATCACGTGACGCTGCGGGAGGATCGTGTCCCCGCCAACCGCGACTTTCAGCTCACCTGGCAGGCGGCGCAGAGTCTTTCGCCGACGATCGCCGCGTTTACCCAGCAGCAGGGCGATGATGCGTACCTGTTCCTGATGGCCATGCCGCCGGCCGGTCACGCACCCGCGCTGCCGCCGCCGGCCAGGGAAACGATCTTCGTCATCGACACCTCGGGGTCGATGGCCGGTCCATCGCTCGAACAGGCGAAGGCCGCGCTGCTGCTCGCCTTGAATCGCCTGACGACCCAAGACCGGTTCAACGTCATCCAATTCAACAGCGTGACGCACGTCCTGTTCTCTCAAGCCCAGCCGGTGAGTCCGAAGACATTGCGGACAGCCGTCCGGTATGTGGATCGCCTCAAGGCGACTGGCGGGACGGAGATTCTTCCGGCGCTCAAGCTCGCGCTCAAAGGCACGGCGCCGGCCACGCATCTCCGGCAGGTGATCTTTCTCACGGACGGGCAAGTCGGCAACGACGACGAGCTGTTCGAGGAGATCCGCGCGAACCTGGGGAACAGCCGGCTCTTTACCATCGGGATCGGAGCGGCGCCGAACAGCCAGTTCATGCGCAAGGCGGCCGAGTTCGGCCGAGGGAGCTTCACCCATATCGGCAGCACCAGCGAAGTGAAAGCGCAGATGGATGCGCTCTTTCGCAAGCTCGAACGGCCGGTCCTCACCGACATTCAGGTGGAAGGATTCGGCCGCCAGACCGAGATGTTCCCCTCGCCCATTCCCGATCTCTACGACGGTGAGCCGATCGTGACGGTCGTGAAGGGAAAACAGTTGCCCGAGGCGTTGACGGTACGCGGCATCAGTGCGGGGCAGTCCTGGGCCGCCACCATCTCGTTGAAGGATCGAGAGTCGCGCGAAGGCCTGTCCACCTACTGGGCTCGGCAAAAGATCGCCGCCCTCATGGATCGGCAGCGGTATGGGCAAGAGGATGCCGAGACCAGACAAGCCGTCGTGGAGGTGGCCCTGGCTCACCATCTGGTCAGCAAGTACACGAGTCTCGTGGCCGTGGACGTGACGCCGGTCCGGCCGGACGGGACACTGCTGCAGTCCCATGCCATGAGGACCAATCTTCCCGAGGGACAGGACTATCAAGCGATCTTCGGTCTGCCGAGAACCGCCACGAGCGGGACGCAGCGGATTCTCTTGGGGGTCGCGAGCAGTGGCCTCGCACTGTTGCTGATCGCCGTGGCTGTCCGGAACCGGAGAACCCGAGCCGCATGAACCCCGTCCGGCCCGCCTTTCGCAGTGTGACGCTGATGGCCGCGTGCCTCCTCACTGTGGGACTGTGGCAGATCGGGGAAGGATTGTGGATCTACGCGAAGGCCCGGCTCGCCCAATGGTTGCTGCAGCGCGCATGGGCTCGGACCCTTTCCGGCGACACAGCGGTCAAGCCGTGGCCGTGGGCCGATACCTGGCCTGTCATGCGGTTGAGCGTCCCGGGGAAAGAGATCGATCTGATCGTCTTGAACGGGGCCTATGGCCGCACGTTGGCCTTCGGCCCCGGTTATCTCGAATCAAGCAGCCCACCGGGCCGTCCCGGCGCGACGGTGCTCTCCGGGCATCGCGACACCCATTTTCGCTTTCTGCGTCTTCTCGAAGAAGGTGATCCGATCGCCGTGCAAACTGCCAGCGGGCAGGTCTTTCGCTACCGCGTGCGTGACCGGCAGATCGTGTCTGCGTCGGCAGGATGGATTGCCATGGGACAGGAGCAGGCCACGCTCGTCCTCGTGACCTGCTATCCGTTCGACAATCTCGGGTCAGGGCCGTTACGCTACGTCGTCACGGCCGATCTGGATGCGGCGAGCGGGCATCACATTTAGAGCCTCGGCTTCTGCTGCCCAGCCCTCTCCAAATCTCGCTTGTGCTGGCCTGCGGCAATGTCTTTTTTCCATTTCAGCGTGGCTTCCGACGCGCGTAACGCAAGCGGGTAGCTGATGGTCACCATGCGCATCTGGCTATACATTGGACAACGGCCATTGGTGCGGGGGACAATGCGCCTCTTCAGCCTTGAACCAGGGAGGCCGGTGTGAAACATCCCTTCTCGCCCGGAGAACAGCAGGCGCAGGCCCGCTTCGGCACGGCGAAGCGCGCGGCGGCCTTCGACGCCAACCAACGGCTGGACCACCTGAATCCCGCCATGCGGGACTTCATCGCGTGTCAGGACATGGTGTGGATCGCGACGGCGGACGCGGCCGGCCGGTGCGACTGCTCATTTCGGGCCGGCGAGGCGGGGTTTGTCGAGGTGGTAGACGCGAAGACCCTGATCTATCCCGAATACCGCGGAAACGGCGTGTTCGCCAGCGTGGGAAACATCCTAGAGAACCCGCACATCGGCTTGATCTTCTTGGATTGCTGTCGCACCACGATGGGGCTCCACGTCAACGGCCGGGCGTCGGTAGTAGACCCCGCAGAGATGCTTTGCCAAGTTACCGCAGCGCTGCGCAATGGGGCCCGGCGCCCCGAGATGTGGGTCCGCGTGGAGGTGGAGGAAGCCTATCTCCACTGCTCCAAACACGTGCCGCTCATGAAGAAGCTCGAGAAGCCGATCCGCTGGGGTACGGACGACGAGGCCGCAAAGAATCGAGACTTCTTCCAGATCCATCCCAGTCCGCCGTCGCCGTAGGGGACCCGCGTCCGTCACGCCGCCCGGCTGGCGTACCGCTCAGGATCCTGCTCGAAGGCGCGCCGGCAGCTTTCGGCACAAAAATAAAACTGCCGCCCCTGATACTCCATGCGCGCCGCTGCCTCCTCCGATTTGATCTTCATCAAGCACACGGGATCGGTGACCGTCTGAGCCGTCTGGTCCATATGCTCTCCTTCTTTGCTGCGACCCTATTCCCGTAAGGCTCCGCCCTTCACCTAGGTGGCTCCCTAGTGCCGCCCCTGGAGTGGACTGACCAATCTGAAGTGTGATCCCTCGCCGACCATGGTGCGCCGGCCTTATGTGCTTCGCGCTCGCACTCTGTCCGATCGAGGGCCGCGCGGCGGAGGAGGAGCGCACTCCGCTGGCGGGGGAGGAATTCCACACCGAGGTCTTGGGCGAGCCCGTCACCGTGCCGCCGCGGGACCGAAAAACCGTCACGGCGGCCAGCTTCGGGATTCAATACCTGCCCGACGGCCCCAGCGGGTACCAGATCCTGCCCTTCGGCGCCTTCTATCTGTGGCGGCATTCCGCGGATTACAAGGAGCGCTTTCGCGGAACGTTTTCCATCGCCGTGAACGATCTGGCCTACAACGTCGGCTCCCACTCCTCGAATGGATGGGAACTCCGCTTCACGTTCAACAACATGATCATTCCCCTGGGCCGGTCGGAGTACGTCGAAGGCCAGATCATTCGCGACGTCGAGGTGGAGTGGAATTACGTCTTCGCCGGGTTCGGGCTGGCCTACCGCAAGCTTTTGGCGCCCGGCCAGCAGGACAATGCGTTGGAGGTCTCGCTGACCTACGAGCCGGGGTACCGATGGTTCAAGGGAACGAGCCGGACGTCGCCGGACTTTATCGTGCCGAGCGACACGTACGAAGGGCGTGTGCACCTGCGCCTGCGCAGGGATGCGCTCCAGCGGAACGTCATGGAACTGCCCCATCGGGGCTATGCCTTCGGCGGCGATTTTTTCTATGGGCACAGGGCCACGTGGCAGCAGTGGGGAGGCGTGGCCTTTCCCCCGCCGAACGCCGCCCAAGAGCGGAACTATCTCATGGGCAGCGTCTACGCCGTCACCGCCAGCGGCCTCCCCTTTCTCAACAGCGAGCACCATCGATTGGTGACCTCATGGTACGGCGGCATCGGCAAAGACTTGGACCGGTTCTCCACCTTCCGGCTGCCGGGACGGCCGACGGGCTATGAATGGGAAGCGCTCGCCCTACCGATCATGCCCAGCGTCGCGTTCAATGAGCTGTTCCCAACCCGCTACGCCTTCGCGCACGCCACCTATCAGTACGAGGCGCTGTTCTTTCTGTATCCCTATGTCCGCCTGACGTATGGCTGGATCGAACAGGCGCGATTCGCGCCGGACGGGAGTATCCGGTACCAGTCGGATCCCTTCCCCGCCGTCAGCGGCGGCATCGTGAGCGGCGCGCCGTTTCAGTCGCAGATCGAACTGAACTACAGCTACAACTTCGGCATCTACAGCGACCGGGGAGGCGGCGCCCCGCAGCCGGGACGCCATGGCTTCTTCGTGTTTTGGTCACGGGAGTTCCGGTAGGCTCGCGGCACAGCAGGCAGGGATGCCGCCTCATCCCCGCTGGCGCTTCCCCCGCTCAGTCCGCTACACTGCCTCGGTTACGCGGAAAGGATGATGACGGACGACGGGCGGCCTGACTACTACAGCATCTTGGAACTGCGGTCCACGGCGAGCGCGGCCGACATCAAGAAGGCCTGGCACGAGCAGATGCAGGTGTGGCATCCGGACCGGTTTGCGCATTCGCCAGAGCTGCAGCGGAAGGCGCAGGCCCGCACGCAGCTGATCAACCAGGCCTATCAAACGCTCAGCGACGCCTCGGCGCGCGCCCGCTACGATGCCACGCGGCAGCCATCCGCCACGCCGGGCGTCACGACGACGCCGCCCAGACCGGCGGCGCCGCCGCGCACCCAACCCGCCAGGGGGCGCCAGGAACCTCGCGGACCGCAAGCGCTGATCATGCTCTCACGCCAAGGCCAACCCAAAACCATGGTGCCGGCGATCGAGATCCTGGTAGACACCAAGGAGGTCCACCCTTACACGTTCGACGGCTTGATCCGCATCGCCGGGACGACACGCAAATCGCTCACGGCAGGGGACTATGCGATCGCGGAGGCGCCGGAGATCTTTCGTGTCGAACGGCGCCGTGTCGAGGAGTTCAATACGATCTTTTCCAATCCCTCGGACAACCGCCCGCGCTTCTTGCAGGAGTTGGAGCCGCTGCTGGCCTTTCCCCACCGGTTCTTGGTGATCGAAGGGACCATTCAGTACACCAAGGGCGGCGGACGGCTGGGTCAGTATCACAAGAACGGATTGCTCGATTTCATCGACGCGCTGACCGCGCGCTATGGGATCACGCTGATCTATGCGGACAGCCGGGAAGAGGCGGAAGAGCGCGTCGCCAACTTGGCGGCCGTGCATTACGCCTACCACTTCGCGGAACAGCTGGGCTACGGGCGCTGCCTCACCGAGGACGACCTGTAGTCTCGGGACCTTCTCAAACGACGCAGCCCCAAGCCCATCACAGCGGCCGGCAACAGGATCCACTGCCCTTCGCTGACCAGCACGAGCCATCCCCAATGTCCGAAGAACTCACGCACACCGATCGGAGAGACGGCGACAGGCCGGAAGGGAAAGAAGTACCGGGTGGTATCAAAGGGAGACAAGAAGGCCACGCCCAAGCCGCCGTCGGTCAGTGCGTCGAGCACCCCATGCGACGCGGTGCAGAGGATTAGATAGAGGGCCAGACTCGCGCGCGTTACGGGTGAGGACCCGCGAGAGAGGACGGCCGCGAGGCTGCCGCCCCACACCGCCGCAAACGGGAGGGAATGCGTCATCCCTCGATGGCCCCAGAGATCGCCGTACTGGATACCGGCGAAGTAGCCCAGCACGTCGAGATCGGGCACGACCGAGCACGCCATGCCGGCCAGCAGCCAGCGTGCCGTCACGATGTCCTGACGAAACCCTTGTCCCAGGGCGACGGCGACGGCAGCATGAGAGAGCGCGGAGGCCACGAGTTACCGACCGGTGGGAAAGTCCAATTGCCGCCACGCTTCGTACACCACCACGGCGACCGCATTGGATAAATTCAGGCTGCGGCTGCCCTCCACCATCGGAAGGCGGATGCGGCGGTCTTCCGGCAGGCCTCCCAGCAGTTCCGCGGGCAGACCCCGCGTTTCGGGTCCGAAGATCACGGCATCCCCATCCTGGAAAGCCACCCGATCATAGCGTTGCGTGCCTTTCGTCGAGACGGCGAACAGGCGGCGTTCTTTGAACCGATCCGCGCAGTCGGACCACTCTTCATACACCGTGACCGAGGCATACTCGTGGTAATCCAGCCCCGCCCGCCGCAGGAGCCGGTCTTCGAGACTGAAGCCGAGCGGCTTGACGAGGTGCAACGCTGCACCGGTATTCGCGCACAATCGGATGATATTGCCGGTGTTTGACGGAATTTCCGGTTGGTAGAGGATGACGTGCAGCATGCGGCCGAGAGTGTAGCACGCGGTCCGCAGGAGACAGAACCCGCTCAGGAATAGCCGTTCGGATTGCGGCTCTGCCAGCGCCAGGCGTCGGCGCACATGTCGCTGAGCCCGCGCTCCGCCCGCCAGCCGAAGAGCTCCCAGGCTCGCGTGGGATCGGCGTAACAGGCCGCGACGTCGCCCGGCCGCCGGGGGGCAAACACGTAGGGCACGGACCTGCCGCTCGCTTTCTCGAAGGCCGCCACCACCTCCAGCACACTGTGCCCCAGACCCGTTCCCAAATTGACGGTGACGCACTGCGGCCCGCCGCCGTCCAAGGCTTCGAGGGCCTTGAGATGCCCCCGCGCGAGGTCGACGACATGAATGTAATCTCGCACGCCGGTGCCGTCGGCCGTCGCGTAATCGCTGCCGAAGATGTTGAGCCGCTCGAGCCGGCCCACGGCCACTTGCGCCACGAAGGGAAGGAGATTGTTGGGGACGCCACGGGGATCTTCGCCGATCAAGCCGCTGGCGTGCGCGCCCACCGGGTTGAAATATCGCAGGATGCCGATCTTCCAAGACCCGTCGCCGGCGAAGAGGTCCCGCAGCATGTCCTCGATGACGAGCTTCGTGCGCCCGTAGGGGTTGGTAGCGGACAGCGGGTGGTCTTCGGTCAGCGGCAACCGCACGGGATCGCCGTACACGGTGGCCGAAGAGCTGAACACCAGCGTCCGCACGCCGTACTCGCGCATCGCTTCGAGCAGGCGCAGCGTGCCCACCACGTTGTTGTCGTAGTAGGCGAGCGGCTCCCGGACCGACTCCCCGACCGCTTTGAGCCCCGCGAAATGGATGACGGATCGTGCGCCGCTTGCACGGAGCGCGGCCACCAACGCCGCACGATCCCGACAATCCCCTTCGATGAATTGGATCCGCTTCCCCGTGATGCGTTCCACGCGGGCCAACGCTTCGCGATGGCTGTTGCTGAGATTGTCGAAGACCGTGACGGCACGGCCGGCCTCCAGCAGCTCGACACAGGTGTGCGATCCAATGTAACCCGCCCCGCCGGTCACCAGAATCATGGTCCTCTCCACTCTCTACGCCATGCGCAGCCAGCCATTCGATGGCACCACTGACGCCATCGTACCAAAGCTCCCTCCATCGCCCTAGGATTATTTGCACGGTTTTCAGTGGCGACCTCTTGCTATTGGCGTCCACGAAAGGCAGAGTAGTTGACGCTGACACACCATGCCCCACACCAGCAACGACTCCCCCTCCGTCCTCATCGTCGACGATGACGTCGATATCGCGCTCGGCCTGCACGATCTGCTCTCGTTTATGGGGCTTACGGTCACGGTGGTGCACACCGGAGGCGACGCCATCGCGCTCGCCCAGCGCGGCACCACCTTTGACGTCGCGCTGCTCGACCTCATGCTGCCCGACATGGATGGCCTGACGGTGCTGCCGGCCCTGCGCACCGCCGATCCCACCCTGCCGGTCATCATCGTGACCGCCTTCACCGACATTCCCAAGAAGCACGGATCGCTGACCGAGGGCGCCTTTGCCTACCTGACGAAGCCGTATGATACCGAGGAGCTGAAGGCCTTGTTGCGGCAAGCGATCGGCGTGAAGCAATTGTCCGGGGAGGTCGCCGAAGCCAAGCAGGCCCTCACCGCCAGCGAAGATCGATTCCACGAAGTCGTGGAGACGGCGACCGACGCCATCATCCTGGCCGATCACGAGGGACGGATCATCTCCTGGAATCCGGCGGCGCAGGCCCTCTTCGGCTACACCGTCCCCGAGGTGGCGGGCCGCCCGCTCACCATGCTCATGCCGTCGCGCTATCAACAGGCTCACGTCGAGGCGCTCGATCGAGTGAGCCGGACAGGGGCGATGCGGCATAAGGGACGCCTCATCCAGGTGCGCGGCATGCGAAAGGACGGCACCGAATTCGACGTGGAAATGTCGTTGAGCAGCTGGCTCTCTCGGGGCCAGCGGTACTTCTGCGGCATCCTTCGCAACGTCTCGGACAGACTCGTGGCCGAACAGCAGCTGCGGCGGCAGCAGATCGAACAGCAGACGCTCCTCGACTTGATTCCTGCCATGGTCTGGTACAAAGACGACCGCAACCGCATCCTGCGGACCAACCGTCTTGCGGCCGAATCCATCGGCAAGGCGGTGGAAGACGTCGAAGGCCAGTCCACCTATGACCTGTATCCCGATGAAGCGGCCAAGTACCACCAGGACGATTTGGAAGTGATTCGAAGCGGCCGGCCCAAACTGGGCATCGTCGAGCCGTATCAAACCGGCACGGGAGAGAAGCACTGGGTGCAGACGGACAAAGTGCCGTATTGTGATCGCGATGGCAGCGTGTTGGGAGTCCTGGTGTTTGCGCAAGACATCACGGACAGGAAGCGCGCCGAAGAGTCCCTGCGGCTCAGCCGTGAACGACTCCGTGTCCTCATCGAAGGCTCACCGATCGGCGTGGTCCTGGTCGACGATGCCGGCACGATCGTGACGAGCAATGCGGCGGCCGCTGCCCTCTTCGGCTATCGCGTGGAGGAACTGCTGGAGCGGCCCCTCAGCCAGGTGCTTTCCCCTGAGCCCGGCGCCGGGAACCACGCCGACACGAGGGGCATCGGAAGGAAAAAAGACGGAACGGAACTGTTGGTCAAGGTGCGCCGACAGCCCTACCCTCCCCATGACGGGTTCGATCGGGCCTCGGTGCTTCTGCATCTCATGCCAGCCGATCGGTAGGCGCTCGCGCGATCGACGAGGCGGCACGATCGGTCTCCGCTCATTCACCGCCCAACCCAATGGCTCGGCGAATCTTCGCCATGAGCATCTGGCCATCAAACGGCTTTTCCACATAATCGAACGCGCCGCTACGGAGTGCGTCCGCCTTTCCCTCGTGGAGCGGCGACGCCGACATCACGATGACCGGAATGTCGGAGTGCTTAGCTTGGATTTCGCGAAGCACCGCAAACCCGTCCATCCCCGGCATGTTGAGATCCAAGAGCACCAGACGGATCGGATTGCCGTCCGTTGCCTGCGCGAGACAGGCGAGCCCCGAAGGCCCGTCCGTGACCGCGGTTGCGTCGAAGCCGATCGCCAGCAGCCGCTCCGTCAGCGCTTCGCCGACGAACGGATCGTCATCGATGATCAGGACGCGCCGCCGCATCGTGGTCCCTCATTTTCGAGGCAGCCGGCCGCAGTCGCAGGCTGTAGGTGAACCCCTCGCGGGTCAGCTCAATGTCTCCCCGGCGGCTAAGCACATCCATGGCCAGGAACAGCTGGCCCCAGGTCAGCTGCGGCACCCGCTCCAGCATTTCCTCCACGGTGCACCGTCCGGTCCTTTTGAGTTCCTCAAGGATCAGCTGCGCCGGGAGCCAAGGTTCTTCTTCGCGACCCCGCGTTCGATGGAACATCATCTCGAGCCTCCTTGAGGCGCGCCGCGCGACTCGCTGGCGAGGCATGGACTGCCGGGACGTGCTCAATAACTGTCGTAACCTTCCGCGCAATAGACGTCACCGATCGCGTCGGGCGCCGGACCGCAGAGCGGCCGGTAGCTGCGGCCCTCGGGTCGGGCCTGGATCATGCGTTGGTCACTCTGGTCAACCGTCGGCTGATCCGCTTCCTGGCGCACCTCGGCATCCGCGACACGGGATGACTCGGCCGTCTCCTTCGAGGTCAGGTCGGGCGGCTGGCTTGCAGGCGCGGTGAACATCTCCGGCAGCGCCGTCGTGTCCGCCAGGCCCGCCCCGACGGGCAGCCAGAAAACGACGATTCCCAGCAGCATTGCAGCGATTGATGTCTTCATAGAGCCTCCTCCTTTCCAGCGGCGACGAACGTCGCCGCGCAGTGGTTCAACGGGCGGTCGCGTGCGCTTCCGAGGAGGGCCGCACGGTCGCGGCGTCGCCTAGCACGACCACCGTGCCCCGCATGATCGGGTGTAATTCACAATGGTAGTCGTAGCGTCCTGGAGGAAGCGGCGCGATCATAAAACTCTGGTCCGGCTGGAGCGCGACAGACTGGAACGCGCAGTCGCCGTGCAGACAGCCGTCGTGGCGAACGCTGTGCGGCGATGCCGTGGGGTTGACCCAACGGATCGGCGCGCCAGCCGGCACGACAGCAACGAAGGGATCGTAGTAGGGCGCAACCGTGTCCAAGGAAATGGTCAGAGCCGGTCCCGACGGCTCGGCAACGCCGATGCCGGCAGCAACCGCGGCGGCTGCCGTCAGCATCGCGACAGTCCATCCGGCGGCATGGCGATCCTTCATGAGCGGCTTCCTTTCTGTGGGCCTTCGGTGGGTACCGGTGCCACACCGCTACGTTACTGCGGCTCAAGCTCAAGACTCGATATGGAGGAGACGGAGGAAGGATAAAGATCGCGTAAAGAAACGGCGCTAGGCCCCGGGGTCGGGATCCGCACAAAACCGATACCCCACGCCCGGGTCGGTGACGATAAAGCGCGGACGTTCGGGGTGCCGCTCCAATTTACGCCGGAGCTGCCCGATGAACACCCGCAGGTATTGCGCTTGATCCGCATAGGCCGGACCCCAGACCGCCTCCAGCAGCATGCGATGGGTCAACACCTTTCCCGCATGCTCGATCATGTACTTCAGCAGATCGTATTCCGTCGGGGTCAACTTGACCGGTGCCCCATCCAGCCTCACTTCGCGGCGGTCGAAGTTGACGGCCAGCCGGCCGGCGACAAACAGCGGCTCGCTGCCACGCGCGCCGGCGGCTCGGCGCAGCAGAGAACGGATCCGCGCCAGCAGTTCATCGATGCCGAACGGCTTGGTGATGTAATCGTCGGCCCCGGCTTCCAGCGCGTCCACCTTGCGCCGCTCGTCGCCGACGGCGGACAGCACGATGATCGGCACCGGCCACGTCGCACGCGTGCGTCTGGTGACCTCGATGCCGTCGATGCCGGGCAACAGCAAATCGACGATCATGACGTCGGGGCGGCGGTTGACGACTGCCGTCAGAGCTTCCTCGCCGGTGGCGGCCGTTTCGACGGCATACCCTCTGCCTTCGAGATTGATCTGGAGCGAGCGCCTGATTTGCCGCTCGTCGTCCACGACCAAGACCCGTGCCCCCTGCGTCATCACGGTTCTCCTTCGACCATCGCCGCCGGCGCACGCTCGGGATCGACCGCGCCCGCGGCGGCCGATGCGGGCAACCGGAACGACACCATCGTCCACTGGTCCGGCACGGAGCGGGCCGTAATGCGGCCGCCATGGGCTTCGATCATGCCCTTGCAGATGGCCAAGCCCAACCCGGTCCCCGAGGTAGGTGATGTATGGCGCACGCGCGCCCGATGGAACCGCTCGAAGACGCGCTCCAGTTCCTCCGGCGGAATACCGGGACCCGTGTTGGTCACACTCACCTCGACGCCGTCTTCGACGCACGACGCCTCAAGGGTGATCGGCGAGCCGGGCGGAGAAAATTTCACGGCGTTGTCCAGCAGATTAACCAGCACCTGCTGGAGCAGGACCGCATCCACGTACAGAAGCGGGAGGTCGGGCTCCACGCGAACCTCGAAGGGACGCCGGGACAACCGACTGCCCATCCGCCTCGTCGCCGCTTCGATCAACTCGTCCAACACATGCCACTCACGGCGAGGCACCAGCGCGCCGCCCTCGATGCGCGACATGTCGAGCAGATTGCCGACGAGCCGATTGAGATAATCGAGCTCCTCGTCGATGGCCTCGAGCAACTCGCGCCGCACCGAGACCGGCGCGCCCGTCTCATCCCGCAGGCCCGAGACCATCGTCTTGACGGCGGTCAGCGGCGTGCGGAGCTCATGCGAGACGGACGACAACAACGACGACTTGACGGCGTCCCGCTGCCGGAGCGCCTCCATCGCGATCATTCGGCTTTGCGCCAGCGCCCCCTCCGCCTGCAAGAGACGCCAGGTGCGCACCGCCGAGACCGCCACGACGAGCAGCACCATCAGCACCTCCCAGCGGATGAGCCGCTGCACGCGCTCCTCGGCATGCCGCGTGAGCAGCATCACGATCTCGTTGGAGACGCTGAGCAGTTCGGCGTTCTCGGCCAGCAACCCCGCACGAAGACGCGCCTGCTCGGCCGTTCCGCTCGGTGCCGCCAGGAAGCGGCCGGCCGTGCCCGTGAAGGACGCCAACAGTCGTTGTTGCCGCTCCAGTTTCTCCCGAATCTCCGGCGTCGGCGCGGGCGGCAGGGTGACGCCCACCGCGCCTGGCTGCACGGTGACGGTGCCCCCGTTCATCAGGGTGGCGACCCGCTCCTCGAGCAGCCGCCGCGTGTCCTGCCCTTCACGTGAGGCGCTTCCCTCGGCGGCCAGGAGCAGCTCCTTCATGTACCGCTCCAACAACATGCGTTGCCGCCCCGCCACGTCGATGACGACGGCGTCGGATTGTCGGTAATACACGATCGTGTAGGAGAGGGGAATGATGGAGATGGTGGCGATCAACAGGAGACTGACAATGCCGGCCAGCGATCGCCGGACATTCTGCGGCGCACCGGAGCGAATGAGCCGACTCCCCATGGCACCTCCGGCCGGGCCTGTCCCGACACCTCATCATAGCAGCGACCTCAGCCCCGTGGAAGGCCGCCGTCCCGCCACCCGTTCAGTGAAGCCTGTCACACCGGGAAGGCTCCTACCATTCAATGGTGCGGTTCTTGCGCCGGCTGCCCGGCAGCGATATAAGACAGGCTTGGGCCACACGTTCCATGCACGCCATCCCTGACACACGCCGACCTCCGTTGCTTAGGCCGCCAACCAGGCGGAGTGTCAGCGCCTTGGCTGCGGCGGCTCTGGTGGTTGCCTTGACCACATTGTCGAGCGAGGCGCTCCCAGCCGCGGCGCCTGCACTGTCCGACGGCGCGGACGCCGCCGCGCAAGCAGGCGCGCTCTGGGAAAGCGGGGCCGTCAGCGCCGCGCTCGACCTCTTGGAAGAGGAGATCCAGCGGCATCCCGAGGCCGTCGCGCTGTTGCAGCTTCGCGGGGACATTCTCTCGACCGCTCGCGGGCCGCGGGAAGCGGTCGCCGCCTACGACGCCGTGCTTGCACGAGACCCCGACGCATTGTCCGTCCGTTGGGCCAAATGGAGCGTCCTCGTTCGATGGGGCCAGACCGAGGAGGCGCTGGCGGAGTTGCGACGCTTGACCGAGCGCGATCCAAAGAACCCGCTGATCCACTTGCGCTTGGCACAAGAACTCCGCAAAGCAGACCGGCTGGAAGAATCGCTGCCGGCGTACGAACGGGCGGTGGCGCTCGCCCCCGACCTCCTCGGCTGGCGGCTCGCGTTGGCGCGCGCCCGCTTCGACCTGTTGGATTACCAAGGGGCGGACCGGGACATTCAATATGTCCTCGATCACATGCCGCCGGGCTCGCCCCTCGAACTGCCGGCCACCAATCTGCGCACCGCCCTCTACGAATCAATGGACCGCGGCCGCCGGTTCACCCCGGCCATGACGCCAGACTCGACGGCGGAGCGTCTGAAGGAATGGGCCGCCATCCGAGCCGACGCCTGGAAGCTCTTCGCGGCGGGGCGCTACGCGGAAGCCGAGCCCATCTACCGCCGATTGCTCGCCTTGAATCCCCATGATCCTCTGGCAACCCACCAGCTCGGCATCACGCTGATGCACCTGGAGCGGTGCCAGGAGGCGCTGGACGTGTTCGGAACGGTGCTCAACCTCAATCCCAGCGAGGAAGACTATGCCGACACGGTGTTTCGCATGGGCCAATGTTACGTCACGCTCGAGCGATGGGAGGACGCCTACGTCCATTTCCAACTGCTCTACGACACCGCCGTGGAATTCGAAGCGCGCCACAAGGACGTGCCCCTGCCCGAAGGCACGCGGGTGCTCGACAAGGCCAAGCTGGCCGTCTGGCTCGACAAAGTCCGGCCGCATGTGCCCGAACTTGCCAACGCGCCGCCGGCTCCGCCGATCCAGACACCCGAGGACGAGCGGTCCGAGGAGGAGTTGCTCAGGCGCGCCGCGGAGCGGCTGAAGCCGCAGCAGACGCTTGAAACCCGCGCCTCGCTCGTGGGACGCGACGCCGACTTCAGCTGGTTTCGGTTCGTCATTCCCGCCGCCAAAGTGATGCGGGACGATTTTCCGACCGGCGCGCATGAATTCATCCCGCTGCACCCGGGCGACAGCTTTGGCGTCTCGCAGCCCGACATCTATCTCGTGTTCAGTCTGGTGACGGCATCGTACGACGCCGTCCCACTCTCCGCGCAGTGCGTGCTGGAAGCGGCCGACATGAGCACCGGTATTCTGGCGCAGGACCGGGTCATGACGGCCATGAACGATCAGTCAGGCTATTTCCTTCTCTCCCCGCCTTCGGGCGGCTGGGCGCCTGGTCTCTACCGCTGCGGCTTGTTCGCCGGGGAGCGCACGTCGGCGTATACGCAGGTCGACGAAGTCCGGTTTCGCATCGTAGAGCCGCGTCCCGCCTCGGCAGCGCTGGAAGGATCCCGGCCGGCGTTCTGATCGATGCACGTAGTCGCTCCGCGATGGGCTCCGCGCCTCGCGAGCGGTACAATGCAGCCATGGAACTGGCGCGGTCGAAGGAGCAATCGGCCGAAGTCCTGGCGCATCTGCTGGACGATGCCGTGCGCCTGCCCGGCACACGCATGCGCTTCGGCCTGGACCCCTTGCTCGGACTCGTGCCGGTCGTCGGCGACGCGTTGGCCCTGCTCCTGGGCGCCTGGCTGCTGGTGGTCGCCAGGCAGCTGCGCGTACCGTGGCCCGTCGTGGGCCGTATGGCGTGGAACGTCGCCAAGAACGGCGTGATCGGAGCCGTTCCGATTCTCGGCGACGTGTACTCATTCCACTTCAAGAGCAACGCCGTCAACGCCGCCCTCCTGGTGCGCGCGGTGAAGCAGGGCGTGGAAGGCGCCTGCCCCGTGACGCCTCACCGGATCACGCTCGGTGACGTCGCCGCGCTTGCCGCGCTCGTGATTCTCACCGTCGCGCTCGTGCTCATCATCGGCTTGTGGTTCTGGAACCACAATATTTCCTACATGAGCCTGCTGTTCCCGGCGCCCTACTCCAGCCGCTAGCCGACACGAAACCGCACTTTGCTTGTCCTTCGCCCCGACCGTTGTATAGTGCCCCCGCAGCGGCCGGATGCGACTCCGGTCCGATTGGACATCACTTTACAGACAGGAGGACTTGATGAGGGAACAGTGTCGCAATGGAGTGCTGGTGCTTTGCGGCGCCGTGCTGCTCAGCGCGTGCGCGGATGATCCGTATCAAAAGACCAAAATCGGAGCGGCGCTCGGCGCCATGGCGGGAGCGGGCGCCGGCGCGGCGATCGACAGCAAGAACCGGGGGCGCGGGGCGGCCATCGGAGCCGCCGTCGGCGTCTTGGCCGGCGGGGGTGTCGGACTTTACATGGACAAGCAAAAGAAGGCCCTCGAAGAGCAGCTCTCCAAAGAACTGGCGGCGCACGACGTGGAACTGAAGAAGCTTCCGGACAACTCCCTTGAGGTCGATCTCAAGAGCGAGGCCTCCTTCGCAACCGGCAGCGCCGACGTGAAACCGTCGTTCAGCGCGGTGCTGGCGAAGCTCGGCGCAGTCGTGAAGCAGTACGACAGTACCATGGTGCACGTCCTGGGCCACACCGACGATCAAGGCAGCGCCGCCTTCAATCAGCAGTTGTCCGAGCGGCGCGCGAACGCCGTGGCGGGTGCGCTCACGGCCGCCGGAGTGGATCCGAGCCGGATCCGAACCGAAGGGCGCGGAGAGTCGGACCCAGACGCCAGCAATGCCACCGCGGAGGGACGCAGCCGGAACCGCCGCGTCGAAATCTTTCTGAAGCCGGTGGTGGAAGGGCGCGAGCAGGAGGCCTTGCAGAAGCCCAACTGACGGTAATCCGCACGTCTCGGCGAGGGGTAGCCGCATCCGGCGGCTGCCCCTCGTTCGTTTGCCCCCGCTCCGCATGTCGGTCAGGACCGCGGCCTCACGGTTGCGCCGCAGAAGGCCGCGCGAGCGGGCATCAGGGGCTTCCCCCATTGACATCGAGGCCACAGCGGCTTATGAGAAGGCCACAACACTGTAGAGGAGGTGGAACATGGACGACCGCACTCCACCGGACCAGGCAGGCCCGCCGGCATGACGGCAGGGCTCCCCGGTCAGCGGACCACTCACCCGCCCAAGGCCACGCCGGTCCCGCGTGAGGGATCCAGATCGGAATGACGGCCACACTGGCGGTGCCCGTTGATGCGTACGGAGCGCCAGACGTTCCGTGAATCCCGCCGTCCCGCCGGTCGGGTCACAGCCCGATTGCGCACAATCACAACTAAGGCGCTGGCGTCCCAAGCGCCCGGCACGGGCTCCTGAGTCTCACACCAAGGCCCGTGCCGCTGCGCCTGATCGATCCGCGAGAAGGAGCGGTGTCTTTCGCCGCCCGGGAGGGTTTCATGCGCATCTACGAGGTCATGTCTACCGGTGTTCTGACAGCCAGCCGCACCGATACCGTCCGATCCGTGGTCGTCAAAATGATCAACCGTCATTGCGGCGCGATTCCCGTGGTCGAAGGCAACAATCGGCTCATCGGCATGGTGACGCTCCGCGACGTTCTGCTTCCGCTCTATCCCAATTACGGGGA
>JBDZVU010000039.1:0-28871 GCA_040255845.1 Nitrospiraceae bacterium | reverse complement strand
ATCAAACAGTTATAAACGGTCTCCTTCAATGATCTCGGATCGACTCCCAAGCCACTGGTCGCATTGCCTTGGGGATCAAGATCGACCAACATGACAGGGCGGTTCTGGACTGCAATGGCAGCCGCTAGATTGACGGAAGTGGTCGTTTTTCCGACCCCTCCTTTTTGATTCGCTACGGCAACGATTCTAGCCATTGACGATGTTCCACGTGGAACAGCACTCTAAGCAGCGGGGCGAAGGACTGTAAGGACTCTTTTCCCACCGAGGAGAGGCAGCACAAATTCAAATTCCCGATCGATAGCCCAATGTCCCGCCAACTCAGGCTGCTCGATAGGGCTTGCAAGGTAGAGAATCACTTTTCCTACGTCGGCTAAAAGCCGTCTCGCGTGAGTGAGGATCACCCCGTACTTCAGTGCTCGTGTCACGACATAGTTGAAGTTGAGGTCTTTATCCTCCGCTGCGAATCTCTCGATGGTGGCAGTGACGATACGGGTATCCGGGAGTTTCAGGGCACCGACTATGAAATGAAGAAAGGAAGCCTTTTTCCCCGACGGCTCCAGTAAAGTCATAGGACAGTCAGGCCGTAGGATCTTCAGTGGAATGCCAGGGAAGCCTGCACCTGACCCGACGTCCAAAACTCGAGCTTGTCGGATGAAAGGCTCGGCGGCTAGTCCTGCAATTGAGTCGATGAAATGCTTGACGATCACTTCCTGCTCGTTTGAAATGCTGGTGAGATTTGTAGTTCGATTCCATACCAGGAGCTCATCCAAGTACGTCATGAATTGATCGACTTGGAGATGGGTGAGAGTAATCCCAAATAAACTGCTCGCGTGTACCGAGAGGAGGGTTCGGAGATCTCGGCGTTCCACGTGGAACACTTACTTGAACGCCTGGAAAAGATCAACACCGAAATGGCGTGTCAGTCGGCAACCAGATCGATTCGTGCTTTTTGTAACGCCACCATGAGGAGCGAAACGGCAGCTGGAGTAATGCCGGAAATCCTCGCTGCTTGTCCAATTGTTTCCGGTCGCACCTTTTTCAATTTTTCCAAGACCTCGCGAGAGAATCCAGGAACAGCATCATAATTGAATGAAGCCGGAATAGCCTTTCGTTCCAGCTTCATCATCTGGCTCACCTGCTTGAGTTGCCGCTTGATGTAGCCCTCATACTTGATTTGAAGCTCCACTTCCTCGGCGATCTCATCATCTTCAATTTTCTCTAGGCCCACTGCGTCAAGAAGGGAGTGATACCTTGCATCTTGTCGCTTCAGGATTTGAGAAAGATATTGGCCTCCCGCATCCTCAAGACAGCAGCCACGCACCTCATCAAGCTTTTCAGGCCGAATGACGGCCCTCGTTTCATTGAGGCGCGCAATCTCCCTTTCTATCGCAGACCGTTTTTCCGCAAATCGACGGTAATGGTCATCGGAAATCAAGCCAATAGTATGGCCGATGTCCATTAACCGAAGATCCGCATTACCATGACGCAAGAGCAGCCGGTACTCTGCCCGTGAGGTGAACATGCGATACGGCTCGTTGGTGTCCTTGGTGATGAGATCGTCAATGAGGACGCCAATGTAGGCCTGAGACCGGTCCAAGATGAGGGGCGGCTGCTCCCTGAGCTTCAGTACGGCATTGATGCCGGCCAGCAACCCCTGGGCAGCTGCTTCTTCGTAACCAGACGTGCCGTTGATTTGACCGGCATGGTAGAGCCCGCTGATGTGCTTGGTCTCAAGCGTGGCGTGCAATTGTCGCGGTGGAAAATAATCGTATTCGATCGCATACCCGGGCTTTAACATCTTGGCCTGCTGCAACCCGGGAATGGTCTTTAAGACGGCTGCCTGCACATCGACTGGCAGGCTCGTGGAAATGCCGTTCGGGTAAAACTCATCGCTTCCCAGTCCCTCTGGTTCGACGAAGATCTGATGGCGCGGCTTCTCGGCGAATCGTACGACTTTGTCCTCAATCGAAGGACAGTAGCGCGGTCCAATGGACTGGATCACTCCACCGTAGAGTGGAGAGCGATCCAAATTCGCGCGGATTAGCTCATGGGTCTGCTCGCTGGTATACGTCAAATGACATAGGACCTGCGGCGTCGCGATGCGCTCGGTTCGGTGCGAGAAAGGAACCGGGGGATCGTCTCCGGCTTGCGGCGTCATGACGGAAAAATCAATGCTGTGCCGATCCAGTCGAGGCGGGGTCCCGGTCTTCAGACGGCCCGTCTCAAATCCCAGATCACGCATACAATCGGACAGATGTTCGGCCGAGGCCTCACCGGCGCGGCCGGCGGGAAAATGATTCAGACCGATATGGATAAGTCCCTTAAGAAAAGTACCTGATGTGATAATGACAGCGCGCGCATCGATGGTCTCTCCAGCCGCCGTGACAATACCGACCACGCGCGCGCCCGCCGTTCGCAGCCGGTCAACCATTCCTTCCGCAATCGTGAGCCGTGGACAGGCACCGAGCGTGTCTTGCATGGCGCTGCGGTACAAGGCTTTGTCGCACTGCACCCGCAGGGCCCGTACGGCGGGACCTTTGCTCGTATTGATAAATCGGAACTGAATGCCAGCCCGGTCGGTATTGCGCCCCATTTCCCCGCCGAGCGCGTCGATCTCCTTCACCAGGTGGCCTTTGGCGATGCCACCCACCGCGGGATTGCACGGCATCTGGGCGATGCGGTCCTTCTCCATGGTCAGGAGTAGGGTGTCGGCGCCCATCCGAGCCGCCGCAAGCGCGGCTTCGCATCCCGCGTGCCCGCCGCCGACTACGATCACATCAAAGCGGGTGGCCACGTCCCCTCACTTCCCGATGCAGAATTCGGAAAAAATCCGCTCCAGCACCTCCGCGGAGGTGATCGCCCCGGTGATTTCTCCCAATGCGTCGGCCGCAGCCCTCAGGTCTACGGCCACACAGTCGGCAGAAACCTGGTTTCGGACGGACTCGCATGCCTGCTCCAACGCGAGAGTCGCCTGCTCCAAGGCCGCCCGGTGCCGCACATTCGTCACCACCACGCTGTCACTCGATTCCAGCCGCTCCGGCACCAGGCAATCTCGGATTCCAGCCCTCAGCTCCTCGACACCCTGCCCGGTCAGTGCAGACATGGGCACGGTATGCGTCGCGCCTCTCCGCCGGACTTCTTGCACCACTTCCGCCACTCGATCCTGGGCCAGAAGGTCGATCTTGTTCACGACCACGATGCTCGGCGTCGCATCCTCCGAGCCCCGCCAGGACGACAGTTCCTCCGGATAAGTCGCGTCCATGACGTGAAGCAGCAAATCGGCCTCCGCTTGCGCATCCCGCGCCCGTTGAATTCCCTCACGCTCGACCTCATCCTCCGCATCACGCAGACCGGCGGTGTCCACCAGGGTGACCGGGACGCCGCCCAGGACGCACGTCTCTTCCAAAATGTCCCGCGTCGTCCCGGGACGGCTCGCGACGATCGCCCGGTCCATCTCCAGCAATCGATTGAGGACACTGGATTTGCCCACATTGGGTCGCCCCCGCAACACCACGCGAGCCCCTTCCCGCATGACGCGACCGCGCCGGCAGCTCTGCAGCATCGCTGCGACCGAGTCTCGAGTCCGTTGCAGCACCCGAAGCAGGTCTTGCGGAGTAATCACCTCGATCCCCTCATCCGCAAAATCGATTCCGGCTTCGACCTGCGCCAATACACCAACGAGCTCCCCGCGCAGCTGTTCCACCGAACGGCCTAGTTCTCCTCGTAGGTGGCGTTGCGCGATGCGGAGGCCTTCCTCGGATTTCGCCCGGATGGTGTCCAAGACCGCCTCGGCCTGCGACAAATCAATTCGCCCGTTCAAAAATGCCCGCTTCGTAAACTCTCCTGGCTCGGCAAGGCGGGCGCCGGCCGCCACACACGCCTCGCAAATCCTGGCGAGCACAATGCTGCTGCCATGACAGTGCAGTTCCACCACATCCTCTGCGGTGTACGAGTGCGGGCCGCGCATATACACAGCCAACGCTTCGTCGAGGACCTCACATCCCGCGCCCGCGCGTTCGGACGACACCGAGACGATGTCGGCGAGATGCAGCGTGTGAGACGGAAGCGAATCTAGGGAGCCGCCGGACCGCAGCCGGACCACGCGCGCCGCGACGGCCAACGCGTTGGCCCCGCTGATCCGCACGATACCGATGCCCCCCTCGCCCCGGGGGGTGGCAATGGCACAGATGGTGTCATCCGGCACATGCGCCATGGGCAGTTCCGCGTCACTTCTTGGTGGGCCGTTCGTCTGTTTCGGTCTGAACGGGCTTGACCTTGAAGAAAAATCGGTCGGTGATGACCTGCTGCGCGATGGTCAGCGTATTGTTCGTCAGCCAATAAAGAACCAGCCCGGCGGGAAAATTGATGAAGAGAAACGTCATGAAGGCGGGCAGCATCAGCATGATTTTCGCCTGCGTCGGATCCATGGTCGTCGGCGTAATCTTCTGCTGGACCACCATGGTGACACCCATGATGATGGGAAGCACATAATACGGATCCTGCGCGGACAAGTCTTTGATCCAGAGGGCGAAGGGCGCTTGGCGGAGGTCAATGGTCATGTAGAGAATATTGAACAGCGCTACGAACACCGGCATCTGCAGCACCATCGGAAGGCAGCCGCCGACCGGATTCACCTTGTGATCGCGGTAGAGCTTGATCAATTCTTTGTTCAACCGGTCGCGATCGTCCTTGAACTTCTCCTGGACCGCTGCGACCTTGGGCTGAATCATCTGCATTTGCTTCATCGACTTGTAGCTCTTGTACTGCAGCGGCACGAACAGCATTTTGATCGCAATCGTGAGCAACACGATGGTCAGGCCGTAGTTGTGCGTAAACTCATTGAGGAACCGCAGCACGTAAAAGATCGGCTTGGCGACGGCCTTGACCACGCTCCAGCTGCCGAAAATAAACCAGCCAAAGTCGATGGTGTCCTCCAAACCGATTTGCAGGCCGCGGAGCGTCTCGTACTCTTTCGGACCCGCATACAATTGGAGAGCGGCTGCACCGCCCGTTGGCGGAACAGGAATCTGGACGGCGGTGGACACAAGTTTGTCCCCCTCCTTCTTGGCCACCACGGTTCCGGACTGCTTCGGGATAAGGACGGACAGGAAGTATTTATCCTGCAACGCTGCCCACTGGATGTGGCCCTTCCGCTCCGACTCGGTCTCCGGTGTTTCCTTTTCGACTTTTCCGTCCACAAGCGATGCAGACCCTATGAGGCCGATGAACCCGTCCCCCCATTCCACGATGCCAAAGTTGGTCCCCAACCCGATGGTCAGCGTCTCTTCGATTCCCCCCTGGCGGACTGCCACGTCAACCAGGTAGCTGCCGGCGTGAAAGGTCAGCACCTTCTCCAGCCAGAGGCGGCCGTCGGAACTGCGGTAGCGAAAGGTCAGACGGCCGGAAGGGTGCGCCTCATCCACCGCCACGAAATCCTGCTCGACGGTGTAGAGTCCCTCCCGGAGTTCTAGGCTTGTGGCGGGGTTGCCTGCACTGACCGTCAGCGGACCAGGAAATTTCGATCCCTGCCTGACGAGTTCCACGGCCGGCTCATCCGGCGTGGCTCCACGATACCGTTTGAGTTCCCACCCCGTGATCACCGCCCCTCGCGTGCTAAATGTGGCCCGATACAGGTCGGTGTCCACCGTCACGGTGGTCTCGGCCCGGGCGCGATCCCCCTCTTCACGCTGGGGAACCGGCGCAGGGGGCGCTGTTGAGGCGCTCCGCGGCGCACGATCGGTATTCGGTGCCGCACCCTCCTGACCCGTCTCCCGTTGATCCGTCGCATTGTCGGCCGCGGGAGGCGCACCCGTGCTCGTCGCGTCGGGCGGCGGCATCAACCCGAGTTCTCTTAACGCAAACTCGTAGCCGAAGATGATGGCCAGCGACAGAACCAAGAACACGATGACGCGCTTTTCCATGAAGGCGAAGTGCTCCCTGTAAGCTAGCGAACCGGGTCTACTCCTCCCGGATGAAACGGATGGCATTTCAGCAGCCGCAGCACCGCCATCCCGCTCCCCCGGAGGACCCCGTATCGGGCGATCGCCTCCATCGCATAGCAAGAGCAGGTCGGTTCAAAACGGCAGGCGTATCCCAGCCAAGGCGAGATGAGAAACCGGTACCCTTGTATGAGACGCACACAGATGGTTCGCATACGGCTTACCCGGACCGCAGCGCTCTGACGCGCCGCAGTGTATCCGTCCATAACGACGCTCGCTCCGCATGAGACCGAAGCAAGGCGTCACGCTTGGGGAAAATCAGCAATGCTTGCCCCGGACTGAGCTGCTCGTATGATTGGCGGACCAATTCACGAAACACGCGCTTGGCCCGGTTGCGGCGAACGGCGTTGCCGAACCGCCTTCCGACGATGATTCCTACGCGGCACGGTTCCCCCTCGGTCTTGCACACCAGGAGATTGAACAGGCTGGTCGAACACCGCCGTCCCTGGCGCTTGACCTGTTCGATATCCCGGCTCGCGCGGAGGAAGATGCCCGAGCCGCTTCGCCGTGGCATCGTCATGAACGGGAACCTCGCACCCCCCGTGCTGCTGATGACGATCCTGGGTTCGGAGGTCTACGTGGCAGGAAGACGGGCGCACACGTCAGACGGCGCGCCTCCAACCAAGAAGAGACGCAAGATGGAAGGACGTCCCACTCCTCGTGGCGCCCACCACCGAGAGCACCGGGTGCCCTACACCGTGAGCCGGGCCCGTCCTTTGGCACGGCGCCGGGCCAGCACCTTTCGTCCGTTTTTCGTGCTCATGCGCTTTCGAAAGCCGTGTTCGCGCTTGCGCTTGAGCTTGGATGGCTGCTGATAGGTGAATGACATGAGCTCCTCTTTTCACAATCGGTGATGTCTGTCACACAAAAAATAAGTGACGCATTATATGAGTCGCTCAAATGCGTGTCAATTTGCTGCCAGCTTGAGGCGCTTTTGTCGAACAGCAACCAGACCGCCACAGAATCCTAGAGATTTCGCCAGTCGACGACGGCAACGGCCAGATTATCAGCTACATTAGACGGGACGGCCGCTGGCATTGACCTTGCCATTGGTTAGACTTTCTATTCATATCAGGCGCGCCAATGGCGCGGGCATAGTACTCTCAGGACTCCAACCATTTGAAGGAGGGTGACGGATGAGCAAGGGGTTTGTTCGCGCGGTCGGCCTCACATTCATGCTGACATTTGCAACCGAGAGCATCGTCGTACACGGCCAAGAATTGCCTCCTGCCGGCCCCGCAGAGCCTGCCTCTCCGGCCACACCCCCACCGACACCTCCGCCTCCGCCTCCCGACGGCGAGAAACACATGACCCAGGAGCAAGACGGCAAAAAGGAGAAAAAGTCGAAGAAGGCCAAGAAGCGAGGAAAAGGCAAAAAGCAGCACAAGAAGCACGACTAGGTTACCGCCACGCGCAGTGTGATCCAGCGCCGCGCCGTATACGGCGGGGACAGCGATATTGCCGAAAACAATCGCCTCCGTGGCCATCCATCACTACAATCCGATGAGGGGACAAGGACCGTGTGCCTGAACGGATGAGGAGGAACCTATGATCAGAACGAGACGCATCCTTGGACCTCTGGCGCTTGCCGCACTGATAGCGGCGGGGTGCAGTCAACCACCCGCTGAGCAAATCGACGCGGCCGAAAAAGCGGTGACGGATGCCCGCCAAAGCGGGGCCTCGACCTACGCAGCCGACGAGTATGCCAAGTTGGAGGGCACGCTCGCGGCGCTCAAGAAAGAGGTGGCCGAGCAGGACGGAAAGTTCGCACTCTTCAGAGATTATGGGAAAGTGGAGCAACTGGCGGCTTCAGCCAAGGCCGACGCCGAACGGGTGAAAACCGACACGGCCAAGAAAAAAGAGGAAGCGCAAGCCGCCGCCCTTCAGGCGCAGCAGGTGGCGCAGGAAGCGGTCAAGGCGACGACCGAGTTGGTGGCCCAAGCTCCGGTCGGGAAGGACCGGGCTGCCTTGGAGGCGATCAAGAACGACACCGAGGCGCTCAAGGCTTCGCTCAATCAAGTACAGATGGCCATCGATAAGGAGGACTATCCGTCCGCCCAAGCGCAGGCCAAAGCGATTCACGACAAGAGTCAGGCGTTGTCTGGGGAAATTCAGCAGGCACTGGCCAAGGTCGGCAAAGGGAAAGCCGTCGCGAATCGCAAGAAATAGGACGGGATATCGCCAGAAGAATGCGTCGTCGCTCTTGCCTGATCAGTGTGATTCTCGGCCTGCTGTCGGCGGGCTGCGTCGATGCGGTGCCGTCCGACGTCGTCTCGGCCCTGGAATCGCTCGACCGGGAATTGATTCTCGGCAAAGCTCCGGAGGCCGCCCCGGACGACTATACCCGGTTCGTCACCCAATGGGTCTCGCTCAAAGCCCGCATTCAATCCGATGATGATGTCATCCGATGGCCCTGGGAACCGAACGATCTGGAGGAAGCTCTCCGCCGGCTGCAGGAGGATGGGGGTCGGACGCTGGCACGCCTCCGCGAGCAGCACCGGACCCAACGTCAATTGGCCGAGACGAAACTGCAGCGGCTCGAAGAACGCGTTCAACTGATCGCGTCCCAAGTGGAGTCGATCGATGGGCGGATTGTCTTGGGGGATAAGTCGGTCCGAGCCGATCTCTTGCTGAAGCAGGCAGAAGTCTACTTCGACCAACAGGAGTATGCCCGCGCCATCGAGACCGCCGATCTCGCAGCCCAAGCCGTCTCCGCCCAAGCCACCATCCTCGCCCGCGAACTCGGCCGCTATGCGGACGATGCCCGGATTACCCAGTGGCAATCGCTGGTCAGACAGACCATCGAATGGTCGCGTAGCCATCAGGCGGCCGCCATCATCGTCAGTAAGGCAGACCGCTCCCTGAGCCTGTATAAGAACGGCCGCAAGGTAGCCGGGTATCCCGTTCGCTTGGGATTCAACGGCATCCGGGAAAAGCGGTACCAGGGTGACGGCGCCACCCCCGAGGGCCGGTATCACGTGACGGCCAAGCGCGGGGCCGGCCAAACGCAATTCTACCGGGCACTGGTTTTGGATTATCCCAACGCCGAGGACCGGCGGCGCTTTGAATCCGCCAAGAAATCAGGCAGAATTGCTCCGAGCCAGCGCATCGGCGGCCAGATTGAAATTCACGGGGTGGACAATGAGCTGATGGCCCAGACTCTGGGTTGCATCATGCTCGACAATTCCCACATGGCCGCCCTGTTCGAGCGGGTGACACCTGGCACGCCGGTGACGATTGTAGGAGCCCTGACGGGGAAGAACTCGGTGGCCCTCGCGTTGGCTCAACTGGACGATCACGCCGGGTAACCGAAGCACGACACGACCATCGACCGCCATGACGAGAGCCCTCCTCTCCCTCTGCGCCATCCTGACGATAGGCCTTCTCTCGTCCACCATCCCCAGGAACGGCCCCAGTCCTGCCGTCGGCAGCCTGCCGCAATCCCCCGCGGCCGAAGACCCCGATCTGCGCCAGCTTCAAGTTCAGTACAGAGCACTATCGAAGCAGCTCGCGCAATTGATGCCGCAACAGCCCTATATCGTCGTCGACACTGCACGCAATCGGCTGTACATTAAACGCAAAGGCGCCATCGTGTTGGACGCGTTGGCCTCGACAGGAAGCGGCACGATTCTGGACAAGCCCGGCGACGCCGGCGGCCAATGGATCTTCGATACGCCGAGAGGACAGTTTGCCGTGCAGTCGAAATTGACCAAGCCGGTGTGGGTCAAACCGGATTGGGCCTTTATCGAGGAAGGGTTGACCGTCCCAAAGAATCCCGCCGAGCGGGTCGAACAAGGGGTCCTGGGGGAATACGCGCTGGGATTTGGCAAAGGCTATTTCATCCACGGTACCCTGTACACCCGTCTGCTGGGGAAAAATGTGACGCACGGCTGCATCCGTCTGAACGACGGAGATTTGAAGACCGTCTACCAGATGGCGCACGTTGGGACCCCCATTTTGATTTTTTGACCCTCCGCGGCGCAGATACTGACTCATGAGCCGCTGCGCGTTCGCCCTCCTTCTGTTGTCCTTCGCCGCCACATCCAGCATTGCCGCCGAACAGGAAGCCTTTCCCGACCTCAGGCCCGACGATCGCGCGGGACTCACAGAGGCTGCACGCGTCCTGCAGGAAGAGATCAAGCTCGCCGGACGCCCGCAGACGTACCTTCTCGTTGATCTGGTTTCCGGCACGATCCACATCAAGGGGCGCGGGATAGACTTGCATCGCATTCCTATTGAACACTGGTGGCTCAGCACCCACGACGGAACCGCGGCCACCTTCCGCCTGGTCCACCGGCCTCCAGTGGCTCGGCGCAAAATTCAACCGACCGGCAACGCCGAGCAGGAACCGGTGTCTTTGACCGATATGCCGACGACGTATACGCTGCCCTGCACCCCGTCCTTGTTTCTGGAAGTCGTGCCTCCGGCCCGTGAGCATCTTTGGTTGTGGACCCTGTCGTCCGGCCGTCTTTGGTGGGGTCAGCTGACGGCCTGGGGAACGCAATGGATCGCGGGCCAAGCGCCGCCCCCCCATCTCCGGCTGATTCTGTCGGCGGACCACGCGCAATCCTTGGCATGGTCCATGGTCGACGGCATGCCGTTCATCCTGCGGCGGCCCGCCTCCTGAGATCGCCTCATACCCACGTTTGGCGGTTGCCTTTGCCGTTCCGGGCACCTAAGATGAGCGCCTGACGGTGCGTCCCCAGGTGTGCACTTTTGCTGGCTTGTGATAGGTCTACATCTACAATCTCGTCACCGACGGCACCCTCGAAAGCTGAGCCTATGATCCTCGCAGGCGACATTGGCGGCACCAAGACCAATCTTGCACTCTATGACTGGACCACCGAGCGGGTGGACCCCATCCGGCTGGAGAGCTTTCACAGCGCCGATTACAAGTCGCTCGAAGAGATCTTGACCGAATTCCTGACCCCTCCCCGGCCGCCGATTCCGATCGATGCGCTGGACGCGGAGGCAGAACAGGAGCCGTCCGCTGCGCCGCCGGCTGAACCACTGTCCTTGTCAGCCGCCTGCTTTGGCGTGGCGGGGCCCGTCATCGACAATCATAGCCAGACGACCAACCTGCCCTGGGAAATCGACGGGCCGACCATCGCCAAGCAGTTCCACATTCCGCACGTGCAATTGATCAACGATGTGGCGGCCACCGCCTACGGCATTCTGTGGCTGAGACCCGATGAAGTCGACGTGCTCAATCAAGGAGCGCAGCCCAAAAGACGCCACGCACTTGCTCTCATTGCCGCGGGCACCGGCCTGGGAGAAAGCATTCTGTTTTGGGACGGGAAAGCCTATCGCCCCATCCCGTCTGAAGGGGGGCACGCCGATTATGCTCCCACGAACGACCAGGAAATTGAGCTGCTCCGTTACCTCCGGAGCCAGTATCTCCATGTCAGCTATGAGCGCGTCTTGTCCGGCCCCGGACTGCAGGCGATTTATGAATTCCTCCGTGATACGAGAAAAAACGAGCCGACCTGGCTGGCGGAGAAGATCAAGGTCGGCAACCCCCCAGCCGAAATCGCCGAGGCCGGACTGAAGGGACAGGCGGAGATTGCCAAACAGGCGCTGGACCTCTTTGCGGCAATCTATGGTGCCGAGGCCGGCAATCTGGCGCTGAAAGCCCTGGCCCTGGATGGCGTCTACGTGGCGGGAGGCATCGCGCCGAAGCTCATCAAAAAGCTGAAGGACGGAACGTTCATGAAGGCGTTCATCAACAAGGGGCGCTACAAACGTCTCATGAGCACCATTCCCGTCAAGGTGGTCATGAACGAGCACACGGCATTGCTCGGCGCCGCCTCGGTTGCCGCGGCGTTGGCGTCCCAACAGGCAGCATCATGAGCGTCACACTGCCGCTCGACCAATGCAAGCAGGCTGCGGCCAGGAAAGCGGTGGACTTCGTGCAAGATGGCATGATCGTCGGTCTCGGCACCGGATCCACGGCCAAGCACATGGTGCGCGCTTTAGGGGAGAAGGTGCGCGCCGGTATGCGAGTGAGCGGCGTGCCGACCTCCCGCGAAACCGCCGAACTGGCAAAGCAAGTCGGAGTGACGCTCCTCGATACCGACGATCGCTGGGACATCGATCTGGCGATCGACGGCGCCGACCAGGTCGACCCTCAGCTCAACCTCATCAAGGGCGGAGGAGGGGCGCTCCTGAAGGAAAAGATCGTCGCCGCTTCCGCGAAAACGTTTATCGTGCTGGTCGATCACACCAAGCGAGTGCCGGTCCTGGGCGGTACCTTTCCGCTCCCCGTCGAGGTCGTTCCCTTCGGCTGGGGGAGCACGGCGCGGAAGATCGAGCGGGTGACACAGGCGCCCGTGGTGCTGCGAACCCGCGATGGGCAGCCGTTCCGCACCGAAGCCGGCCACCTGATCGTCGATGTTCATATTGACCGCATTGACCGGCCAAACGAACTGGAGTCGGCTCTCAATCTTATTCCCGGTGTCGTGGAGACGGGGCTGTTCGTCGGCCGCACCGATCTCCTGATCGTCGGGACGCCCGAGGGCATCGAACTCCATCATGCGCCTCCGCGTTGAGCCATCGCTCGGCCGGAGGCGGCTCCTTCAATCGCTGCTCGCGGCGGGCGGTGTGCTGTTGAGCGCTGCAGTCGCTCCGAACGGGCTTCGAGCCGGCTCGCCGTTATGGGCCGCCGCCAAGCGCCCTCGAGAGGAACCCATGAGCGCGGACATCCAGACGGTCGATCCCTATCGCCTTCCGCGGCACGTCGTGCCTCATCGGTACGACCTGCGGCTCGAACCTGATTTGGGCGCCGCCACGTTTACCGGGCGGGTATCCATCGCGCTGACCGTGCGCCAATCGACGAGCACTTTTCTCCTCAATGCGGTGGAGCTGACGGTCTCGTCGGCCGTGGTGGAACGAACCGGTGTCCGCATCGAGGGGCAGATCGACCTGGAGGCCGCGACCCAGCGGTGCCGTCTCAACTTCCCGCAGTCGATCGAGCCCGGGGACTGGCGGCTTCATGTGACCTTCGCCGGGACCCTGAACGATCAGCTTCGGGGCTTCTATCGCAGCACCTATACGGATCATTCGGGCAAGACGCATATCATCGCGGCGACCCAGTTCGAGGCCACGGATGCGCGTCGGGCATTTCCCTGTTGGGACGAACCCGATTTCAAGGCCGTCTTCGCCACAACGTTGGCCGTGGATCCTCAGCTGTCAGCGGTCTCTAACACACGCGTCGTCAGTGAGACGGTGGAAGACGGCAAGAAGGTCGTTCGCTTTGCGGACACCATCACAATGTCCACCTACCTTGTCGCCTTCGTCGTGGGTCGGATGGAACCGACGGACCCGGTGATGGTCGGCAAGACGCCGTTGCGCATTTGGACCGTCCCCGGCAAACAAGCGCTGACTCGCTTCGGCCTGGAGATCGCCGCCGCCTCCCTCAGGTTTTTCGAGGGTTACTACGGCATTCCCTACCCCGGCGATAAGCTCGACCTGCTGGCCATTCCTGACTTTGCCTCGGGGGCCATGGAAAACCTCGGGGCCATTACCTTCAGGGAAACGGCCCTCTTAGTCGATCAGCAACGCGCCACACACGGTGAACTGGAACGCGTGGCCGACGTCGTCGCGCACGAAAATGCGCACATGTGGTTCGGTGATCTGGTCACGATGTCCTGGTGGAATGGACTGTGGTTGAACGAGGCCTTCGCGACCTTCATGGAGATGCTCGCGGTGGACGCGTGGAAGCCGGAGTGGAAGCGATGGGACTCCTTCAGCGTCTCGCGGGCCGCCGCGTTTGGCGTCGACGGTTTGCGAAGCACCCGGCCGATCGAATATCCCGTTCGCGCGCCAAAAGATGCCGATGCCATGTTTGACGTGCTGACGTATGAGAAGGGCGCGTCCGTCCTTCGCATGCTGGAGCAACACATCGGCTCCGAGGTCTTCCGCCAGGGCGTGCGCGCGTACTTGAGAGCTCATGCCTACGGCAATGCGGATACCAGGGATCTGTGGGTGGCACTCGGATCCGCAGCCCGGCAGCCGGTGCCTGAACTGATGGATGGGTGGATCTTCCGGCCCGGTTTTCCACTGCTCACGGCCGAGAGGACCGGTGAGGGACTGCGGCTCTCGCAGCAGCGGTTCAGCTATCTACCGAGCGGAGACGCCGACCAGCATCCCTGGCACATCCCGATCCAACTGCGGCTCTCGCATGGAGATCGGACCGACCACCATGCCATCCTCCTTACCGCGCGCGAAACCACCGTGCCGCTGCCGGAAGGGGTGACGGCTCTTGTGGTGAACGCGGGCGGTCAGGGCTTCTACCGTGTTCGGTACCACCAGTCCCTCCTGGCGCAGTTGCTCGCGCACGGGGTGGGGCGCCTGGCGCCTGTGGAACGTTTCAATCTCGTGAGCGATGCGTGGGCGACGACGGTGGCCGGCCTCATGCCCCTCGAGCAATATCTGCATCTGACCGGCTACTTCAAAGACGACCAGGACAAGAACGTCTGGTCGGTCCTCTTGGAGTCATTCTCGTTCCTGAACCGGATCGTATCCGATCACGATCGGCCGGCGCTCGAAGCATTGGTGCGCGACCGAACGGAACCGGCTGTCCGTCGGCTCGGCTGGGACCCGGCGCCGGGCGAATCCGATCTCGTGCGCCAACTCCGCGGTGATCTCGTGGGCGCGTTGGGAAAGCTCGGCAATGATGCCCGCACCCAACAACTCGCGCTGGGCCGCTATCGCGCCTATGTGGTGGACCCCTCGTCCGTGGATCCCAATCTAATCCCAGCACTGGTCGCGATTCTCGCGCATGTCGGGGACGCGGCTCGGTACGAAGACTTCGCTTCGAGACTGAAGGCGGCCGCCACGCCGCAGGAAGAACGCCGGTATCTGTTCTCCCTGGCCGCCTTTCCGGACCCCGACTTGCTGGCTCGGACCCTGTCGAAAACCATCAACGGCGAAATCCGCACACAAGATGCACCGTTCGTCGTGAGCGCGGTGATGGGAAACGTGCGCGGTCGGGAATTGGCATGGAACTTTGTGAAGAAGAATTGGGACCGCATGGACCGGCTCTTCCCCAAACAAGGGCTGCGTCGTATGTGCGGCGGCTTCACCGCGCTCGCTACGCCGGAGCTCGAGCGAGATGTGCGCGACTTCTGCGCGACGCGCAAGATCGATCTCGGTGGGAACACGCTCGAGCAATACCTGGAACAACTGCGAATCGCCGTGGCGTTCCGCGACCGCGAGAGCGATCGGCTAGCCGCCCATCTGCGAGCCGCCTACAGCGCCTGACCTGATTGGTGCGTCAAGTCGCCCGCCTGCCATTCAACGGTCCTACCCTCCTCGCAAGGGGGGATTGCGTCTCGCCACCCGGAGCACTACGCTACAGGCTCACGGCACCCGGATCGACCCATGCCAGCAATTCGCTGCCCCAAATGCGCCTCCGGCAAAGTTCGGCTGGCTCCCTGTACCACCTCCCTGGAGCGCTTGTACGGCACGCTGACCATTTACTCTTTTCGTTGCCAGCTATGCGCGGCCCGCTTCCGCTCCTTTGTGGGACGCCGCCACCGGCCCTCCCGTCGGAGCTTTGAGCGCATCTCGGTTGCCTTCCCCGTGTGGTTCAAATCGCATCCGGGGGCGTCCTGCCGCCTCGGCACCGCAGGAATCCTGGACAACTTGTCGTTGCGCGGCTGCCACATCCGCTCTCCGATTCCCCTCGCACGCGGCACCCGCCTCGAGCTGGAGTTTCAATACGTCGACAGCTCCTTTCCCATCACCATCGATGAAGCGGTGGTCCGCACGGTCACGCAGGATGGCATCGGACTGCGGTTCGTCCAAATCCAGCGCGAAGACGCGATCCGGCTTGGACGCATCATGGATGTGTGGTTGCCCGACCAGTCCAGCCTTTCAGTGTAACCGGGGCGCCGTCTTGCCCTACTCGTGGCGGAGGACCGCCAGAGGCGGGTGGCCCAGAATGCGATAGGTGCTCAGGAAGCCGACGAGCACGGTGAGGACGATGGTCGCGATGAAACCTGCCGCGAGGACGGACGGTTGCAGCGCCCAGGGAAGGTCGAACACGAATGCGAGCAGGGCCCACGACAGCAGGCTGGCGAGCACACAGCCGATGAGTCCTCCCAGCGCGCCCAGCAAGGCGTACTCGGCGGCGAACGAGCGCGCGATGGCGCCGCGCGTGGCGCCGAGCGCTTTGAGAATGACGGATTCATACAGCCGCCGATAGCGCGTCGCCGCCAGCGCGGCCCCCATCACCAACGCTCCGGCCAGCACGCAAAATACGGCGACCGCCCGGATCGCCAGCGACAACCGGTCCAAGACCGTGGCGAAGGTCTGTAACACGTCGCCGACGTTGATCGCGGTCACGTTGGGCAGCACCGCCACGACCGCCTGCTGCACGCGCACCTCGTCCGCCGGCTTCACACGCACTGTTCCCACGTAGGTGACCGGCGCGTCGTCCAAGGCGCCGGGCGACAAGATCATGTAGAAGTTGGTCGAGAAATTGCCCCATTCGACCTGACGGATGCTGCTCACCTCGGCCGTTATCGCCGTGCCCTGAATGTCGAACGCCACTGAATCACCGATTGTGACGCCCAACGCCCGAGCCGCCTCCTCCTCAATGGAGAGCAGCGGCCGATCAAACCGTTGATTCGGCTTCCACCATTCCCCGGCAACCACCCGGTTATCCTTCGGCAGATCCGAGAGGAAGGTCAGGACATACTCCCGAGTGAAATACCACCTCTTTCGCCGCTCCTCTTTCTCCCCGTCCTTCTCTTTCCGATCCTCTTCCTCGGTCAGCGCCTCCGGCGCCACCGGTTCGCCCTTGACTGCCGAAAGGCGGGAGCGCACCAACGGCGTCAGTTCTGGCGCGACGTCGGGCAGTCGATCGCCCACAACCCGGAGGAATGTCTCCTTCTGATCCGGCTGGATATCGATGAAGAAGAACGTGGGGGAGTCGGCAGGACGCCGATCCCCGACCTGGGTCAACAGGGACCGCTCGACCAGCGACACAGTCACCACCACCATGACGCCGACGCCAATGGCCATGGTCATGCCAATGGCTTGGCTGCCCGGCCGGATGACGTTCCCCACGGCCTGCTTCAGCACCAGCGCCGCCGGGCGGGGGCTTCGTCGTAAGCCGCGAAGCAGCACGGATGCGCCTCCCGCGAGGATCAGCACGGCGCCAAGAAAGGCGGCGATGAACAGCATACCCACCCGCCACGACTGCGCCTGCCACATGGAGACCCCGACGAGCCCCAGCCCGATGGAGCCAGCTGTCGCCAGAGTCAGCCGATCGGGCCTCCGCCTACGGCGCGCATTCTCCCCCGCGGGCTGGGCATCGGCAACGTCCCGCCGGAGCACTGCGGCGGGTTTGATCTCTCGAATCCCGAGCAGCGGCCACAGCACGAACAGCAGCGTGGCCAGCACCCCCAGCGCCATCCCCTTGGCCAGAGGGGGCAGGGATGCGGCGGTCAGGTCCGCGGCAAACCCCAACTGTACCAGCAGATCGGAGTCGAACAAAGCCGCGATGACTGGCGGCAGCGCGCGCTGGAGCGAGAAGCCGAGCGCAACGCCGGCGGCGCTGCCTGTCACCCCCAGGGCGAGGGCCTGCGTGACGTACGTGGCAATGACGGTGGCGGAGTCGGCGCCGAGGGTCTTGAGGATGGCAATCGTCGCGATCTTTTCACGGATGAACGCGTGCACGGACGTGGCGACACCGACCCCTCCGATGAACAGCGCGGTGAGACCGATGAGCCCCAAGTAGCGCGTGAGCTGCGTCAGAAACTGCTTGAGCTGAGGCTGAGCATCCCGATAGACCGACACGCGAGCGTTTTCGGATTTCAAGCGGCCGCGCAGCTCATACATCAGGGGCTCGGGCTGCAGCGTGGGCGGGGTTCGGACGAGATACCGCTCCCGAATACGACTGCCTGTCTGCACGAGCCGAGCGGCCTGCAACGCGTCCTGCGAGATCAGCACCCGGGGTCCGAGGCTGAATGCGTTAGCCACCCGGTCCGGCTCCGTCCGGATCATACCCGTAATCACGAAGGAGGCGTCTCCGATCGTCAGCCGGTCCCCCATCGTGAGGCCCATGCGGATCAACAGCGATTCTTGTACCACGGCCCCATGGCACATCCCGTTCGGGGAGTTCGCCGCACCGGCCCCTGAGCCGCACGGGGCGGCGCGGAGCAGCGTGGCCAGAGGCTGGTTTGGCTCCACCGACACCGATCCGTACAGGGGATAGTGCGGTTCGACGGCCTTCAGTTCGACAATCTGCGTCGGCTGCCCGTGCTCCGACGCCGGTGGGAGTGCGGCCGCCATGGCCACCAGCTCGCTGACATGCCTAAGGGCGATGCCCCGCTCTCCGACGGCGTCCAACACTTCGCGACCTGCCGGACCAATGGGGCGCGACAGCCTGATTTCGAGATCCCCTCCAAGCAGACTGCGGGCCTCCTTGTTGACGGCTCGCTCAACATGGGCGCCGAAGAGGGACACGGCCACCAGTGCGCCCACCCCCACGGCGATGCAGGTGAGAAAGTACCCGAAACGCCGCCACCCAGCGCGCGTCTCCCGCCAAGCCATGCGGAGCACGAACGACATCATGGGAAAGGATCCGGCGGCAGGGGAATGGCCCAGGAGGAGGACGGCGTCGAATCCGATTCGATGCGGCCGTCGCGCAGGGACACGACCCGTTCCATGAATCCAGCCAGGGCCGGATCGTGCGTGACCAATACCAAAGTCGTCCCATGATCTCGGTGAAGCGTCAGCAAAAGCTGGATCACCTGTGCCCCCGTCGCGCTATCGAGGTTCCCGGTCGGCTCGTCCGCGAGCAGAATGGGCGGGCGGCACGCGAACGCGCGGGCGACAGCCACCCGCTGCTGTTCGCCTCCCGACAACTGGACCGGATAGTGATCCACCCGGTCTGCCAGGCCGACGGCTGCGAGAAGTTCGGTGGCGCGGTCTGCCGCGTCTCGGTCTCCGCGCAACTCCAGCGGCACCGCGACGTTGTCGCGGGCGGTGAGTGTCGGGATCAAATGAAACGATTGAAAGATGTAGCCGACTTTTTCCCGGCGAAATCGAGCCATGGCGGATTCGGAAAGGCGCGTAATATCCGTGCCGTCGAGCTCGATCACGCCCGATGTGGGACGATCCAGGCCCGCCATCAGTCCCAACAGCGTCGACTTACCGCTGCCTGAGGGCCCGACCACCGCAACCGTCTGCTTCATCGGAATCGTGAGCGACAGATCGTCCAGAATGGTGATGGAGCGCCCGCCGGCGGGCAGCACCATGGAAACATGTCGCACCGTAATCATCGATCGGCCCGCTCCTTTCCCACGACAAACTGGGTGATATTATACTGTACCCCACGAGACGCGCGGTGCAGGAGTCGTACGAATCGCAGGTGTCCTCATGTCATGGTTCCGGTTTTGGGCAGGAATGACGGTGCTGGCGGCTCTGCTCTGGGCACCGCCTCCCGCACACACCGAGCGGACTCCGATCCGGATCGTGGCCTTCGGGGACAGCTTGACAGCGGGTCTTGGGGTCGCGGCACATGAATCCTATCCTGCCCAACTTCAGCGGCGGCTGGACGAAGGCGGGTACCGCACGGTGGTCGTCAATGCCGGAGTCAGCGGTGACACGTCCGCGGGAGGGCTCCGCCGTGTCGCGTGGGTACTCAAAAGCAACCCGGACGTGGTCATCCTCGAGCTCGGCGCGAACGACGGCCTGAGAGGGTTAAGCCTCACGCAGACCGAGGAGAATCTCGAACGGATCATCCAACGACTGCTTGACGCCGGCACACGGGTCGTCTTGGCGGGCATGAAGCTGCCGCCAAACTACGGATCCAGTTATCGCGAGGGCTTCGAGCAAATCTTCCCCGCGCTGGCCCGCCGCTACAACGTGACGTTAATACCGTTTTTCCTCGAAGGGGTCGCGGCATCCGCGACATTGAATCAGGCAGATGGAATCCACCCGACCGGGGAGGGGTACCGGGTGATCGTCGACCACGTGTTCAGCGCGCTCGAACGCTCCGGCCTGCTGAAGGAGAACCGGGATCCTGGTGCGCGTCCTCCTGCCGCATCCCCTGGATCGGACAGGAGGACGGGGACACCGAAGATGGATTAGGACTTCTTCAAGAACGTGTCGTACACGCCGTAGGCAAGAACCAGTCCGATCAGCACATAATACATACCGGTGATGCCGCTATAGTCCGGCGCGCCTTCGCCCGAGGGCGCATTGGCCAAGACCTGGGAGGCCGTGACCAGCGACAACGTCACCGCCATCGTTCCGATCTGTGCAAGCGTTTTGGTCATGTGACTCCTCCGTGTGGCAAGAACTCGTGGGGCCGCATTGTACTGAAGTGAACAAGGGAGGTGCAAGGGGGCCAGCGCGGGGTTTGCCCAGCAAGGAGCGGTCCGGTGATCAGCGAGAGGGAGGCTGCTTGCCGGCGCTCTTCAGCGCCTCGGCGACTTCCTTGAAGGAGTTGGCCAGCTTTTCAAGCTGGGTTCCTTTCCCGAGGATCTCAGTGGCGACGGCCTTGATTTGGACGTCGTATCGGGCGACTTCACCCGCCAACTCGCCGAGCTTCGCCAACATGCCTTTGTACATGGCGATCTCGGCCTGCTGCTCTTGGGACTTGGCCTGCGCCGCTTTGGCCTCGGCAATCGATGCCTGCAGCTGCTGGGTGAGCCGTCCGACATAGGCCTCCCGATCCCGCATCTCCGCCTGCAGTCTGGCGTGCGCTTCTTCTGCCAACCTGCGGCCCCGTTCCACTTCCCGGATGGTCTGGATCCACTGCGCAACATGCCCTCCGGTGGAGGGCGGCATCTCGGGCACCGGGGCTCCTTTTTCGATGGCGGCCAGCGCCGGTTGCAGCCACTCGACGAGCTGCATCATTTCGCTCAGTTTGAGATCGGTCGCAGTGGACTGCTGAGAGCCGGGCCTGCCGTTACTTGCGTGCTCGCCGGCGGACGATTGAGGTCTGGCGTCGCGGGCTTCCGTATTTCGCCGCGGGTGACGGGGTTGGGACCACCGATGATACTCCAGCAAGACCGCGATGCAGTGGCGGCACATCGGCTCTTCGGAAAGGGTGCACGTGCATTTGCAGAGAAGGTGGCCGTCTTTCAGGCGGATCGTTTGCTCGTACAGACCGGAATTCCCAATCACGGCGGAGGCAATTTGAGCTTCGTCGGCTTCCACGATCCGGACGCGGTTTTCGGTCAGGTACTGGTGTCCGATCTGATACGCCGAGGGGTCGGAAACGCCCTGGATCATCGGCGGATCGAGCAAACCCAGTCGATCGGCGCTGCAAGGAATTTTGTTTCGCATGGTGCCCCCCCCGCAGGACAGCAACGGTGGCCTCAGTGTGCCGGGCAAGATGCGGCCTGTCAAGAAGTGCTCGATTTGGGAACCCCTATCGGCAGCGTTGAACGGGGCCTTGTTCACTGGGAGGTGTCAGCCATAGATAATCGGCGATGGGCTCGCGGAGGAACTCGGCGATGTCCTCGGGTTTTGCCGGATCAAATGAGGTCATATACACGGTCATGTGCCGAACGCGGCCGTCCAGCCGGCGCTTCACCCGCTGAGGCACCGGCAGACCGTATTGGATATGGCCGCCGCCGGTATAACTCACCACAACGTGACGCTCACCGCCGCCGTGCTGACGGCCTTCCTGCACGGCCGCGGCCACGGTTTTCGCCATCCCTTCGTCCCGCACCATAGAGGCTTCATACATCCTGCGGTAGTCCTCCTCGCTCCCACCGCCGTGGCAGCGGCGCAGCTGATCCAGAATCCTCGCTCGATAGGCGGGCTCGTCGACGATCTGCTCGTCTTGGAGGCCCCATTGCGTCCACTCTTCGCCCTGGCGAGCCTGTGCCAAGCCGAGCTTCACGACGCGGCGTATCAAGGTCTTCGGCGGGTTCATGGCCAATACCGGCGCGCGCTGCTCCCGCGCCTCATTGACCAGCGGCTCATAATGCTCGAAGGCGCCGCCCCAATTCGCTTGCCAGCGCGCCTCTTGCAGAAAAGTCTCTCGGGAGGCGTGGGGATCGCTCAGATAGCGGTCCAGAGCCGGCTGGCCGTCCCACCCGAACATTTCCATGCCGAGCACCGGCCGGACGCCCGAGGACGCCAGCGCGGTGAGCACTCGGCGGGCGGCCTCGATATGGTAGGCGTTGTAGTGTTCTTCGCCCAGATAAATGACGTCGTACGCGTCCAGCGAGTGGAGCCAATCGGGATACGACACGATCCGGCCGGATGTGGCTTCGATGATCTGCCCCTGCTGGTAGGAAGGGGGAGCCGGTGAGGGAGTCAGGTCGCGGGGTCCTGAGGCACAGCCTGCTGCTGCTCCCCAGGCCAATAAGAGGAGCAGCGCAGCGGGCCTCGAGAAGAACCATGCATTCATGACTTCTCCTAGCATACCGGTCTTGAGTTGAACAAGCGATGGCTTGACGATGCCCCGCGCGTGTCACTATGCTCCCGTGATCCATCACAGTTCATGACACCGCAGCCGACTTCGCTGACAGAGTTTCGTCACCTCGTCAATCGCCGCGCGAAGCAATCGCCTGCCGAATGGGATCGCTCCCGTGAGCTGCTTCGCCAGGACGCATTCGGATCCACACTGGTTCAGCTTCACACGTGCATCCGCGGCGCGGGGTTGCCGGCCTCCGTGCAGCAACCGCTCGAAGCGGCACTTCACCCGGATGCACGGCGCCCGCAGGACCTTTCTGCGGCCGCGCTCAAGAATCTCACGGGGCTGCCCGCTGCGAAGGCGATTCGGGCGCTCTGCATCTACTTCGGGCTCGTGGAACCGGCGGCAGCCCGCTGGCCGACTCCGAGTCTTTCCGGCGCCGCCGTCGAGCAATGGGTGCGCTCGCACCCCAATCCCTTCAACCTGCTGCTTGAGAGCGACGTTGCGTCGGTGCTCGACCTTGGCGCAGGGGATCTCAGCTTCGCAGGAGAGCTCACGGACCGCTACCACGAACCCTTGCGCCGACATGAGCGGCATCTTGTCTTGCACTGTCTGGACCGGCTGGACCCAGACTCTTCGCTCGGCGGTCCACTCCATCCTGACAAAGCCGTGCTGACAGCCTTGCGCCAGCGCCTCGGTTCCTCCTTCACCTATTGCGGCAATCAAAATATGTTCGACCTCCGCCGGCTCGACGAACAAGGCACGCTCGCGCCGCGATATACGATCGCCACGTGCTGGGCCCCGGCGACGCCGACGTTCGCCTACGAGCCGGCCCGGCTCTCGGCAGGGATCATTACTGAGCACCTCAGGCGCACCAAGGGATCCTTTCGACGCACGCAGATCCACGGCGAAGCGGCGCTGGAGGTGCAGCATGGGGATCGGGCGTTGCTCTTCCCGCCCTGGAAATTTGAGATCATCGGGCCCCTAGCGCTGTTGGGCTTGTTGGCCGAGCGCGGGTGTCTTTGCATTCTGGGTTCGATTGATACCCAGGTTTTTTGGGAAATCTTGGCCCAACTGCTGGCAGACAGCCGGTTTCGGCCGTCCGACACACCGTTCGCTGCCGAGAACGTGCCGGGGATCTTTGGGGAGGTGTTTCAGAAATTGGAAGCCTTGCCCATCGGGGCGGCAGTCGACCTGGCGAGCGTCGCGCCCCTGCGCTCGGACCTGCCGAAATATGGGTCGGCTTCGGCCCCGGGAGGCGCCACATATGCGTTCCGGTACGTCGAAGTGAGGCGCGCACCCGTTTATCCGCATGCGCCGGCCAGCAGCACGGCACGCAAGTTTCCCTTCATGATCGAGGAAATGACACCCTGGTGCATGACGCTGGTGCCTGCCTGAGATGAGCAGCTCATCGCGGCCCCGCTGAAAGACCAGCAAAAATTGACCGCCTAGGGACCCTTTGCTAGACTCGAGCGGTGTCCGAACATGGCGACCGCCTCTCCGGCACGACCCCTCATCCATCATGACCACCACGCAGACCATTCAGGCGCTCCGGGACAATATCGCCCGCGTCATCAAAGGCAAATCCCGCGTCATCGAGCTGACCGTGGTTGCCCTGGTGGCACGCGGCCATCTGCTGCTGGAAGACGTGCCTGGCGTCGGGAAAACCACGCTCGCCCACAGTCTCGCGCGCTCGCTCGATTGTTCGTTCAAACGCATCCAGTTCACGAGCGACTTGCTGCCATCCGACATCGTCGGCGTCTCCATCTTTAACCGGCAGAAGCAGGCGTTCGAGTTCATGCCGGGTCCCATCTTCGCCAATATCGTGCTGGCCGACGAAATCAACCGCACGACGCCCAAGACGCAAAGCAGTTTGCTTGAAGCCATGAGCGAGGCGCAGGTCTCGGTGGACAACCAGACCCATGCCTTGCAACAGCCCTTTATGGTCATTGCCACCCAAAACCCTGCCGAATACCACGGGACCTTCCCCCTTCCTGAGTCGCAACTGGACCGGTTCTTGATGCGGCTCAGGATCGGCTATCCTCCGCCTGAAGAGGAGAAAAAAGTCCTCGACCGCGCGCAAGCCCTTCATCCCGCTGAGGAATTGGAGCCCGTTCTCAGCGGGGAAGAAATGCTGGATCTGCAAGCGCAGGCGGAGAAGGTGCGGATCGATGATAGTCTGCTCGATTACCTTCTCGCCATCGTCCACGCCACGAGACAAACTCCGTTGCTGTCGCTGGGCATCAGCACCCGAGGCGCACTTGCCCTCAGCCGGGCGGCCAAGGCCTTAGCACTGGTTCGGGGACGGGCGTATTGCATACCGGACGATATTAAAGAGCTGGCACCGGTCGTCCTTTCCCATCGCATTATGATGGCCCGCGGCCAAGGGTCCTCTCCCCGACAATTCGAGCAGGCCGAGCGCATCATTAACGATCTCGTCGCGTCGGTTCCGGTGCCGGTCTAGCGAGTCGCTCCCCTATGGTGTTGCATGGTGGCTGCTCTCTTATCCACGATTCGCCGCCTCATGTCCCGCCGTTCCACGCGTCTCACCCCGGAAGGCATTCGATTTCTCCTGTTTACCGTGGCGACCGGGATCGCAGCCGTGAACACCGGCAATAATCTCTTTTATCTCCTCCTCGCCATGATGCTCAGCATCATCCTGCTGTCCGGGATCATGGCGGAGCAGTGTCTGCGACGGCTGGACTTCCACCGGCACATGCCGGATCTGCTCTTTGTCAACGAACCAGCCATGGCGACAATCGTGATCAAGAACGACAAGCGGCGCTTGGCGAGTTACTCGCTACGGCTGTCTGACGTCGGCCCCGGCGGAGACGTCGACCGTGACGTAGAAATCGTCCAGCTGCCGCCCGGGGACACCCGCATGCTGTCCTACTCAATCGTAGGCACGAAGCGCGGGCGACTCGAATGGGACGGCATCCGCGTCGCCACGTCGTTTCCGTTCGGCCTGTTCACCAAGAAGGCCTACTACCCGGCTTCCGGCAGCGCCGTCGTCGCTCCGCAGATCAGTCCCCTTGACGAATCCGTCATTCAAGACATCGCCGGGGCCGGTTATGATCGTGCCGCCGTCCATCGCCGAGGCCACGGGAACGACCTCTACAATCTAAGGCTCTATCAAACGGGCGACGACTCACGAAGCATCCATTGGGTGACGACGGCCAGAACGTCCAAGCTCATTGTCCGTGAAAGCGCCGCTGACGACTCCCAGACCGCCACCGTCTACCTGTTCACCCGGGCGTCCGCGGAACAGGAGGCGCGGTTCGAGCAGGCGGTCGCGTTCACCGCCTCCTTGCTGGCCCATCTTGCGGAGCGTGGATACTGCTTCCGACTCGCGCTGGACGGCGTGCCTGGTGCGTTCGGGATGGGCCCCCAGCATCTCTGCGACAATCTCCGCGTGCTGGCGGTCTGTCCGAGACGCGATCCGTCCGGGGAGAGGCCTGCATCCGGTCTGGGCATGGAGCAAGGGGAAGAGGACATGGCGCTCCTCGTCTGCCACGGGGACGAGGAGGAATCGAATGTTCGGGCCACGCTCGCGTTCGAGGCAGAACGGACCGCCCATGTCGCATGACCACGCGCTACGCCTGAGCTCGATCCTCCTGGCCTGCGTCTCGTTCCTTGGGCTGGCCTTCGGGGCGTCTCTTCCGCAGCCGCTCGTGTGGGTCACGGGCTCCGCGTTGACCGTGGTCCTGTTTCAGACGCTGCGGAATCCTCGGCCGGGCAATGCGATCCCGTCTCTGCCGCTGTCTCCCGCCGGATGGAACATTGTCCTCCTGACCGCGTTCGCCGGATTCTGGGCCGATCTGCTCTGGCTCTCCGGCGAGCTGTTGCCCGCGGGCGTGCATTTTCTGCTCATTCTCCTCGTGATCAAGCTCTGGACGCTCAGGACGCGCCGGGATTACCTGCAATTGCATGCCATCAGTCTGGTGGGGATTTTGGCGTCGGCCGCGCTCACGACCGACCTCTGGTACTTGGCCGTCGTGATCGCCTCGTTGCTGTGCGGAGTATGGACCTTGCTCCTCCTTCATTTGACCAAGCCCGCGGATCAGCGCGGACAGTCGGCCGCCTCGGCGCCCGTGGGGGACGGTCGTATCGGCCGTGACCTGTTCTGGCTGGTCAATGGCCTCGCCGTCCTAGCCACCTGCTTGACCATCGTCATCTTCTTCGCAATCCCAAGGGTGAATGCGGGCTTCTTTCAAAAAGGATATGGCCAGAGTATTCGGACCTCTGGATTTTCGGACACCGTCGATTTGGGAGCGATCGGACCCATCAAACGCGATCCTAGCATCGTGATGCGGGTCGAGCTTCCTGACCGCGCGGCGCGAGAATCCGGGCGCCTCTATCTCCGGGGTGCAGCCTATGATCGATACGACGGGGTGTCGTGGAGCAATCAACTCCCCCATCGACGGTCGCTGGCGGAAACGGTACCCATGACCTTCACCGTCCGACAATCTACACGAGCCGGGAACGCGGGCCCTGCCATCCGCCAAAACATCTTGTTGGAATCCCTCGACACCGCCGTTCTCTTTGCGGCGCCGTTCGCCGACAGCGTCACCGGTCGTTTCCCCTCCGTCCAAGCCGACGTGGTGGGGGCCCTCTCCCTGCCGTTTCCCAGCTCGTCCCGTATCGAATACACGGCGATATCCCGGGCGCCCGTCGTGCTTCCGGACGACTATCTCCCGCAGGCGGTTTCGTATTCCGAAGCGTTTGCGCGGCACTTCCTCGAATCGCCCGCGATATCGGATCGCATTGCGGCCCTGGCTCGGTCTGTCACCCAGGACAAGGCAAGCCGCTTCGATAAGGCACAGGCCCTCGAGCGCCATCTCAGCACGAACTACCATTACAGCTTGGACGTGCCGCCGGCTCGCCAGAGCAATCCGATCGAAGAGTTTCTGTTCGGGAGGAAGACGGGCTACTGCGAGCACTATGCCACGGCGATGGTCCTCATGCTTCGTTCGATCGGCATCCCGGCGCGGCTCGTCACCGGTTTTTTGGCGACCGAATGGAACGACTACGGGAACTATTACGTGGTGCGCCAGCAGGATGCGCATGCGTGGGTGGAGCTCCACCTTCCGCGCTCGGGATGGATCATGATGGACCCAACGCCCACCGCTGCGGAACCTCCCCGCGCCGCAGGATGGCATGCCCTCGGACGTATCATGGATACGTTCCGGCTTCGATGGAATCGGCTGTTCGTGCAATACAGCGCCGCAGACCAGCTTGCCGTCGTGCGCGAACTGAAGGCCGGCGGCGCGTCCGTGCGGAACCGCGCCAAGGATTCCTTCTCATCCGTCATCGAGCTTTTGACGGCCAAGGGCCGTGCGCTGATTCAAGGTGCGGGGCAGGAGCCGTCCCTGCTGGCAGCGGCCTGCCTCATTCTCTTGGTCGGTGTTGCGGCGTGGACGTACCACAGGGGCGCATGGAGCGGAGCTCGCTCTTCCCCCATGACGACGGGGGAGCAGCCGCCGATCACCGCCCTCTACAAGCGCATGCTTCGCCACCTGGCCCAGCATGGGGTCGTCAAGACGCCGGCAACCGGACCGCTCGAGTTTGTGGATCTGGTGCGCACCCGCTGGGCCGGTGCGCTGACCTTCGTCGCCACGATCACGGAATTGTACTGCCGGGGGCGGTTCGGCGGGAGTCGGCTGACCGAGGACGAACTTGCGCTCGCCCGCCAATCACTCGACCAGTTGCTTCACCTACATCACGCCGACTGATCTGCGAACACAATCACGCACGCGGTTCAGCGTGTATCGCCCACAACGGATCGAGGTCGACGTTGCCGCCTGTGACGATCACGCCGATCCGCCGCCCGATCAAATCCGGCTCTCTTCTCAGGATCGGTGCGAGCGCAACCGCGCTGGAGGGTTCAATCACAATTTTCAGCCGTTCATAAGCGAAGCGCATGGCGTCAAGAATTTCCGCTTCGGTTACAAGAAACACGCCGGCCAGATGCTGTCGGAGAATTGGGAGGGTGCGATCTCCAAGGGAGGAGCGCAGTCCATCCGCGCGTGTCTGGGGATGCGGCATCGGCACCACCCTGTTGACGCGAAGGGATTCCGCCGCGTCGGCCGCTCCGGCCGGCTCACAGGCGAACAACTTGATGTCAGGCTGGAGATGATGCGCGGCCACGCATAGCCCCGAGAGAAGGCCCCCACCGCCAATGGGCGCCAACACGACGTCCAGCCGTGCCGCCTGATTCACCAATTCGAGCATGACCGTACCTTGCCCGGCCATGACATCCGGATCATTAAAGGCATGCACAAAGACCGCCTGCTCGTCTCGCACAATGTTCTGGGCCACGCGCTGCGCTGCGTCCCGGTCGTCCGCAATCCAGACGGTGGCCCCATGGCCGCTCACGCATGCGCGCTTGTACGGCGAGATCGGCTTCGGCATGACGACATGGGCCTTCAGGCCGAGCAGACGCGCGGCCAAGGCAACCCCCTGGCCATGGTTTCCTGAGGAGAGGG
>JBDZVU010000181.1:0-1782 GCA_040255845.1 Nitrospiraceae bacterium | reverse complement strand
TACCCTTCGGCTGAGGCGGCGACCGGCAGCCCCATGCACAGCGCCACGAGCAACGTGATCAAAACCTTCATCGGTCACCCACGGCTTTTAGTAGGGTGAATGGAGTAGAAGGTTACATGGGTACAATTTGGCAATAATTGCGCCTGGGTGGATCAGCGAGCGGCCGGAACCAGGGAAGGTCGAAAAAAAGCTGGATTGATCATGTCTTGCGACGTGAAGCTCCGGTCAGGTCCTCATTCGCGCAGCCACGCCGCCATTCCGCCGACGGTCCTCAACTTGGCGGCTGCCCGACCGGCAACCACGTCCACCGGCACACTCGCGCGCCGAACCAGCTGGGGAAAGACTTCGCGGAGGGAGACCAGCCCGCGCTCACCCCCGCACGCGGGACAGACGGGGTCGGCAGCCCGGTCGGTCCAGCCACACTGCCGGCATTGCCGGGCTCCGCCTCGAAGCCCTCGGGCCACAAGCACCGCTCGCGCACGACCCTCCTGCATTGCGGCGAGTGTCTGATCGATGCCCAGCACGGCGAGCTTTCGTTCCTCGATGACGTTGTTCACCAGAGCGGCTTCCTCGCGCCGCTTCCACCGCTGGATCTCCGGCGTGACGTGTTCCTGGAGGGCTGCGGCGGATAGCCGGGCGTAGTCGCCCGTGAGCCGGGTTGAATGGGCGCGGGTCTTGTCCGGGATGTGGGTCCACACGGACTCGACCGCGTCCTGTGAGCCTGCGATGAACAGGGCATTGAGGTCCTCTTGTTCGGTCCACTGCGCAATCCGTTTCGCCGCATCTCGAAACAGCCGCGCATACTGTGCCGCGACACGTTGCTCGAAGGCGTCGCGCTGGGCGGTGGCCGAGCGGCCCCCGGGGCGCACGACATTTTTGACTCGCCAGTGCGATGTATCGACGAAAAAGCGCTGTGCCTTCTGTTCTTCCACTTCCCCCATCCAAAAGCGAAAGAATCGCGCTCCGGATCGATCCACGACCACCACTCCATACGGCTGATGCTCGTCCAGTAGCCAGAGCAGTTGCGTCAACGACGGTTGGCCCCAATGGAGCTCGTTCTCCACGTCCACTTGCAATCTCAGAACCCGCCACGCCTTTGGGCCGGCAAAGACGGCGAGCCCTCGTTCGCGCTTCGCCCGTGTCTTCAAGAAGGAGTCGACGCGCTCGAGCTGCTTGCGAACCTCCTTCTGCTCGGGACGAGGCAGACGGGCCTGGAGGACTTTCCCCTCAGACTTGAGCCAGATCCGCGCGCCGGAAGACATGCCCTGATTGGATGGCTTGGCAGGATTCGTATCGAGATAGACCGTGAGAATCGGGGGTTCAAGCTTGGGAAGCAACGCGATCAGAGAGGAATCGAGCATATGGCCTCCGCCTTGGTCGAAAGGAACCTCTACGTCCTCTGCTCCCCGCTTACTGCGAGAGACGTGCGCGTCGCCGATCGGGTCGCGCTGTCTCCCCTGCTGACCTCAGTTGAACAGTATAAGCGGCTTCAGGATGCCTTCGGCCTTGGTTTCCATGAGATGCAGCGCCCTGTCGACCTCATCAAATGTGAACCGATGGGTCGTCAACGGCGTGGGATCGACGCGCCCAGCGGCGAGCAACTGCATCAACCGCTTCATCCGTTCTTTCCCACCGGGACAGAGCCCCGTCCTGATGGTCTTGTCCCCCATGCCCACGCCCCAGGCCATCCGCGGAATCTTCACAAAGTTTCCTTCACCGAAGTATCCGGTCACAGAGACGGTGCCCCCTGGGCGCGTCACGTTCACGCAGTTTTCGAAGGTG
>JBDZVU010000180.1:0-1792 GCA_040255845.1 Nitrospiraceae bacterium | reverse complement strand
TATGACGAGCAGGGCAATCCCATCAGCGAGAAATTGGAGAATATGGCCGATCCGTCGCTGAATGCGACGACCGCGTACACGTACGAGTACGATGCCAGAGGCAACTGGATCAAACGGACGGCGCGGCGAGTGCTCGATGGACCGGGTGAGAAGAAGACGGAAATCGAGGTGACCGAGCGCACCATCCACTATGGCGATCAGTAAGGGTGACGTGAGGAGGGCAAGGGATCAATGAGGGTGAGGGTAGGCAAAGTACACCGCCTCCGCAAAGGCGCGATACTGGCGAAAATCGATGGGGCCGGGGTCGGCCGGCAAGGGCGTCCGGTTGAACAGGAACGTGAGGAGCCGGCGGTACTGGGTGTACCATCGGCACGCAGTCCGGTAGGCTTCCTGGACCGTCGGATCGGACTGCCAGCGCGTCAGGTCCAGCCGGTCGTTGAGAAGGATTTCCAACCACAGCACGCGCCCCACCCGTTCCGTGCGAAGTGCCTCTTCGACCGAGCAGACGCCCAGATAGGAAGGAAGAAGGATGAGCGGCTGAGGGGAAACAGGATCCGGCATGCGCGGTAGTGTAATACAGCCGGCTTGTGAGCTGGTTTGTTTTACGCCTCAGGCACGGCTGGTCGAGGCCATTCCGCCGGACCTCACGCGCCACCCCCGGACGGTCCGCCGCGCGATCTCGCCGCCCGAGCTTCCCATTTTCCGCTGCTCACCGAGCGCGTCGATGGGCAAGTGCGCTGGCGCCTGCTGGATGGATACGTCGTCAGTACAGCACCGAGGGGAGAAAGGCGCCGGCAGGTTTCTGATAGAGACCACGGCTCATGAGCGTCATGGGTTGAACCACACGAAGTCCCTGCACGAGACACCAGTGGAGCAAGTCGGCATTGCGTGTCGGGACCAGAAACCCCGGCCCGTGAAAGTGGGGCGCGGCCGCGATCAGCGCCTTCAGGTCGTCATTCGTCCGGGCGACCGCATGCGCGAAGAAGCCGAAGTCCGTGGCGTAGCCGGCGATCCGGCCGTTTCGCTCGACGACGCGCGCGGTGTGCTGGGCGATGGCCTCGGCAACCTCGCCATGCCGGTGGTGCCCGTGCACCTCGGCGCACAAGGCGTCGCAGGCGGGAAGGTCGTCGAGGGTCGCCGGTCGGACGTGATGGCCCGGCAGCTCCAGGTGCAGCGGTCCGCCCTGGGGAACCGTCAGCGGTTCACGGGCTTGAAACCCGAGCTTGGTGTACACCGAGAGCGAGCGATTGTGGTAGGCGGCCTGGACGAGCCGCACGCCGACCTGCCCTCGTGATTCGGCTCTGCGGAGCACCGCTTCCATCAAGCGCCGGCCCACACGAGCGTTTTGCACGGCCGGGGTCATCGTGATGGGGCCGACGCCGGCGATGGTATCGCCTTCCCACAAGAAGTTACTGCCGACCACGCGGCCGTCCGCCTCCGCAATCACCGAGTAGACGTCCGGGCGCGACAGCACCATGGCGAGGAGCGAGATCGCGGCGTCGGCGGAGGGGAAGTCGGGCGGAAAGTGATGCTGCTCGGCGATGGCCTTGAACGCCTCGTAACAGATCGTGCCGCAGGCGGCCGCATCCTCGACGGTGCCTGCTCGGAAGACCGTCTGCATGGATACCTCCTCCGGCCGAGACGTTACTGTGCCGGCTGAATCCGAGTCAACGGTGCGCCAGGTCGACCTCATGGGCATTGACTTTCCGGCCCGACCTCGCGCTATCGTGCCAACACGACGCGGTGGTCCAGTGCGGCACCAATATGAGCTTGATCGATGTGACCGAACGAT
>JBDZVU010000038.1:0-29200 GCA_040255845.1 Nitrospiraceae bacterium | reverse complement strand
ACGATGCGACAGGCGCTGCCGGATGGCAATGCCCCGCAGCGATAGCTTCACCTGGCCTTGTGTTATAAAAATCACATCTGTGGTCTTTTCTATGAACTCCCCCTCTCTTCTGTACTGGTTTGCGGCTGATCATGGAGGAGTCAGGGTTTCGGGTCCAACTCGATTAAACCCTTGCGGATGGCTAGGATCGCAGCCTGCGTCCGGTCGTAGACCTGCAGTTTATGGAAGATATTCCGGACGTGGTTCTTCACGGTTTTCTCGCTCAGGTCAAGGCTGTTGGCAATCTCCTTGTTGGTCTTCCCGTCTGCGACCAAGCGCAGGACGGTGATTTCCCGCTCGGTGAGATCGTGTTCGACCCAGGCCGGCTTCTTCCCCTTCTTCTGGGCCATCAGCGAGAACTCGGCCAAGATCTTGCTCGCCACTGAGGGATGGATCAGCGACTCGCCGCGGTAGATCGCCCGAATTGCGGCGACGATCTGGGAGGATTCCGAGTCTTTCAACAGGTAGCCGGTCGCGCCTGCCCGAACAAGATCGAAAATGTACTGCTGCTCCTCGTACATGGTGAGCGCGACAATCCCGATGTGGGGAAACTCCCGCTTAATCTGGCGGGTCGCTTCCACGCCGCCCATCCGAGGCATGCTCACGTCCATCAAGATCACGTCGGGCATGAGGGCGCGCGCCTTCTCCACCGCTTCCATGCCGTCCTGGGCTTCCCCGACGACATGGATATCCTCCTTGGTCTTCAGGATGGCTGCCAATCCTTCCCGGACTACCCGATGATCATCGGCGATGAGGACCTTAATCTTCTCCATTCCCGACAGCCTCCTTCTTGACCAAGGGCACTTCAACGGTCACCTTCGTACCCTGCCCTTTCGCCGATGAAATATGACCCTCGCCGCCAACCAACCGGGCCCGCTCCAAAATGCCCTTGATCCCGAAGTGATCCCATTTCTCTGGATCGCGCAGCACCGCATCCATGTCGAATCCTACTCCATTGTCGATGATCGTCACGCGAAGGAGGTCGAGATCGATCTCCAGTTGAATGGAGACGCGGCTGGCTTTGGCATGCTTGCGCACGTTGCTGAGGGCTTCCTGGATGATGCGGAAGAGAAAAATCTTCGTTCGCGGGAAGAGAATCTGCTCGTCACCCGTCACCGAGAAGTCCGCCTTGATGCGTGATTGGGTCTCGTACGATTTCAGATAGTTCTTCAAGGCTGGAATCAGCTCCATCTTGTCGTAATGGAGTGGGCGAAGATTGAAGATCACCTGGCGGGCCTCCTGGATGGCCAGTTTGAGCTGCGCCTTGCTTTCCTTGAGGGTCGCCAAGCTCGCCTTCGGATTCTTCCGAAGCAGCTGCTGGCATAGGTCTAGCTTGAAGTTCACGCCAGCGAGGCTTTGCACCAACCCGTCGTGGATCTCGCAGGCGATCCGGGTCCGCTCCTCCGTCACGGCGGTGCCCGTTTCTTTCACGTACAACCGGTAGAGCGACTGATACTTGTTGAGGGTTTTTTCAATCTCCGCCGTGGCGCGAATCCGGGCTTCGATGAGCTGCCACATGAATTTTGCGCTGGCGCCGCCGATCACGGTGACGCCCATGCGGTGAAAATCCTCCAGGAACTGCCAGATCTCGGGATTGCCTGAGACGTCGATGATCAGATCCAGGCGCTCCATCGCCAGCAGCTTGCGATAGTCGCGCGTGACGGGAATCCGAAGGCGCTTGGCCAGGCCGACACCGGGGGCCCGCGGATCGATCTCAGCGACTCCGACGATCTTCACGAGCGGATCGTTGGCAAAGATCTCCATCAGCGCCGTACCCCCCCGGCCGGCTCCGATGATGGCCACGTTCGTCGCCCCGGTATGCGGAGCGTCGGGACGCGGATTCGCGGATGGCAGGGTTCGTCGCGCTCGTGCTGTCGAGGCGGAGGCGCGCATGCAGGTCCTCTTACTAAGTCCAGGAGAGAAGGGCGGGAAACGAAACCACCGAAACTAGCGTTCGCGGCGTTGCTGGGCGAGGGACTTCAGCTCGTCCATGAACTGGTCGATGTCCTTGAACTCACGGTACACGGAAGCAAACCGAACATAGGCGACCTGGTCCAGTTGGTGCAGCTCCTTCATGACTTCTTCGCCCACGACCCGACTTTCGATCTCGCTTTCACCCATCTCCTGGATGCGTTTCTCGATCCGGTCGGTCACCGCTTCGATGGTAGCGGTGCTGATCGGCCGCTTCTCGCAGGCCTTCTTCAGCCCGGAGAGAATTTTCGTGCGGTCGAAGGATTCTCGGCGGCCGTCCTTTTTGACGACGACCGGCAGGATTTCTTCCACACGCTCATACGTCGTATAGCGACGCTTGCATCCCAGGCATTCGCGCCGCCGGCGGATGACCTCGCCTTCCTTCGCCATGCGGGAATCGACCACCTTGTCTTCCAACTCGTCGCAGAACGGACACTTCACAAATGGCGGTCCCGCCCGTGTGAATGTGGGCTAGTAGGAATGAAAGATGGGGAAGCGGCCGCAGAGCGTCTTGGCCTGCGTGCGCACTTCTTCCAGCACCGCCGCATTCTGCCGGTGCTGCAATACGCGATCGATCAGCTCCACGATCTGTTTCATCTCGGCTTCCCGCATGCCTCGCGTGGAGACGATCGGCGTGCCGAGTCTGATCCCGCTCGCCACGGCCGGCGGCTTTTCGTCATAGGGCACAGCATTCTTGTTGACGATGATGCCGGCCGCATCCAAGGCCGCGTCGGCCTCCTTGCCGGTGATGCCCTTGTTCGTCAGATTGACGAGCATCAAATGCGTATCCGTCCCCCCAGACACGATCTTGTAGCCACGTTCCATGAGCCCCTGGGCCAGGGCCTTGGCGTTCGCCACCACTTGCTGCTGGTAGCGGGCGAACGACGGCGACAAGGCTTCCTTGAAGGCGACGGCTTTGGCGGCGATCACATGCATCAGCGGCCCGCCCTGCATACCCGGGAACACGAACTTGTCCACGGCCTTCGCATGCTCGGCCTTGCACATGGTGACGCCGCCGCGAGGGCCTCGCAGCGTCTTGTGCGTGGTCGTCGTCACGAAATCGGCGTACGGCACAGGGTTGGGGTGCAGGCCGGCCGCGATCAACCCGGCGATGTGGGCGATGTCCACCATCAGGTACGCGCCGACGGCCTTCGCGATGGCTTGGAACCGAGCAAAATCCAGCGTGCGGGCGTACGCGCTGGCACCCACGACGATCATGCGCGGCCGGCATTCCTCCGCCAGCTTGTGAACCGCCTCATAGTCGATGGTCTCGGTCTGGCGATCCACGCCATAGGAAAAGGCGCGGAACAGAATGCCGGAGAAATTAACCTTGCTGCCGTGCGTGAGGTGCCCGCCCTGGGCCAAATCCATCCCCAGAATCGTATCCCCCGGCTTCAACACCGCGAGGTAGGCGGCCATATTCGCCTGGGAGCCCGAATGCGGCTGAACGTTCACATGCTCGGCGCCAAAGAGCTGCTTGCACCGCTCAATGGCCAGCGTTTCGACCTCGTCGACGTGCTGGCATCCTCCGTAGTAGCGCTTCCCCGGATAGCCTTCGGCATACTTGTTCGTCATCAGGGACCCCTGTGCCGCCAAGACAGCCGGGCTGGCAAAATTTTCGGAGGCGATCAACAGCAGCTTCTCCCGCTGGCGCGCTGCTTCCGCCTCGATGGCGCGGTAGACGTCGGGGTCGGTCCTCTTCAGGGCGTCCAATGATCCGATGGCATCCTGCATGAAATCTCCCTTAGGCCGAAGCTTCGGCGGCGGTCTCGGCTTCCTGCTTCTTCACGACCCTGACCGTCACCGTGGCCGTCACTTCGCGCGGCAGTCGAATGGGAACCGTGACGGTGCCCAATTCCTTGATGGGATGGGGCAATTGAATCTTGCGGCGATCCACGGTGATCCCCTGCGCGGCCAGTCCCTCCGCGATGTCTTTGGCGGTCACCGACCCGAACATCTTGTCGTCTTTGCCCACTTGCGCTTCGATGGTCAGGGTCACCGCGGAGACTTTTTTCGCGTAGGCCTCGATTTCGAGCTTTTCTTTCTTGGCTTTTTCCGCCGCGACCCGCCTCGCATGTTCAAACGCCTTGATGCTTCGGCTGTTGGCTTCAACGGCCTTCCCGCGCGGCAGCAGATAGTTCCGAGCGAAACCATCGGCGACGTTGATGAGATCGCCTAGGTGACCCACCCCTTCGAGGGTCTCTTGCAGAATGACTTTCATACCCCTAACTCCTTCTGTTGGAAAGGGAAAGAGCATACTGAGGCGCCTGCCAAAAGTCAATTCTCCGTCATGGGTTGGGTGCCGCCGGCGCCGGGTGGACAGCTGTCGCGGGCTGCCTTTATCATAACGCGGCATGCAGACACCTTCTTTCTCCGCCAGAGATCTCATCGAGGGTTGGAAAGGCCGGCTGGACGAGGAGCGGCGCCGGGTCGCGGGCGAAGGGCTGGATCAGCCCATCGTCGCACCGGAGGCACGTCTGGTTCAGAAGGTCGGCGGGCTCCACCTCTACGAGTTTCGGCTACCGGCGGGGATCTCGTTGCCGCTCGATTTGCCGGTCTCGATCGTCCCGCCCGACGACATTGAACCCACCGAAGGGCTGGTCCTGAAGCAGGACGGGGCCACGGCACTGGTGCAGGTGCTGGACGCCATGGGCGGCTCATTGTCCTCCGTCACCCTGGTCCCCGATCTCGCCGGTCTGCTGGAGACGGCGTCCGGGCGAATGCAGGCCATGCTGACCCAGGCTGGTGCCTACAATCTCGGTCTTGCCGAGCGTCTCGTCCCGCTGCTGCAGGTGGCCGAACAGGGCGGCGATCCCCCGCAGGCTTCGTCCTCTGTTCTCAGCACGATCTGGCTTGACGATGCTGGGCTGCGCCGCCAGAAATTGGCGGCGTTGGCCATGGGCCTGATCCGCGCCAACAAGCGGGTGCTCCTGCTTAGCCCCGATCATGCGACGGCCGACGAGCTGGCGGGAACGATGGCTCGGACGATGAAAGCCGGTGGGCTGAGCTACAAAATGTGGATCAGCCGCTATGAAGTCGCGGTCGAGGCCCACGCAGCCGGTATTCCGCTGCAGGAACTGGGATTCGAAGCCCAGATGCACCAGTTCTATGCCAAGGCTCGCGCAGAGAAGGCCTCGCTCCGCAAGAAGTACGAGCGCTTTCGGGAACTCACGCCGATCCTTGCGTACAAAGGGCAGAAGCAGAAGGACTTGGACGAGGTCCGTCTCTTGGAATGGCGTCTGCTGACGCAGCTCAACGACCTGCAGGGCAAAATGGCTGCCACTACGGCTACCCTATCGGAATACGAAAACCTGTCGCTCTTGAAGCGCCTCACGATGCAGGCCGTGGGCAAGAACGTCGAATCACTCAAGCAGTACCAGGCGCTCTATGAGGGGCAGATCGCCGACCTCATGAAGGAACTCGATATAGCGAAGGCCCGAATCGCAGAGCTGGTGCCGGAGGCCGCCGTGCCGCGGGACATGCGGCCGGAATTCGACGAGTTAAAAGAGGATATTGCGAAGCTGGGAGGAACAAAAAAGATCCGAGAACTCCTGGCCGCGGAGGAAGACACCAACCGGCAGGCCTTCCTTCAAAACCGTCGGCTCGTGATCGCGACGCCGATGCGCGTGGCGAGCGATCCGCTCTTCAGCCGCGTGCGATTCGACGTGTTGATCGCCGACGAGGCGCCCCATATCGCCGCCCCCGCCCTACTGGCAGCGGCCGGATTGGCCCGCGAACGGATCGTCGTGAGCGGGAACCCCAAAGATATCGAGACCGCGCGCCGCTGGGCGATGGCTCAGCCTCTCGCGTCGGCGATGAGGTGAGAGCAGGGGGTTCGTCCTCCTTGCTTGACGCGGCTCCTGCAAATTCAGGATAATCCGAATCCCCTAGCTTCGTGGCGTGATCCTCTTCCTTAGGCACGCTCAAAATGGCCCCAGCAAGGCCGCAGGAAGTCTGCGAACGAGGCATACGTGAGTTGTACGTCGCAGTGAAGCAGCCGACCGAGAACGAAGCTGAAGGGAATTTTCAGCGTGCCTCAATGCCGAAGTGGCGGAACTGGCAGACGCACTAGATTCAGGGTCTAGCGCCCGCAAGGGTGTCCGGGTTCAAATCCCGGCTTCGGCACCACCTAAGCCCCCTCATAGAGCCACGTAACATCGCAACTTCCCCATTCCCCGCCATTGAGCGCAACCAGGGTTGTCCTCTCTCTAGGCAAGGGATCCTCCCAGTCCTCCAGGGGCTTAATGGAGAGTACCAAGGGGATAAGACTGGAACGCGCAAGGGAGACCCTTCATGACCGGCCTACCACATTTGCCGAGTGAGCGGCGCCTCGTACGCAGGTATACGCGTTATCCTGTGCGGTGGTTGATGCTCTATGGGAACGACCATTTCACCGCTGCGGGGACCATTCTCGACGTCACGCAGGCGGGCTGGAAGCTCATGGGACAAAAGCCGGTGGTGCCAGGGATGAGGTTGCAGATTCGCGCCTTTCCTCCTGGAAGAGAGCGTCCCTTATTGCTCAAGGATGCGACCGTTCGCTGGGCGAATGGCGGCGTCTTTGCGATCGATGTGCGTGACGCGCCTTCAAAAGATGTCGCTTGGCTGAGCGAGTATTTAGATGAGGTCTTCAGTCTGTGGCTCTTCACTCCCCGGCCGAGACCGAGGCGTGGTGTGCACACACCCTATTTTGAACCTTCAATGGACCTCGTGCCGCCGCTCCGCGCGAAATCCACCTCGGTTTGAAGCCAACCCTTAAAGCACAAAGCACCGCTAAACACCGCGCAGATGGTACGTTCGCCAGTTCCGTATGCCTGAACCGCCCGCCCTGGCCTCTAACGCCGGAAAATCGACCGGCTCGTTCCATCCCAAAATCGCCGATATGGGCGCTCATACTGCAGGGAGCAGAAGAGCGCGCCCACTTTAGCCTATACTCTTGTTCACCTCAGATCGTAGTCCATTGAACAGGTCATCTTGAACGACCGTCACCTCGCCAACCGGAAGGCCGTCTCGTGAGCCAGGCACGGCTGCGGCTCGGCATCAGCCGGTGTCTTCTTGGAGACGAAGTGCGCTTCGACGGCGGCCACAAGCGAGACCGTTTCTTGACCGACGTGTTGGGCAAATACGTCGAATGGGTGCCAGTATGTCCGGAGGTAGAGGCCGGTTTGGGGACGCCCCGGGAGGCGATGCGCCTGATGGGGGATCCTCGGCGCCCCAGGCTGATCACGATCAAGAGCGGCAGAGATCATACCCAGGCCTTGGAATCCATGGCCGCCGAGCGCCTCGACGCCCTGCGCGGTCTGGATCTCTCGGGCTACGTCTTCAAGAAAGACTCCCCAAGCTGCGGGATCGAGCGAGTGAGGATTTATAAGGAACATGGAATGCCGAGCCGGCAGGGCGTCGGTATCTTTGCCGCCGCCTTCATGCGGCAGTTTCCGTTGATCCCGGTTGAGGAGGAAGGGCGCCTCTGCGACCCGGCCCTGCGAGAAAACTTCATCGAGCGCGTGTTCTGTTATCGACGGTATCAGGATCTGTTGCGGGGCGGAGCGTCCAAGCAAGCGCTTGTTCGCTTCCATACGGTGCATAAATACCTTCTGTTGTCCCACAGCCAGCCGCACTACCAGGCACTGGGGCGGCTCGTGGGGCAGGCGGCGCGATATCGTTACAAGGAGTTGGCACTGAAGTACGGAGCCCTGTTCATGAACGGTTTGGCGGTCAAAGCCACGGTGCGAAAGCACGTCAACGTGCTTCAGCACATCGTGGGGTATTTCAAAGGCCGGTTGGAGCCCGAGGCCAAGGTCGAATTAGACAGCGTGATCGCCGATTACCATCGCGGCCTGACGCCCCTCATCGTGCCGCTTACTCTGGTCACGCACTACGTCCGGCTGTTCGACGTGGCGTCCCTCCGGGACCAGGTGTATCTCAATCCTCATCCCAAAGAGCTGATGCTCCGCAATCACGTGTAGGAGGGCCCATGGGCGCTGCAGTCCGAGGAGTGGTCTTGGTGGGGCATGGCGGGATTCCGAAAGACTACCCGCAAGAGCTCGTGACGAAACTCAAGCGGCTGGAGGCGCAGCGCCGGGCGGCCAAGCAGCCGCCTTCGCAGGAAGAACGCGACCTCGATCGGCAGATCCGCCGGTGGCCGCGCACTGCCGAGACCGATCCCTATCAAGCCGGGCTGGTTGCGGTGGCCGAGGCGTTGCGGCCGCATCTGGACGGCGTGCTCTTTCACATCGCGTATAACGAATTCTGCGCCCCGACCGTGGAGGAGGCCGTAGAAGATCTGATTGACCAAGGCGCGACGCACATCACGGTGCTCACCACGATGCTCACACCGGGCGGCGCTCATTCTGAAGTGGAAATTCCCGATGTTCTGGACCGTCTCAGGATCCGGCATCCGGCGGTGGAATTGCGCTATGCGTGGCCGTTCGACCTGCAGCTGGTGGCGAAGACGCTGGCGGAGCAACTCCGGCGTTTTTTGGCCTGAGCGACCGATGATTAACCGCAGGACCATGTCGCCCGTTCCTTCCGCCCACGCGCCTGTGTACAATACGCCGGCTGCTCACCGGTAGACTGAAGGAGGGTTCGTGCGCGATCAATTGGTCAAGGCGTTTCATGAGACACAGTCTTTTAAATGGGACCCTCAGCAGGGATTCAAACTCGCCTCGGGGCAGATCAGTCCGTTCTATGTGGATTGCCGCTCCCTCATGGCGTATCCCTCCGCTCGGCGACTCGTGGCAGGGCTGGCCTACCAGGCTCTCGGCCCTGTCCAGTTCGATTGCCTGGGGGGCTTGGAGATCGGGGCCATTTCCATCGCCACTACCATCTCCGACTTTGCTTATGCGGCTGAGCCGCGGCGCGAGTGGCGCACCTTTGTGGTGAGAAAACAAGCCAAGGATCATGGACTCGGCAAATTGATCGAGGGGGCGTATCGGCCTGGTGACCGCGCGGTAATCGTGGACGACGTCTTGACGAGCGGCGGATCGCTCCTCAAGGCCGTGGCCGCGGCCCGAAGCGCGGGCCTCAGCGTGACCCATGCACTCGTGATCGTGGATCGTCGGGAGCAGGACGGCCGCCGCAAGGTCGAGGCGGAGGGATTGACGCTACTCAGTTTGCTAACAGTGGATGACTTGGTCGGACAGCGGCCGGCTCATGTGTAGCCGGCATTCATTTGCATTGAAATTGAATGCCCCACCGCCGCTCATGGACGATTTCCTGCGAGCCCTCGGGCCCGGCAAGGCGCTGCCGCCCTTTCGTTTCGCCTTCTTTAACGATCACGTAGGGCCCGCCGCATTTCTCCCCCATCAGAGTCAGTGCGTCCTTACGAAACGAGGATAACAAGGGCCCCTGCCCCTCTTTAAACGGGTAGACGACGACTCCCCCGTGGTCCTGTTCCTGGATCAGCTTGGCTCCCTCCCCGCACCCGGCAGACGCAGCTGCGAGCGCCATGATGAGAGCTCTTGACCAGGCTTTCATACGGTTCCTATTATGATGAAGGTCGGAACCTGTCAAGCTCACGTGCGACGGAGGTGGCTGTATGAAGACCTTCACCGTATGGCTATTCGCAAGTGTGGTGGCCGCGAGTTTCCTGTGGAGCGAGGGTGCCTGGTCGTATCACTCCTATCTGTTGACCGTCCAGCAACTGCAGGCGGGTCTTGCCAAAGCCCCTGCGCCGGACAAGAAAGGATTCGCGTTGATCGATGTGCGGTCGCCCGAGGAGCACGTCACCGGCGCCATACCGGGAACGGATATGAACATCGACTTCCGGGAGATCAAAGCCCGGCATCGGGAAATCGGAGCGCAGACGACCGATCACATCGTGGTCTATTGCCAATCGGGCCATCGAAGCAATATCGCCGCGGAGACGCTGGCGGATCTCGGCTATCGGCATGTCTACAACGTCAAAGGCAGCATGAACGCCTGGATGGAAGCCGGCTATCCGGTGGAGCGCCCGCGCCGCTGACGGAAGAGCGTGCTGCGCAGAGCGTCAGCGCGGGCTGATGCCGATCACGGCCGGCAAGGGAATGTGCAGCGCCGTCGTGCCGGCGAAGAGCGATTTCCAACCGGCGTGCTGGTGCTCCCCCTTCCAGAGGCCGGGAGGGATCATCAAATCCGACGATGAACCACCGTCCATCGCCATCATCTGCCGGACGATGGGCAACTCATCCCTGACACAGTCGGCAAACTCATAGAGCGCCACCGGGTCGAGGCTCTTGAACACGAGGATGTGGCCGGCGGCGGTATCTCCCACCAAGGTTTGAAAGGCGCGCTTGCCCGTCTGCCGAACGCGGATATGGCCGTTCCGGTCCAACAGCATCAGGGCCTGCGCGGCTTCCTTGTAGCTGAGCTGCTGTTCATCGAAGGGATCCGTCGAAAGGTCCAGGACACGTGCGTTGGCCGATGTCTGGCCGGTCGGTTCTGCGACGAAGAGCCCTTGCCAGGTCGCGTGGCGTCGGCTTCCCAGAGAACGGCCGTCCTTGTACAAGAGTCCCAGGTAAGAAAAGTTTTCCCGGAAGAGTCCGGCGTTGAACACCAGATGATGTCCGGTGCGCTTCTGCCACTGTTCGATGGTCAGCGGCTCCTCGAGTCCCTCCTGGCCGTAAAAATGCACTGAAAATCGGTAGCGCAGCGGGTCGATGTCCGCCACCAGGGTCGGAGGCACGTTCTGGCAGTCCCTGCCCGGCTTCCATATCGACACAGACAGACCTTCCGTCAGGCGCTCCCATTGAAGGTCCTCCGCAATGGCCGGCGGTGGAACAACGACCAGCGCCGCGGCCAGCAGCCAGCCGGCAAGGCTGCGCTTATGTGAACGCCGGGATAGGAGCATCGAACGATGAATGAGAAGCGGCATTCATGAATGCCGCTCAGCATGACGCAGGGGAGCCTTCGCCGCACCCGAACGGGCGGTCCCGTTGTTGACGGCCGGTTGCCCGTCGAGAAGGTCGCGCACCGCCGCGGCGACGGCTTCCGGCGTAAATGGCTTTTGCAGGTAGGCGCTTGACGAGTCGCCGTTGTCCAAGCCGACATCGTCGGTATACCCCGAAATAAAGAGGAGCTTCAGATCCGGCTTGATGACGCGCAAATGCTGCGCCAGTTCCCTGCCGCTCATGCCCGGCATGACGACGTCGGTCAGCAAGAGTTTGAGCGATCCCATGTGCTGCGTGGCGACCAAGCAGGCATCCAGGCCGTCTTTCGCCTCCAGGACCTCGTAGCCGAGTTTACGCAGCTCATCCCGCACCAGCCCCCGGACGCTCGCATCGTCCTCGGCGATCAGGATCATTTCGTGTCCCCGCGCGCTGGGACGCGGCCCAGGGTGCGCGGCCGCAGCCTCGGCTTCGGCCGTGACGCTCGGTAGGTAGACGTCGAACCGCGTGCCGCGCCCCACCGCGCTCGTGACGTCGAGCCCGCCTCCGCTCTGTGTCACGATGCCGAAGACGGTGGATAAGCCCAGCCCGGTGCCCTTTCCCTCTTCTTTGGTGGTGAAAAACGGTTCAAAGATGTGGGCCTGCACGTCGGGCAACATGCCGTGACCCGTATCCCCGACGGAGAGCCGGACGTAGGGACCGGGCGGCAAGGGTGTGAGGTGATAGACCGGAGTCCTGCCGAGATTGGCCGACGCGGTCTCGATCGTCAGCGTCCCCCCGTTCGGCATGGCGTCGCGGGCGTTGACCACAAGATTCATCACGACCTGCTCGAGTTGCGCAGGGTCGGCCTTGACGCGCAGATTCTCGGAGCTGAGCTTGAAGACGAACTGGATGTCCTCTCCGAGCAGCCGCCGGAGCATCGATTCGAAATTCGTAATGATCGCATTCAAACTGAGGACTTTTGGTTCCGATGGTTGGCGCCGGCTGAACGTCAGCAGCTGCCGGATCAGCGTGGCCGCCCGGTCGCCGGCCTTTTGCATCTCCTCGATCTTGCTTCTCAAGGGATGCGAGGGGCCCATGTCGGCCAGGAGAACCTGGCTGTGCCCCATGATGACGGTCAACAGGTTGTTGAAGTCGTGTGCCAAGCCGCCGGCCAGACGGCCCACCGCTTCCATCTTCTGCGCCTGCCGAAGCTGCTTCTCACTCTGGCGCAACGCCTCCTCGACGCGCTGGCGCTCCGCGCGCTCCTGCAGCTCCCGCAGCGCCCGCTGCACCGAGGGAACGAGCCGGCCGAGCCGTTGCTTCAAGATATAATCCGTCGCCCCGCGATGCATGGCGTCGATGGCCAATTCCTCGCCTAAGGTGCCGGACACAAACAGGAAGGGTGTGTCGGGTGTGATGCTGCGCGCGAGCGACAGGGCCGTGATGCCGTCGAAGCCGGGAAGGGAATAATCGGCCAGGATCATGTCGAACCGGCCCTCCTTCAGCGCGGCGACAAAGGCGTCGCGGCCTTCCACGCGCGTGGCCTCGCACGCAATGCCGCCCTCTGCCAAGGTGGCGAGGATCAGGTCCGCGTCGACCGGGTTGTCCTCAAGATGGAGGAGTCGCAGCGGCGGTGCCACAGGGCCTCAACGGGAGGGTTCACGAGTCGCGCCGGCCCCTTCGGGAGGCGGCTCGTTGATCACACCCCAAAACATACCGAGTTCCTTGACGGCGGAGAGAAACTGATGAAATTCGACGGGTTTCACGACATAGGCGTTGGCCCCGAGCGCGTAGCTCTCGGCAAGGTCCCGTTCCTCGCGCGAGGAGGTCAGCATGACAACCGGGATCGGCCGGAGATTGCTGTCGGCCTTGATCGTGCGCAGCACTTCCAATCCGTTGACCTTGGGCATCTTGAGATCCAGAAACACCACGGCCGGGTTGCCTTTGAGCCTGGCCTTGAATTGGCCTCGGCAATACAGATAGTCGAGCACCTCGGCACCGTCGTGGCACAGCACCACCTTGTCGGAGATGTGCTGCTCCTCCATCGCGGCCAGGGCGAGCTCGGCATCACGAGGATTGTCTTCGGCCAGGACGATCGGCTTTGCGGCGGTCATGACGGCAGTCTCCTCGTCGGTAGCGCGACATAAAACGTGGCGCCCTTGTCCGGCACACCTTCGGCCCATGTCCGACCGCCGTGGCGGTGGACAATGCGGCGGACGTTGGCCAGTCCGATGCCCGTGCCTTCGAACTCGTCGGACCGGTGAAGCCGCTGGAAGACGCCAAAGAGCTTGGGCGCATACTGCATATCGAACCCTACTCCGTTGTCACGCACGTAAATGACGACTTCGGATCCGCTGCGGCGCTCGATCCCGACCGCAATCTCCGCCACGGGCCGCGTGGCCGTGAACTTGATGGCATTGGCGATCAGGTTGATGAACACCTGCCGCAGCATGGCGGGATCCCCCGGCACCTCCGGCAGCGGCTCAATTTTCCAGGATATCTGTCGCCCTTGCAAGTCTAGACGTAAATCGTAAAGGATCGCCTTGATCAGCTGGTCCAGATTGACCGTGGTGTGCAGCATTTCCTGCCGGCCCATTCGGGAGAAGACCAGCAGGTCGTCGATGAGCTGGCCCATCTGCTTCGCGGCATCGGAGATCGTCTGCAAATACCGCGCCGCTTTTTCGTTGAGGGAGTCCCCGACCGCCTTCCGCAGCAAGGCGGCGTATCCGTCAATATGGCGCAGCGGTGCGCGAAGGTCGTGCGAGACCGAATAGCTGAACGCTTCCAATTCTTTGTTGGCGGCCTCCAGCAGCTCTCCGCGGCGCTGGAGTTCGGCCGCCACCCGGCGGCGCTCGGTAATATCGTGCCGGATCAGGTAGTACACGGCCGCCAGCAAGACCAGTTGGAGCAGCGCTCCCAGGCCGAGCAGCGTAATGGTCTTTCGCGTCCAGGTGGCCGACTGAATCGCCCGCTGGCGGAGGGTCTGGTGTTCCTGGGTCTCCATGTCCGCGATGATGCGGTGAATCGCCGCGAGTTCCCGCTTGGCCGCTCCTTCCAACGCCAGCTTCTTGACCGCCTCGAACCCCCCTTCCCGGTGTTGCTCCGTGGCCCGGGCTTGGGCATTGGCCTGCTGCGTCATCAAACGATCCAGCTGCTCGACGCGCGCCAGCTGCTCAGGCGAGTCCGCAGTGAGCTCGCGGAGGTACCGGACGAAGGTCGGTCGTTCATCATGAACCGTGTTGTACTGCTGGAGGTAGGCCTCTTCGCCCGTCACGAGGTAGCGGCGGTGGCTCTGTTCGGCCGCGTCCATGGCGGCGGCGACCGTGCCGAGCAATTGCAGCAATTCATGGCTCCGCGTGTCCTGCGCGCTGTTCCGGAGCAGGACCGTGGTGTTGCGGTAGGAAACGAGACTGATGATCAGGATACCGATGAAGACGAGGGCGAAGCCGGCGAGGATGCGGCGCTCGATCGTCAGCGCCCTGAACCACCGCCTGATCTGTCGCCATCGGGTTTGGGGCACGTCGCCCTCGGGCGCCGCGGGCGATGATGGGGTCGCCTCGGTAGGCGCGAGCGGCATGTGGCGGCTCTCATCCGTGACGGATTCCATGGAGGGATCGCGATGGGACCGTGGGGCAAGCCGCTGTCAGGCTGTCCCAGGCGCCATTCTAGCAGAACTTCTTAGTTGCGAAAGGAGAAAACTATCCGCCGAACGGAGCCGCCGGAGCGATCGTCGCCGCCGGAGCGGCGAACTGCGAGAACATGAGCGTGGCGGAGACCACCCAATCAATGAACGGCTGGGGATAAATGCCGATCAAGAGGGTGCCGGCCAGGCCGACATACACGACCGCCTTCATGGGGCCGGAGATGGAGACGGGAGAGGGATCGACCGGCTCGTTGATGTACATCTTCTTCACGACGATGAGGTAGTAATACATCGAGATGACGATGTTGATGAGCCCGACCGTGATGAGCGTGTACAGCCCCTCGTTGATGGCTGAGACGAAGATGTAGATCTTCCCGATGAATCCGGCCAAGGGCGGAACGCCGGCCAACGAAAGCAGGAAGAGGAGCATGGCGAATGCCAGGAACGGCGAGCGGCGGTTCAGTCCGCTGTAGTCCTCGATTTCGTCGCTGCCGATGGCATGGCTCACGGCGATCACGACGGCAAAGGCGCCGATGTTCGCAAAGAGGTAGGTGAGCAGATAGAACAGGATGGCATCGCTACCCATCTTCGTGCCCGCCGCCAGACCGATGAGCACATTGCCGATCTGCGCGATGCCCGAATAGGCGAGGAGACGTTTGATGTTCCGTTGAGCGATGGCCACGATGTTGGCGTAGGTCATCGACAAAATGGAGGCGCCGACGAGCAGGAAGACCCACATGGGCTTGAAGGCGCTCAGCGCCACGAAGAATATTCTGATCAGGATGGCGATGGCGGCGCCTTTGGGAGCAATCGAGAGAAAGGCCGTCACCGGGGTCGGCGAGCCGTGATACGTGTCCGGAATCCACGAATGAAACGGCACTGCGCCGATCTTGAAGCCAAGGGCGGCAAAGATCAGCAGGAACCCGATGATCAAGCCGGGCGTCGCCTGCACGGCGCCCATGTCGGAAAAGACCAGTTTGCCCGTCTCGCCGTAGACCAAGCTGATGCCGTACGCGAGCAAGCCGGCGGCGAAAACTCCCAGAATGAAAAATTTCAACCCCGCTTCGTTGGAGGCCAAGTCCTCGCGCAGGTACGAGACGAGGACGTAGAAGCCGAAGGTCGAGAACTCCAGCGTGACGAAGACGGATAAGAGGTCGTTGGCCGAGGCCATGAACATCATGCCTAACGCCGACATGACGACCAGGAAATAGTACTCGCCCCGGAAGAACGTAAAACGATGGACATAATCCATGGACGCCAGCACGACCAGGATGGTGGCCCCCACGATGAACATCTTGAAGAACAACGCCATCCGGTCCAGGACGAACATGTTTCCGAACAGGGTGCCGGCCACCTGATTGACATCCAGCCACGCGAGCACGCCCAACGTGAGCACCAGCCCGCCGACGCTCAGGTACGCGAGCTGCTCCTTGGGGAGCCGCGGAACGGCGAAGTCGACGATCAACACGACGCAGAGCCAGCAGGTCAGGAGGATTTCGGGCGCCAGCAGGAGCAGATCGGCCAGCGACAGAGTCAAGTCGAACGTCATCGGTCGCTCCGCATGGTGTAGGAAGACGATTCGTCGACTCGGACCTCGCTCCGCAGGTTCCCCGGCGCTCCCGCCCCGGCCACCGGCACGACGTGCGTGATCTTGGCGACGAGCGGATCGACCCCGGACCGGACGACGTTATACAAGTGCATGGGAAAGATGCCGAAGCCGACGCTGACGGCGATCATGATGAGCAGCGGCAGGCGATCGACCGTCGCGACCGCGTCATGCGAATGGCTGTACTTCTGATCCATCGGGCCGTAGAACAGCCCCCGCATCATCTTGAACAGGTAGGCCATCGTGAGCACGATGCCGAGCACCGCGATGATCACCTGGAACGGATACTTGTTCCAGCTGCCGACGATGATCATGATCTCCGCGATGAAGTTCACCGTGCCCGGCATGCCGATCGAGGCCATGCAGCCGACGACGAAACAGGCGGAGATGAACGGCATCTTGTTGGCGAGGCCGCCGAGCGACGGGATATCCCTGGTGTGGGTCTGATCGTACACCCACCCCGCCATGGCGAAGAGCATGCCCGTGGCCATCGCGTGGGCGAACATATAAATGACTGCTCCGCTGAGGCTGATGTAGTCCAGCGCCGCCATGCCGAGAAAGACATAGCCCATGTGGCTCGAACTCGAATAGCCGATGACGTATTTCGTGTCTTTGGCGTAGAAGGCCACGAACCCGCCGTAGATGATGCTGAAGATGCATAACACCGCAGCGAGGGGCATCAGCTCTCGGGTGGTTTCGGGAAGGATCTCGAAGGCCACCCGGATGATGGAAAAATGCCCGAGCTTCATCAGCACGCCGGCGTGCAGCATGCTCGTGGCGGCCGGCGCGGCCGCGTGCCCGACTGGGGACCAGGAGTGGAGCGGCCAGATCGGCGCAATGGAGGCGAAGCCGAAGAAGATGAGGATCCAGATGATCTTGTCGAGCGTGGTGCCGAGCACCGGAATGTTCATCAACTTCGCCTGTTCGCGAAGCACCAGGATGTCGAAGGTGTTCAATCCCGAGTACTTGTAGATCAGCAGGATGCCCATCAGCGCCGCGACGGCGAAGGCGGAGAGGAACAACACGAGCTTCATCGCCGCGTATTCTTTGCTGTTCGAGGCGAAGTTGAAGATGAAGCCGACGGAATCGCGCAGCTTGAGCCCTTCGGGGTCCGTCATCTCCAGGTACTTCTTGGTATGGCTTCCCCACATGCCGAGCAGCAGGTACATGGGGATGACCGACATTTCATAGAAGAAGTAGAGGAAGAACAGGTCCAACGACATGAAGACGCCGATGGTCGCCGCCGCGAGGATCAGCAGCCAAATGTAGAACTCCTTCGTCCGGTCTTTGATGTGCCAGGACACGAAGATGCCCGCGAACAGCAAGATGGAGGACGCGAGCACGAGCGGTGTTCCGATGCCGTCGACGCCCAGGTACAGTGAAATCCCCAGCTGCTTCGACCATTCATAACGTTGGACGAACTGGAATCCCCCGCGCACGGGATCGTAGGCGTAGAACAGGTACAAGGACGCGATCAACGAGACGAAGGCCGAGCTGGCCGCGATTCCGCGGACGAGCAGCGGCTGGCGGTTGGAGACGAAGATCAACGCCAGCGCGCCGGCGAAGGGGGCGAACAGAATGTACAGGAGCGTGTACTCACTCATGCGCGTTCACCGTCCTGGGCTCAGCTGTGCGCGGCTCGGCGACTGCGACGGTCCCGTGGTTCAGCCGGTCGACGAGGGCCTGCACCGAGCCGTTCATGATGCGCAGGAAGGGCGAAGGATACAGCCCGATCCAGATGATCATCACGGACAGGGAGAGGGCGATGACGATCTCGCGCAGTTGAAGGTCCTGCATGGTCTGCTTCACGGCTTTGCCGACCGGCCCTAGCATCGCGCGCTCGTAGTACCACAGGAAATACGCGGCTCCGAAAATGACGCCGAGGACCGCCACGGCGCCGAACCACCACTTGGCCCTGAAGGCGCCCAAGAGGATCAGGAACTCCCCGACGAATCCGTTCGTGCCCGGCAGTCCGATCGATGCCAATCCAATCAAAAGAAAGAAGGTCGCGAGCAGGGGCACCTGCTTCGCCATGCCGCCGAAGGCGGAGAGCTGCGTCGTCTGCTGACGCGAGTAGAGGAATCCGGCGATGAAGAACAGGCCCGCCGTGCTGAATCCCAGATTGATCATGGTGAGCAGGCTGCCCTGCAAGCCTTGGTAGTTCAACGCAAACAACCCGACCACGACGAAACCCAGGTGGCTGATGCTGCTATAGGCCAGCAGACGGCGGAAGTCGAGCTGGATGAGGGCCACCCAGGCTCCGTAGAGAATCGCGCACAGGCCCAGCACCACCACGACCGTGACGACCGTCTCGCTCTTCGAGGCATCGGGCAGGAGCGGGATACTGAACCGCATGAACCCGAAGGTGCCGAGCTTCAATCCGGCCAGGACCACCGCCATGCCGATGGGGCCTTCGAGCAGCGCATCGGGGAGCCAGGTGTGGAAGGGAAAGATCGGCGCCTTGAAGGCAAAGCCGAGGAACATCAGCCAGAAAATCAAGATCTGCTGGGACAAGGGCACCGGCACCGTCATGAGCTCGAGCAAATCGAAGGAGTAGAGCTGATCGCTGCGGTGCAGCGAGGACCACTGATGAAAATTGATGTTGAGGAGCGCGATCCCGACCAACATGAACACGCTGCCCAGCAGCGTATAGAGCACGTACTTCAGCGCGGCATGATGCCGCTCGGCGCCCCCGCCCCACAGCTTGATCAGGAAATAACTGGGGATGAGCATCAATTCCCAGAAGACGAAGAACAGAATCAAATCGAGCGACACGAACACGCCCATCGTCGTGGTTTCGAGCGCCAGCAGGCACATCAGGTACAGCTTGACCTGGTGGCGGACGGTGTCCCAGGAGTAAATCACGACCAGGACGGTCAGGAAGGCGGTGAGCCCGACGAACAAGACGCTGATGCCGTCGACCGCGAGATGGTAACTGATGCCCAATGCCGGGATCCATTGCACGCGCTCGGCAAACTGCATCGCCGCCGAGTCGGGGACGAACCGCCACAGGACGAAGATGGCCAGAGACAGTTCCACCAGGGCAATCGTGAGCCCCGCGTTCCTGACGAGATCTTCGTCGTCGAAGAGCCAGAGGACCGCCGCGCCCACCACCGGGAGGAAAAGCAGGCACGACAAGATGGGAAATCCAGCGGTCAGTTCTTCAAGCATATCGTGCGTCCGCGTCCGTTACAGTTGGATCACCATTTGGACCAGCATCGCGAGGAGAAACAGCCCGGCGATGATGATGGCCGCGTAATGATGCACCATGCCCGTCTGTAATTTCCGCCCTTCGCGGGCGGCGAGATGGTTGCCGTACCCGATGATGTTCAAACCCGCGTAAATCACATGCTTCTCGATCCACGTGGAGCCGGCCGATCCCCAATCAGCCAGGTGCGCGACACCCCGCACGACGCCGTCGATGACGGTGCGGTCGAACCAGTCAAGGGCCTCGCCCAGACGCTTGGTCGGCTCGACGAACAACACGTCGTACAATTCGTCCACGTAATATTTATTCAGCAGCGTTCGGTACGCGCCCGAGAACTGTTCGGCCCAGCGGTCCGCCGTGCCGGGACTGATGCGGTAGAGGTAGTGGGCCAGCCCCCAGCCGAGCAACGCGATCGCGGTGGCCCCCATCATGAGCGTCAAGACCAGCCCGGCGCCGGCCGCGTGCTCAGCGCCGCCTCCCACGACGGGGGCCAAGAACCCATGCAGCCATCCATGCTCGGGCGGAAAGCCTAACGCCCCGCCGAACAGCGACAACACACCCAAGGCCATGAGCGGGCCCACCATGACCATCGGTGATTCATGCACGTGCTCTTCGGTGTGATGATCCATGCGCGACCGTCCGTAGAAGGTCAGGTACGTCAGCCGGAACATGTAGAAGGACGTGAGAAACGCCCCAACGGCCGCCATACCGTAGAGCAAGTACTGATGGTGCGTAAACGCATGCGCCATGATCTCGTCCTTGCTCCAGAACCCCGCCAGAGGCGGAATGCCGGCGATGGCAATCGTGCCGATGAGGAAGAGCCGATGGGTCCAGGGAATCTTGGAGGCGAGCCCACCCATCTTGCGAATGTCCTGCTCCCCGGACAAGGCATGGATGACGGAACCGGCCGACAGAAAGAGCAAGGCCTTGAAGAACGCGTGCGTCATGAGGTGGAAGATCGCCGCCGTATAGGCTCCGATGCCCACCCCCAGGAACATGTAGCCCAGCTGGCTGACCGTCGAATAGGCCAGGACGCGCTTGATGTCGGTCTGGACGAGACCGATCGTCGCCGCGAAGAGTGCCGTGCTGCCACCGATCAGGGCCACCACCTCCATGGCCACGGGCGAGAGGTCGAAGATCACGTGATTGCGCGCGATCATATATACGCCGGCGGTCACCATGGTGGCCGCATGAATGAGCGCGCTCACGGGGGTCGGGCCTTCCATGGCGTCCGGCAGCCAGGTGTACAGCGGCAATTGGGCCGACTTTCCGACCGCCCCGATCAACAGGCACAAGGCGATCGCCGTCGCCATCTCGGTCGAGAGCTGGCCGGCTTGCGCGAAGACCTTCGTGTAGTCCAGGGTGTGGAAATTGACGAAGACGAGAAAGATCGCGAGGAGGAAGCCCGCATCGCCGATCCGGTTCACCACAAAGGCTTTCGTCGCGGCCTTGGCGGCCGAAACCTTGTCGTAGTAGTAGCCGATGAGGAGGTAGGAACAGAGGCCGACGCCCTCCCAGCCGATGAAGAGCACGACGTAGTTGTTCCCCATGACGAGGAGCAGCATGGAGACCATGAACAGGTTCATGTACGTGAAGAAGCGGGTGAATCCCGTCTCCCCGTGCATGTAGCCCACCGAATAGACATGGATCAGGAACCCGACGCCGGTCACCACGAGCAGCATGACGCAGGTCAGGGGATCCACCAGATAGGCGAGATTGATCGTGAGGTCGCCGCCGAAAATCCATTGGTAGGCGACGACTTCGTGTGTCGTTCCAGTCCGAAGGACGTCCGCGAAGACGCCGACCGTGCACAGGAACGACAGGCCGACCGAGCCCCATGCCAGGCGATGCGCGAGCTCGTGCGAATACCGGCTGCCGAACAGGGCGTTGGCGATGACGGCCAGCAGCGGGAAAATCGGAATGAGCTTAATGAGCAGATCGGTGAGGTCGGTCACGTTACCACTTGAGCAGGTTCATTTCGTCGACATTCGTGGAAATCTTCCCTCGAAACACGACGATGATGATGGCCAGTCCCACGGCCGCTTCACCGGCTGCGATGGCGATGATGAAGAGCGCCACCAGTTGCCCGGCCATGGATTCCAAATAGTGTGAAAAGGCGACGAGATTGATATTGGCGGCGTTCAACATGATCTCGACGGACATCAGCACGATGATGAAGTTCCGGCGGATGAGCACGCCCAGGAGTCCGGTCAGGAACAGGACCGCGCTGACCGCCACATATGCGTTCAAGGGGATCATGACCTGTACGCCCCGCGGCGCCGGGCCGCCCTCTGCTCCTGCCCGGGTGTCACGTCACCGGTCATGGGCCGTCTCGTCGATCGGTTTCGGCGTTTTCGCCAGCACGATGGCGCCGATGATCGCTCCCAGCAAGAACACGCCGACGATTTCAAACTGGAGCAGATAGTCGCTGAACATCTTGATCCCGACGGCGGCGGTGTCCCCTTCCTGCAGCACGGTCGCCGTGGGGGTATTGCCTTTCGTGCCGCCGAAGGGGCTGCGCAGCAGCAACGCCAGCACGTACAGCGAGCCGAGGACGGCCGGGACGAGGAAATAGATGAATGACGCGTGAAAATAACGCTCGTCGGTCTTGAGGTTCAGGAGCATGAGCACGAACAGGTAGAGCACCAGGATCGCGCCAGCGTAGACGATGACCTGAACCGCCCAGAGGAACTCCGCGTTCAGAAGTACGAACAACCCGGAGACGTGCAAGAGCAGGGCGAGCAGCGCCAGGCCGCAGTGCACCGGGTTCTTGAGCGCCACGGTCAAGACGCCGGCGGCGATGCTCACCAGAGAGAAATACGCGAAAAACACTGTGATCATGTCGGTTCAGCTGAGATGCTTGGGAGGCGGCTGCGTCGACTTCAGCACCGACTGGGGGAAGTAATATCGGTACTCGCGGCTCTCTTCAGCATTCTTCTCCTGGTTGTGGGCATACAGATATTTTTTCGCGTCATCGAGATGACGCTCTCCGATCTCGTAGAGCCGCTGCTTGTCGAACAGGAGGGTGCGCTTGTCGTGGGTGGAATACTCGTACATCTTCGTCATCGCGAGCGCGTTCACCGGACAGGCCTCGACGCAGTACCCGCAGAACACGCATTTGGTCACGTCGATGTAGAACTCGCTGGCATAGCGCTGGAGCGGCCGGCTCAAATCTTCCTGGCTGATGACTTTGATGCAATGCGACGGACAGGCCGCCTCGCAGAGGTCACAGCCGACGCACCGCTCCCGGCCGTCGTCGTAGCGCAGCAAGCCCAGCGCTCCCCGATGGGTGTCCGGAATCGTGCGCTGCTCCCGGGGATATTGAAACGTGATCGGTCGATGGAACATGTGCTTGAACGTGACCTTCATCGCGTCCCAGATCTCGTCGAACAGCGCGGCGTGAAGAATTTTTTTAGCCAGAGTTCCGACGCTCATCGCTACTCCTGCTCACCGTCGCGGGAGCATACACAGGTCGCTAAGCCCGTTCAATGCTGACCCAGGCCAACTTAAACGCGGGCACGCCGGTAACCGGATCCACGGAGACCGTCATGAGATCCTTGACCGGCGGCTCGTTGAAATGCTCGGGGAAGAAACAGGTGCCCGGTGCCACCGACACGTCGGGCTGGACGCCGACTTGAAGCGAGCCGCGATCAGATGTCAAACGCACCTTCTCGCCTTCCTTCAGGCCCAACCGCTCCATGTCCTGCAGCGCCACCCGAAGCTTGCCGGTGTTCGGAGCGATCTTGATCAGTCCCGGGGCCTCCGTCGACAGTTTGCCGGAATGCACGAGCACCTGCCCCATGATCAATGCAAAGGGCCGAGCGGTCTCGCTGGACGAGCTGCCACGGTACCGCGTGCCGACTTCGGCGCTGTAGCCGTTGGCCAGGTACTGGTCCGGGGACGGGGTGATCTTCCGCGGTTGGCCCAAATTGTAATAACCCGGCAGCAGCTTCATGATTTCGGCCTGGATGTCGTTCGCCGACTGGTAGTCCCAATGCGCGCCCAATCCGTTCGCCAAGGCGGTCATGATGTGCCAGTCCGGAAGGCTATCTCCCAGCGGCTCCATGGCTTGGCGAACGCGCAGGACCCGGCCTTCCAAATTCGTGAACGTGCCTTCTTTTTCGGCGTAGGTACAGGCGGGAAGCGCGACGTGCGCGTGCCGGCCCGTATCCGTCATGAAGGGGTCCTGGACGACGAGCAGTTCCAGCCGTTCGAGCGCCGCGCGGACCTCCACGGAGGCCGGCAGCGTGGCGAGCGGGTTTTCACCGACCACGTACAACGCTTTGATCTGTCCGCTCTTGCAGCGCTTCAAAATCTCCATCAGCGAGGCGCCCTGCCGAGCTGCGGGGAGCGGGGCATCCCAGGCCTTGGCGAACCGCTCGCGAGCCGCGGCATCGTCGAAGCGGGCCTGCCCGGGCAGGAACTCCGGAGCGACGCCCATGTCGACCGCGCCCTGCTCGTTGCCTTCTTCCGTGAGGGTATTGACGCCGCATCCGGGCTTGCCGAGCTTGCCGGTGATCCAGGCCAGGTCCATCAGTTTCAGCACGTTCTCATAGCCGCGCGGGCGCCGAACGATGCCCTCGGCGCAGATAATGACCGACCGGGGGGCTTCCGCAAAGACGGCGGCGATCTCCCGCAGGTCGGCGGCCCGCACCCCGGTCTGGGCCGCCACGTGATCGAGCGAGAGCGGCGCGACGGCCGCTTTCAGTGCGTCGAACGCCCGAGGATGCTTCGCGATGGCCTCTTCGTCCACGAGATCCTGCTCGATCGCCGCCTTCACCAGGCCGTCGATGACCAGCCCTTCGCTGCCCGGCTTGATCAGGAAGGGATGGGAGGCGAGCTTCGCCATGTTCGTGACCGCGGAATCCAGGGTGATGACCTGCGCTTTGTAGACGCGGATCGCTTCTTTCACCCGGACCGCCGTCAACGGATTGGTTTCCGTGATGTTGGATCCGATGAGGAGGATGGCTTTGGCCTTGGTGATGTCTTCCCAGTCGTTGGCCGTGCGTCCCAGCCCCACCGCGTGCTTGGCGGCATGAACGAAGTTGAGATGCCCGTAGCGGGCGCTGCTGTCCAGGTTGTTCGTCCCCAGCACGGCCCGCATGAGCTTTTGGAAGAGATACAGCTCTTCGTTGGTGCAGCGAGCCGTCATGAGGCCGGCGATGGCGTCCGCTCCGTGCGTCCGCTTGATCTCGGCGAAGCGGTCGACGAGGGAATCCATGACCTCCAGCCACGGCTTCGGGACAAGCTGCTGTCCTTCGCGGACCAGGGGCTGCGTCAAGCGCGTCTTGCTGTCGAGGTATTCGAAACCGAACCGGCCCCGCACGCAGAGGCCGCCATGGCCCTTCGCGGTTTCGGCGCGGTCGCCCCATTTGTTCTTCCAGGACAGGGGCGACGTGACCCGGATGACTTCGGTGTCCTTCGTTTCCAAATGCATCTGGCAACCATCCCCGCAGTAATTGCAGGTGGTGGTCGTCTTCTTCATCTGCCAAGGCTTGTATCGGTACTTGGAAAATTTGTTGGTGATCGCTCCCACCGGGCAGACGGCCAGGCAATCGCCGCAGAATTCGCACGACAGCGGGACGTCGCCTTTGGCCACCACCTGGTTGAAGCCGCCCTTTTTCATAAACTGCAGGGCGTCGATCATCAGCACGTCCTTGCAGACGTTGATGCATTCGGCGCAGGCGATGCAGCGGTTCATGTTGAAGTCGAGCACCAGGCTCCGCGTATCTTCGGGGATGAATTTCTGCTTGGCGTTCGCCAGATTCGTAACGCCGTGTTGAAACGCCATGTCTTGCAGCTCGCAATGCCCGTCCGCGTCGCAGACCGGGCAATCGAGCGGGTGCACGGACAGGTGCTTCTCCACCGCTTTCTTCCGCGCCTGGAAGAGGTCGTCGCCCTCCGTCCGGATCACCATGCCCGCCGTCGCCTTGGCCGTGCACGACCGGACGGGCGCCTTCTTGCCTTCCTGCATGACCAGGCACATGCCGCAGGAGCCGAAGGGATCGAAGGTGTAGTGGTAGCACATGGCCGGCACGATCTTCCCCGTGCTGGCAATGACGTCGTAGAGGGACACGCCGTCCTTCGCGGTCACGGTCTGACCGTCGATGGACAGCTCGATCTTCGCGGCTTCGACGTCCGGGTTGGTGGCAGGTTTCAGTCCCATCGTCTCCTCAGCGCAAAATGAACAATGAGTTGGTCACAACGCCGCTCCCCATGTGTCACCTTGCCCACGTGACGATCAACGGTCGCATTCGCCCATGACGATGTCGTAGGTGCCGAACAGCGTGATCGCATCGGCGATCATGTAGCCCCTCGACATGAAATCAAACGCTCCCATGTGAATGAAGGAAGGAGCGCGGATCTTCAGCCGATACGGCTTTCCGCCCCCCGTGCTGACGATGTAGAAGCCCAGCTCGCCCTTGTGCGCTTCCGTGCCGCAGTAGATTTCCCCCGGGGGGGCGTTGAAGCCTTGGGAAAACAGCTTGAACTGCTGGATCATGGACTCGAGGTTTGTGAAGACGCGCTCCTTCGGCGGGAAGGTGACGCTCGGCGCATCAGCCATGATGGGACCCTCCGGCATCTGCTCCAGGCATTGCCGGATGATCTTCACGCTCTCGTACATTTCCATGACGCGGATCCAGTACCGGTCGTACGTGTCGCCGTTCTTGCCGACCGGCACGCTGAACTCGCATTTCGGATAGGCGGCGTAGGGCTCGTATTTCCGCAGGTCGTAGTCCACCCCCGAGCCGCGCAACGTGGGGCCGCTCAGCCCGAAATTCACCGCGTCCTCGGCGGAAATCACCGCCACCCCTTTGGTCCGCGCGAGCCAGATGCGGTTTTTCTCTAAGAAGACGATGTACTCGTCGATCTTGGGCGGGAAGTAGTCCAGGAACTGCTTCAGCTTCTGGATGAGGGTCGGCGTCAGGTCCCGTTCCACGCCGCCGATCCGGTACCAGCTTGTGGTCAAACGGGCGCCGCACAGCTCGTCGAACCAGTCGAGCAGAATTTCCCGGTCCCGGAAGCAGTAAAAGAACACGGTCATCGCGCCGATATCGAGCGCCTGCGTGCCCAGCCAGAACTGATGGCCGATGATGCGCTGCACCTCGGCCACGATGGTGCGCAAATACTCCGCCCGCTCCGGCACCTGGAGGTTCAGGAGCTTTTCGACCGCGCGGCAATACGCAAAGTTGTTGTACATGGCGCAGACGTAATCGAGCCGGTCCGTATGCGGGATGAACTGGTGATAGGTGCCCTCCTCCGCCAGCTTCTCGACGCCTCGGTGCAAAAATCCCATCACCGGCGTGGACTTCACGAGACGCTCGCCTTCCAGTTCCAGGATCACTTTGAGCACACCGTGCGTGCTGGGATGCTGCGGGCCCATATTGAGCAGCAGCTCTTCGGTGCGCAGCGTGGGCAGCGTTTCGCTTTCCGGATGCTCCGGATCGACCTTGTAGACCGTGGTCCGTTGGTCTTCAAACGCCATGGCTCTCGTCCTACCGCGGGACCTCGTCGAGAAAATCGAACGTGTCCCGCCAGCCCTTCCCGCGCAGTGGAAAATCCTTGCGCAGGGGGTACCCTTCCGTATAGTCGTCCGGCATGAGGATCCGGCGCAGATCGGGATGATTGCGGAATCGGATGCCCATCATGTCGTAGACTTCCCGCTCCATGAATTCCGCGCCGCGCCAAATGTCGGTCAGCGAGTCCACGACGCAATCGGATTCCGGCACACGGGTCTTGAGACGGATCCGGTGCCGTTTGCGCATCGAGTAGAATTCCCACACCACTTCGAACCGCTGCTCGTCATCCGGCCAGTCCACCGAACTCACGTGCACGATGTAGTCGAAATCCATCGCCGGGTCGTCGTGCAGAAAGCGGGCGACATCGTGCACGACGTCCCGTGTCACGGTGACGGCGAGATCCCCGCGCCACTCGCTGGCGGAGACATAGCCGGCCGGAAAGGTATCCTGAATGCGGTTGATCAGCTGGTGCATCCGGGGCTCACACCTTGAGGCCGGCTTTCACCTGCTCCGGCTGTTTGACAAACACGCGCTTCTGCATGATGCGCTCCTGCAACTTCAGAATGCCGTCGAAGAGCGCTTCCGGGGTCGGCGGGCAGCCGGGCACGTAAATGTCGACCGGTACGAAGCGATCGACACCCTGCACGACGCTGTAACTGTCGTAGATGTTGCCCGAGGTGGCGCAGGACCCCATGGCGATGACGTACTTCGGCTCAGGCATCTGGTCGTAGATCTTCCGAATGACGGGCGCCATGCGGCGGCACACCGTGCCGGCGACGATCATCAAATCGGACTGCCGGGGCGACGCGCGAAACACCCCCGCGCCGTAGCGATCCATATCGTAGCGAGACGACACGGCGGCGATCATTTCGATGGCACAGCAGGCCAAGCCGAACGTCATCGGCCACAAGGAGCCTTTCCGTGCCCAGTTGACCGCTTTCTCGACCGTCGTCGTGATCACGTCGGGCGACCCGTCCTTGTCGTGCCGTCCCAGCTGGATCAGTCCCATTCCAGTGCTCCCTTGCGCCACGCGTACACGTAGGCCACGAGAAATAAGGCGATGAAGATCATCATCTCGACCAGGCCGATGACGCCGAGCTTGTTGAACACCACGGCCCAGGGGTACAGGAAGATCACTTCGATATCAAAAATCACGAACAGCATCGCAAAGATGTAATACCGCACCGGAAACGGCATGCGCGCATCGGAAAAGGGCTCCGATCCGCATTCATAGGCGGACAGCTTCTCCGGCTCGGGGTACTTCGGCTGCACAAAGTAACTGATGAGGAGCGTCACCACCCCGAAAGCCAAGGCGACGAACACGAACACCAGAATCGGAAAATATCTCGTCAGATACTCGAGCAGGAGATCAACGCCGCTCATCGCCGGGCTCACAAGATATTGACCAGCAAAGAAGAGTTGAGATCTTAGTGCCGAATTCGAGGGGATAGCAAGCGGACAAAGGACCTAACAAAAGAGACCCGAAAGCCCTACGGTCGTGAAGAAGATTATGCAGGCAGGGCGCGGAGTTGGACTCGCCAGACGAGCCGTCTCCGCTAGTCCTGCGGCGGTTCGCCTTCTCGCCTCTCGCGCGGCATGCGGAGATGGGCCGGAGGCGGGCCGGAGCGGTCCCATTCGTCCGTCAGAGGCGACAACGCGGCGGCCTTCCGGCGGCGATGGATCTGGGTCTCGATCCGCTTGGGTTGGCGCGGTGTGTCAGGTGCGCGCTCGCTCATACATCCCATCGATGCCGATCACCCTAGCATCCGCAAGAACGGCGGGTCAAACCGCCCAAATTCTTGACAATACAGGGTCCTTTGCTATGGTTTGGCAAGCGCAACGTCCCTTCACCAAGGATCACGCCTATGAAAACTCGCACGTCGTTTCTGCTCGCCCTGCCGCTTGGTCTGAGCCTGGTCTGCCCCCCGTCCATGAGTTGGGCCGATGACTCGGCCGCCGTGAGCTTCGGCGAGGCGGCCTTGGCTTTTGCCGCGGGCGGCATCCAAAAATTCACGCCCCGTGATGGAACCGTCAATCTCATCACCGGCGACAATCAAACGGTGGGCAACCGGATGCTGCTCGGCAAGAGCGACCAACTCTATTTGAAGTTGGACCATCCCGCGGACGTTGCGGTCGGCGATTTGTTTACGATCTACCGCCGGGTCCGCAAGGTCTTCCACCCCAAGACCCGCGAGTACATGGGCTTCATCACCATTCGCGTCGCGGTGGTGAAGGTCGTGCAGGCGGATCACGATCTGACGACGGTCGACGTCGTTCGCAGCTACGGATCGGTCTCGCCGGGCGACTTGGTCGTGCGGTATTCGTCCGTGGTGGACGCCGAGCCCATTGCCGTGGCCGACCAGCAGGAGA
>JBDZVU010000179.1:0-1808 GCA_040255845.1 Nitrospiraceae bacterium | reverse complement strand
TGGGGTGGATGACGGGTTTCGAACCCGCGACCTCCGGATCCACAATCCGGCGCTCTAACCACCTGAGCTACATCCACCACGAAGGCCATGTGAGGGGAAAGCGGATCTTAGCAAACTGAAACGGAAGGCCGCAACCGGCCGGCTCAGCCGCGCTTGTCGAACGCGGCCTGCATCTCGGCGACGATCTCCCCGACCGTCGCGACCGGATCGACGGCATCCCGGATCGGCCGGCCGATCACCAGATAGTCGGCCCCGGCCGCGATCGTTTGGGTGGGCGTGGTGGCCCGCGCATGGTCGTCCACGCCTTTGCCCGCCGGCCTGACGCCCGGTGTGACGATCACGAACCGCGTCCCGAGTTTTTGCCGGATGGCCTCCGGCTCCTCTCCCGATGCCACGACGCCGTCGCACCCGACCTCCGACGCCAGGAGCGCCCGCGCCGTCACCAGGTCCCGCACCGTGCGCTGGATGCCCATGTCGCGCAGGTCGTGGCTGTCGAAGTTGGTGAGCACCGTGACCGCCAGGAGCTTGAGCGACGACCCCTCTCGGCCCTGCACCGCCGCCGTCAACGCCTTCCGGTTCGCATGCACCGTGAGGAAATCCACGCCCATCGCCGCGACACGGGCCGTGGCGCGCCGGACAGTTTCTTCGATGTCGAGAAATTTCAAGTCCAAAAACACGCGCATGCCACGCTCTCGCACCCGGCGCACCATGTCGGGGCCCGCCGCGGTGAAGAGTTCCAGGCCGATTTTGACGAACGAGATTTGACCCTGCAGCCGGTCCAGCAGCCGGTCCGCCTCGGAGGCGGAGGGCACGTCCAGCGCAAAGATCAGTCGCTCACGCGCTGCGATTTTATCCATGGAGGTCTCCTTCTCGGTTCACGCCGGATCCTTGACGGTCCGCGCAGCCCTATGATACAAGTCGGCTTCTTTTTTGGAGGAATGTACGATGCCTGTGATCCATAAGTCTACGATCCGGCGCGCCCGCCAGGCCGAACGCAAGCGGGAGCGCAACCGCGCCACCATGCATACCGTGAAGACGGCCGTGAAGAAGTTGGAAGCGGCAGTCGCCGAGAAGAAGGTCGATGAGGCCAAGTCCCTGCTTCGGGACGCCGCCTCCGTCATCGGCAGAGCGGTTTCCAAAGGCGTCGTCAAGAGGAACACCGCCTCTCGCCGCATCTCCCGTCTGACGCTGCGCGTCAACGCCTTGTCCGGCTCCCGCTCTTAATCGTCCGTACATTGGACAGCACCTTTGCCTGGCTGCGCGCCGCCGGTGATGCCGGCCGCGCGGGCGGCCGCGGCGCGGCGGAGCCGACGCCGGCGCACAGGCGCAGCAGCACCCGCTCGAGCACGATCCGCGGATCGAGACTGCTGCCGCCCTTCAACTGCGCGTCGGCCTCCAAGAACAGCCGGAGCGCCCCCTGGAGATGGGCCTCCGAAAATCTGGCCAGAAACGACCGGACCTTCATGGGATCCATGCGCAGGGATCGGGCCGCTTCCCCTTCGCGTCCGCCGGAGGCGAGCGCTTCTTTGACCTTCCAGATCCGACGGTATTGCCAGGCCAGAGAGCCCAGAATGCGCAAGGGCGCTTCCCCGGCTTCGATATTACGCGCCAAGATGGTGAGGGCTCGGCCGCGGTCCGCCTCCGCGATGGCCAGCGTGAGATCGAAGACCGACGCGCCGGGACCCGTGCCGCGCATGATTTCCACGTCGGCGGCCGTGGCGGCGCCCCGGTCCGCGACGTAGGACGAAAGCTTTTCCAGCTCCCGGCGAATCGCGTAGAGCGAGCCGCTGCTCCCTTCCTTCAGCATC
>JBDZVU010000037.1:0-29692 GCA_040255845.1 Nitrospiraceae bacterium | reverse complement strand
ACCTTGGACCAAAAGGACGCCATTGTCCTCTCGCACTTTCTCGCGCCGCGAATCAGGACTCCATTGTCCCTCTCACCGCGCCGCAATGGCCACGCTTATAGGTCGTTTGCCTAGCAGTTGTCAAGGGCGGCCTCGCCGCACCAAGCCGGCGTACCAGCGACACGATGGCTATGCTACACTATCGCCTCCCACACGGAGTCATCGGCATGACTTTCCTCTTCCTGCGCCTGGTCGGCGCGTTGGTGTTGTTCGTCGGTGGATGTGCCGGGGGGCCGGAAATCGACACCATTCTGGAACAGGCTCCAAAGGGGTCGGTCCATTTGGAACGGATTTCCGACCGCGGGGTGACCGCATCGCATCCGATTGCGGTCGAGCAGGACATCATCGCTCGCGCCCTGCGCGGCGTGGTTGTGACCGAAGCAGCGACGGCGATCCAGAGCGTGTTTTCCAAGACGTCCACTTCGGTGCGGGCCTTCTCCGAAGACGATGTCAACTTTCTCGCACCATTTCTCACGCAAGGGCTCCGACAAGCCGCGCCGGATCAACGGGTGGGGTTCGTCGTGCGGGGCTTTCCGCAAGACTTATCGAGCGCGCGGGCGAGAGGGGCGGCCGTCGGCTCATCCGAGCCTCCCTTGGCGGAGTCCACCCTCATCGAGACGACCGCCGGTCACCTGCTGGTTAGAGACAACTGGCTGCATCTGACGCTGACACAATTCCGCAAACGAGCCGAACGGCCCGACAGCATCAACATGGCCAACCGACGCCTGCCGGACCCGTCCGGAAAGGCCGAGAAGATATTGCAGTTTGAGCCGCAGGAGGTCTTGAAGCCGGATACCGAGAAGCGCTCGCTCCTATTCGGCCGGGCGCCGGAAACCGTGTTTGTGATTGATTACGCTCGCCTCGCGAGCATACCCAAGCCAGGGCCGAGCGGCTCTTCCGCTCAAGCCGGCGGTAGCAGTCCCGCCGCACCTGCCGGGACACCGAACTCCACGGGTCAGGATCTCAAGGAGATCCGCGAAGAGATGAAGCGGAAGGACGCAGAGATCGAAACGTTACGCAAAGAGATGGAAGATATCCGGCGGGAAATGGGCAAGCCGGGGCCAAAGTCCCCCTAGCCGTCAGCTGCCCTGTCGCTCCGCACGCTCGTCGATTGAACCCGCCAGCAGGATGGCTTCGGCGATTTCACGCATGGACTTGCGGAGATCCATGCTTTGCCGTTGTATCAGTTTGAACGCCTCTTCTTCGGAGAGCTTCTTCGACCGCATCAGATAGCCCTTCGCACGCTCCAGCAGCTTTCGGACGGCCAACGCTTCCTGCATCTCGAAGGACTTCTCCATGAGCGTCGTGTGCTCGATCGCGATGGCGGCTTGATTCGCGATCGTCTGCATGAGCCGAATGTCTTCCGACGTGAAGTGATGCGGCACGCTGGTGTAACTGTTGATGACCCCCACCGCCTTGTCGCGCATCAGCATCGGCACGCATAAGAGCGAGCACAGCCCCTCCGTGCGCGCGAGCTCGGGATACATGTAGGCGCTTTCCTTGGTCACGTCCGGGACAATGATCGGCCGGCGCTCCTGTACGGCCTTGCCGCTGATGCTTTGACCGATTTTCAGATGCGGCTTTCGCCGGTACGCTTCGCTGAGGCTCTGCGCCGCCGCGATGCGGAGATCGCCGGTCTGTTCGTCCAGCAGCATCACCGAGCAGATCTTTGATCCCATCATCTGCGCCGTCATCGTCACGATCAACTGCAGCATGTCCTCGATGAGGCGGTTGGAGGCAACCGTCTCGGACACCTGGGACAGCGTCTCGAGCTGCAGCGCCTTGCGCTTCATTTGGTCATACAAGCGGGCATTCTCGATCGCCCCGCCCACCTGATTCGCAATGGTGCTCAGTAGCGCCAGCTCGTCCTCGCGATACCGTCGGGGGCGTTTATGCTGGACGTTGATGACGCCGATCACCTCTTTCTTGACCATGATCGGTACGGAAACAAACGCTTGATATCGGTCTTCCGGCAGATTGTTGTAAAACTTGAATCGGGGATCTTCGCTGGCGTTGCTGGGGATGACGACCCGCGTGCGCTCCCTAGCCACCCAACCGGTAATGCCTTCGCCGAGCCCGATCGTGATGCGGCCGATCAATTTGGGGTGAGGATTCTTCGATGCCCGGAGAATCAACTCATCTCGCGCGTCCGACAAGAGATACAGCAGACAGGCGTCCGCTTTGGTGACCTCGACGACCACCTCCACGATGTGCCGAAGCACGGCTTCGAGGTCGAGCGTATTGCTGATCGACTCGCTGATGCGGTGCAGAACGTCCACTTCACGCGTTTTTTCCCGCAGGGCCTGTTCCAATTGTGCCGTGGTCGCTTTTTTTCCGTCCGTCCCCATGTTAGCGACCTCGCCGTATGCCCACAGGAGCCTGGTGCTCTGCGTGCCACCGCGCAAAGACGGATTCGGACAAGGGAGCGATACGCACCTGACCGATTTTTTCCGGCCACACGCCGATGACCTGCCCGGCAGACACTTTCTTATCATGCAGCATGGCCTTCCAGATCTTTCGCGCTGGCCATGCCGGCAGATCGACGCGCAATCCTGCCGCCTCCACCACCGTCCGAATCTGCTCGACCACCGCCCGGTCGCAGAGCCCCTGATATGCGGCCAAATCCGCCTCGTGGACCAAGCCGATGCCCACGGCCTCACCGTGAATCAGGCCACGATAGCTTTCCAACGCTTCCAACGCGTGGCCGATGGTATGCCCGTAATTGAGAATTCTTCGCCGATCGCTCTCCCGTTCGTCGGCTGCCACGACGGACGCCTTGATCTCGCACGACCGTTTGATGACCGCCGCGACCGGTGCCGGGCGACGCTGACGAATCGACGGCATTGCCTCGCCGAGAAAGGTGAAAAAGGACTCGTCGGCGATCACGCCGTACTTGATGACTTCGGCAAGCCCCGCAATCCACTCCCGGTCAGGCAAGGTCCGGAGGGACAGTGGATCGATGAGCACGGCCCGTGGCTGATAAAACGCGCCGATGAGATTCTTGCCGAGCCGATGATCCACGCCCGTTTTTCCGCCCACGCTGGAATCGACCTGCGCGACCAGCGTCGTTGGAATCTGAATAAATGGAATACCCCGCTGATAGATCGCTGCCGCAAAGCCGGCCAAGTCACCCACGACTCCGCCGCCCAGAGCCACCAGCCATGAATGGCGTTCAAACCGATGTCTGGCGAGCGCGTCCAGAATCCGCTGGACCGTGCTCAGGGTCTTCGAGCGCTCCCCGGGAGGCAAGATGATGGGCAGCGGTTCCGCGCCGATTCTTGACAACGTCTGGAGCACTGATTGGAGGTAGTGCCGGGCGACGTGCCGGTCCGTGACCACTCCGATCTTGCCCTTTACCTTCAGGCGCAGGAGATCGTTGGCCAATCGCCCGAGCAGGCCAGGATCGATCACAATGTCATAGCTGCGCTCGTCAAGCGAGACGGGAACGCGCGCGGAAGTAATGGACTCAGCCATACAGCAGGGGGTCGACCGCAGGAATACCACACAAAATGGAGGTGAATCGTAGCATAGGCCCATGAAAACTGGAAGGACGCGCGCCGGCAGGGGGCGTGAACGAGGCGCTCGCACGGTGCCGGCGTTGGGATGCGAAGCCCATCCCAACGCCGGCCGTACGGCTTACGGGAAGGGAGGTCAGGTCGTCACGATGCTAGGCGTTAAGAAGATCAGCAGCTCCTGCTTTGACACTGATTCCGATTTGTTCTTGAACAGCCAGCCGAGGACCGGAATTCGCGATAAATACGGCACCCCTTGTACGTTGTTGTTCTGAGTGTCCACGAAGACGCCGCCGATGACCATGGTTTCTCCGTCACGGACGATCACTTGAGTCGTAGCTTCGCGGCGGTCGATACTCGGACCAGCCGGATTGCTGCGGGCACCGACGGCGTTCCGGGTCGCCCGCACGCGCATGAGAATGCGCTTGCCGATCTCTTTGGGATCACGCGACGTAATCTGCGGCGTCACGTTGAGCTCCAAGTTCGCGTCCACGAAGGTGGTCTGCGTACCCTGCAAGGACGTCGTCTGGAAGGGAATCGATTCGCCTTGGGATATCTTAGCCTCGCGCTTGTCCAACGTGGTGATCTTGGGCGCGGCAATGACCTTCGTGAGACCGAGCAGTTCACCCGCCGACAGACGCATGTCGAGGCCAAATCCTGGCGCCAGCTTGCCGAATTGGAAGCCGATCGCAGGGACCGCGGGCAACCCGCCGACTTGCGCGGGCAAATTCACGATGAAGTCCCGCGGGATCGTGGTGTTTCCCGTGCCTGCAACCGGTGCAAAGGAACCGGTCGCGTTGCCGACGAAGCTGAAGGTATTCGGACCGAAATCCCCGTTCTGCACGCCCCACTGCACGCCCAATCCACGGGCATACACGGTGTCCGCCTGAACAATTCGAGCTTCGATCTGGACCTGGGGCACCTCCAAATCCAAGCCCTCCACCAATTGGCGGAGAATGGCGATCCGGGACTCGGTTTCTCTCACGATCAGCGCATTGCTGCCCTGGCTGACCTGCATGACGCCGCGAGGGCTGACGTAGGGCCGCAGGGCTGTCATCAACTCCTGCGCGGACAGGTTCTTAACATAGAACACACGATCGACCAGCGGCTCTGCCTTCGTCTTGGAATCCTTGGCTTTTGCCTCTTCATCCTGCTGCTTGGCGATATTCGTCAGCGTGTCGACCCATACAATAGTGCCTTGGCGGATCATCCCGAGGCCGTTCATCTTCAGCAGCATGTCGAGCGCCTGATCCCAAGGCACGCTCACCAGTTTCATGGTGACTTTGGCTTTGACGCCCTCGCCGACCACGATATTGAAGCCGCTTACCTCGGCGATCAGCCTCAGAATATTCGTAATATCGGCCTGCTGAAAATCGAGTGAAATCCGCCGTCCGGAGTACCGCGTCTGCCCCGCGACGAGATCGTCAGGCCTCTCGTCCTTGGCATGGCCTGCGCCCTGATCATCGCTCGCCATCTGGACGGTCTGGACTCGGAATCGCTGTGAGCCAGGCCCCAAGACCTTGGTCGCGCGCCTCGCTGGCTTCACCACGGCCGGCTGCAGCGGTTCTTCTATAGCGGCTACCGGCGACAGACCTGGCCAGCTCGCGGCGCCGGCAGAGGCTGACGGCTTGAGGGTAATGCGCACTTCACGGCCCGATTGGTCTAGCATGTACGCGGGATGCTGCAGCGTGTCGAGAACCAGCCTGACCTTGTCGGCGTGGTGCCCGACCCTGATTTGCTTGAGCAACGGATGATGGCCGCGCACCAACGAGCTGTCCAGCGCGGATCCTACGGCAGGCAAGTCGACCACCAAGCGGGCCTCGTCCACCATGTCTGCCTGGGGGTATAGCCGCCCGTCGCCAGTCACGACGACGGTGACCTCGTCGCCGGTCGGGTGCACCTCAATCTGAGTGATCGCCTGCGCAGGTATGTCCACGTCTGCCTTGGCCGGCTCGGCGCTGCCGAACGCTCTATGTTGGTCCCACGGCTTGGTCACGTCGGCTTGCGCCGTCATCGCGACGCCGAGGAGGCCGGCGATGCCAGCAAGTCGCACGGTGGACACGAATGGATTGGTGCCAGACGATTGTAGTTTCATTCTGAGCCCTCTTTGGGATGGAGGAGCTTGACGTGTTCGCGCTCCTGCTTCTTGCCGTAGACATCGGTAAACCGCTCTTGCACGATGATCCCCCGCTCGGTTACGGCGCTCACGACCCCGTTATTCTGGCCAATTCGCGTGCCCCGCCGGACGGTATAGCCGTGCCCTTCCGGCGTCTGCACCATCGCCGTGTAGCCGTAGGATCCCCAGACGATGGCGATCAAATTCAATTCAGTGAGCGCAACTCGCTGCAACGGAGGAAGATTCGGATCAGCCTTGCCTGGTTGGAGCTCTTGGATGACGGGCGCGAACGGGTCGCGGCGTCCCGACGGATCATAGCCGATACCCGTCACGGCGCTTGGCAGGGTCAACTCCGGCAAGGCCGCCTGAGCCTGAGAGGCCTCTGCAGGAGGCATTTCCGGCATGGGAGGCTTCTCCCTCATCGCATCAGCCACCGGGGCCACCTTGATCGAGTCCTGCCTCATCGCTGGAGCTGCCAACACCGTATGCCCTGTGCACGCCACGGTTACAACAGCCATGGCATACCACCACCGCCTTCCACCGAGGGTCGTCTTTATCTCGCCCTGCCTTCGCATCACCGGTGCTCCTTACTTCTTGGCTGAAGCCTGCGCGCCCACTGCGGCACCCGGCTGGGCTGCGGGCGTCGGAGGCTTCTCTTGCGGCGCCGCGTACGCCACAAGATCGAAGTTGGTTTGTGACACGATGCGTCCCTGCTCCAGCTTGGGAGAGCCCATCTTGAGCCCGTTGACGGTAATGATCTGAGGAAGCCGGTTAATGCGATCGAAGAACAAGGCGGCAGTATGATACACACCCGTGACTTCGACGTTGACCGGCATCTTGACGAAGAGCTTGGACGGATCTTCCGTCTGCGTGCCGGGCTTCCAGAGCTTGATGTCGAGACCCAGGCGAATCCCCAGATCGGAAATCTGCTTGAGCAGCATGATCGCTTCCTCCTCCGGTGGGAGGCGCTCTTTTTTCTTGGCCAACTCAATTTCCAATTGCTTGTTCGCCGCAATGAGTTCGTCAAGATGCTTGACCTTGATATTGAGGGTCTGAATTTCGCTATCCAGCCGGGTGTTGTCCGCTCGAAGCGCTTCGATGGCCGCAGTTTTCGGTTCGGCGATGTAGAAGTAGAATCCAGCCAGGAGCATGCCGACAAACAGCACCAGCAAGACGACTTTTTGCGCCGTCGGAACCGTACGCAAGGCGTCGAGGTTGAGCGACCGGAGATCCATACCTAATTACCCCTTCAGCCGGAACACCAGGCGGAATTGGTACACGTTGATTTTGTTCTCCACCGCGGCCTTGCTTTCCTGGAGGTTGATGCCGGTGAAGTATTCCGTTCGGCGCAGGTTGTTGACGAATTCCACCACGTCGTCGTTGGTCAGCGCCTTGCCCTCCACCTCGATGACGTCGGAAGCGATGCCCAGCTTGGTCAGCCACAGCTTGAGGGGATCCAGACTCTGACTGACGTGGTCCAGGACCTTGACCGGGCCAAGCCGCGATTGCTCGAGCTGATCGATGATTCGATTCTTATCTTCCAGCAGCTTCTTCTTCTGCTCGAAGTCCTGCACCTGCTTGACTTGTTCCTTGAGCTGAGCGACCTGCTTCTCCTTGTCCTGCTTCTGCTCCTGCTGAGCTTCCAGTTCGCTGTCCAGAGCAGCCGAGTACCACCAGCACCCGGCCAACGTAATGACGATCACCCCAATCCCCAACAACGCTTGAGCCCGCACATCGTACTGGGGCTTCGCCTTCTTGCCCTTGGGCCCAGGAAGGAGATTTATCCGGATCATCGATCACCCACCGCGCGTAAGGCCAGTCCTACTCCGACCGCCGCCATCGGAGCAATCTCCGCTAACGTGTCTCCGTCCAGGTCGCTTCCTGATGTGTCGATTTCTCCGAAGGGGTTGGCCACCTCCACCGGCACCTGCATGCGGTCCCCGAGTTGTTGCACCAACCCCTTCGCTTGGGCGACCCCTCCGCAAATCAACACGCGGTCCAGATCCGCCTGCGCCGCCGACGTCTTGAAGTAATCGACCGTCCTCGCGATTTCCGAACTGACTTCAGCGTTCACGCTGTCCACCACGTTGGACAACGAGCCGCCGCGGTCACCGCCCTGCTCGCCCTTCTTCAGCGCTTCGGCCTCCTCATAGGACAGGCCCATCTCGCGCTGGATCGCCTCCGTGTACCGGTTCCCTCCAAGAGGGATATCCCTGGTAAACAGCGATACCCCGCCCCGAACGATGTTGACGTTCATCACGCTTGCACCGAGATTGACCAATGCCGTCGCTTCGTCCTGTGCCATCGGATAGTTGATCGCATGCATGTTCTCGATGGCGAAGGCATCGACGTCCATAACCATGGGCATCAAGCCGGCCCCCTTCACCAGCTCGGTCAATTCGTTGATCTTGTCCTTTTTCGCCGCGACCAGGATCACCGACATGTCGGACTGACCGTCACCCGACGCGTCCGGAGGGAGCACGTGAAAGTCGATATTGACTTCGTTGATGTCGAAGGGAATGTATTGCTCAGCCGCCAACCTCACTTGGCCTTCTAATTCGTCGTCCGGCATCGGAGGAAGGCTGATCTTCTTCACGATCACGGCATGGCCGGAAATGGAGATGGCCACCTGCTTGTTTTTGACGTTCGTCTCATCAAACAGTTCCCGGATGGCCGAGACCACCCGTCCCTCGTCCATGACGGTGCCATCCACGATGACTTCCGGCTCCAGCGGCTTCATGCCGAATTTCTGCAAGTAGTACTGCCCCTTGCTTTCCTTGAGCTGGACCAACTTGATGGCGCTCGAGCCGATATCCAGGCCGACCAACTGGCGGCGCGGCGTGACCAAGGACACGATGTCGGTTTCAAACAGGCTCTTGAATGAACTCAGCATGGGCATCACTCTACATGACAAGTTTCCGAGCGCGAATTATTTTCTTGATTTCTTCCACATTCCTTTTCGTGTAGCGCCGCCAGTTTCGCCAATCACGCGGCGGTCCGCTGATTAGCCCTTCCCGCTCCCATCGATACAGTGTCGCCTTTGATATGTCGAACAGCGCGCACACGGCGTTGGTATTGATGGCCTTGTCGTCTTGCTGACTGCGGTTCTTCACTGAAGTAGTATTTCTTAAGTGCGGCATCTCACCGAAGGCACAGAGGTAAGTATAGTCAATATGCTCAACCTGTCAAGGAAACCGCTGGAAGGAGCTCTGGGAGAGGTCGTGGAGAGGTTCCGGGGACGTCTTTATGCCTTCTCGAGATCGCGGTGCTTGATCGATACGTCGTACCCCATGGATGCCAGGCTTTCTTTTAACCGCCCCGCAATGGCGACAGACCGGTGCCGCCCGCCGGTGCACCCGATGGCGATTGTGAGGTAACTTCGCTGTTCACGCTCGAACAACGGGATGAGAAATTTGAACAGGCTTTCCAGTTGCCCGATGAGGGCGACCGCGTCGGGGTCCGCCAATACAAAGGTGCGGACGCGGGGATCGTCGCCGGGCAACGGTTTCAGATCCGGGACAAAGTACGGATTCTTCAGAAAGCGGACGTCAAACAGCAGATCGATGTCATAGGGCACGCCATACTTATATCCGAACGTCAGTAGTGAGATGGTAAGCTTCCGCGCGGATGGTTCTCGCCTGAACTGCTTGGTCAGTAACTCGCGAAGTTCGTGGATCGTCAGGTTTGAGGTGTCAATGATCCGGTCGGCATGGCGGCGCAGTTCGGCCACCCGTTCCTTTTCGAACCGCACGCCTTCCAGCACGGGCAGGTGCGGCAGCAGCGGATGCGGACGCCGGGATTCGGAGAACCGGCGCACCAGCACCTCTTCCTTGGCCTCGAGAAAAAGGAGCTGCACGGAATGCCCGAGCCCTTTGACGCGTTCCAGGATGCCGACGAGATCGGAAAAGAAGACGCGTTCCCGTACGTCGATGCCTAAGGCGACGTTCGAAATTTCGCCGTTCTGCTGGTTGCAGAGCTCGACGAAGGTCGGAAGCAGGGCGGGAGGCAGATTATCGATGCAGAAGTAGCCCGCGTCCTCGAACGCTTTCAAGGCGTGGGACTTACCGGAACCGGACAGCCCGCTGATGACGACAAGGTTGAGTCGCGCCACAATAGCAATCCTGCGACGGTAGCACGGGCGACCCGGAGTATGTACCGCCGTTATGAAAGCGGCAGGGCGCCGTGCCCCTCTTCAGCATACGGCTCCAAAAACGCCAGCCTGCCCCCGGCAATGCGCCGGACCACATTTAGCCGTCCGCTGTCCGCATTGACGAACAGCATGAAGGAATCGCCGGAGTCGGCTTTGAATTGCTTCTGCGCTTGGGCGAGCGATAAAACTGGTACGGGATGACGCTCCACGCGGGAGGAATCCTCTCGCCCCCACACCGCGGATGGCCGAACCGCCGGCCGGCGCGTCTTGATCTTACCGGGCTTATGATCCGCCAAACGCTCTTTCCATTTCCTGAACTGCGTGTCGACGCGATCAAGCAGCGCGTCGATTGTGGCGTACATCTCGCTCGTCGCGGTCTTGGCCTGGACGCGCTTGCCATTGACCGTCCCTACGGCCTCCGCTTTGTGCTGAAGCTTCTCCACGCTCAGGATGACCTGGAGCGATCCTACCTTGAGCCCGTATCGATCCAACCGATCGAACCGGGTTTCGATGTAACGGCGCAGCGCGGGCGTGATGTCCATGTGGCGGCCTGTGATTCTCAGCTTCATAGCGTCTCCGATGGATGAGTAGGGAGTGGCCAACGCTCAGAAAAAACGTTTGCGTTGACTGGCAGAGGGTATGTTCTCTTCTGCTCGGTATTTGGCGACCGTCCGGCGCGCGATGAGCACTTGCTGCGTGCGCAGGCGGGCAGCGATCTCTTCGTCCTTCAGGGGGCGCCGCGGGTCCTCTTCCGCGACCATCTTCCGGATCATCTCCCGCACCGTCACGGACGACAGCATGTCAGACGGCTGGTCAGCCCGTTGCAAGCCCGCATTGAAGAAAAATTTGAGCTCCAACATGCCTTGCGGACAGTACATGTACTTGTTGGCGGTGACCCGGCTGATGGTCGACTCGTGCATTCCGATGTCTTCGGCAACCTGCTTCAGTACAAGCGGTTTGAGATACTGAACGCCGTGCTCGAAGAACTGCTCTTGAAACTTGACGATACTGGATACCACTTTGACGATGGTCTTGTTCCGCTGTTCGATGCTGCGAATGACCCATTGAGCGGCGCGCAACTTCTCATCCATGTACGCCTTGGTCTCCGCCGAGCCCCCCTGCCCTGAAGCCATGAGCTGCTTGTAGTACGGGCTGATCCGCATACGGGGCAGTCCATCGTCGTTCAGCAACACGACCCACTCTCCCTCGTTCTTCACGACGAATACGTCCGGGACGATGACGTAATTTTGGGTGTTGGTGAACGGACGCCCGGGCTTCGGTTCGAGGTTCTCGATGATCTTCGTGGCTTGAAACACCTCTTCGATCGACACGTTCAAGGCCTTCGCAATCTTGCCATACTGCTTTTTCTCGAGGTCCTTCAAGTGATGGAGGACGATGCCCTCCACGACCGATCCCTTGACCGCACCGGGCCGAGAGCCGAGGGATCCGATCGGGTTCCGGCCGAGATGACCGAGTTGCAACAGCAGGCACTCCGGCAAATCTCTCGCTCCCACACCCGTGGGATCGAAAGTCTGGATGTCCTTCAGCACGGATTCCGCTTCGGCTTCTGAAAAGTCGGTTCCACTCACCACCTCGGCCAGCGGAATGCGCAGGTACCCGTCGTCGTCCAAATTGCCGATGATCAGGCGTCCGATCGCCTTCTCCCGCTCGGACAGGCCCGAGAGGGAGAGCTGCCAAAGCAGATGCTCCTCAAGCGACGTCGCTTTCGCCACCGTCTGCTCGTAGGAGGGAAACTCGTCCTGCGACGAGGACGGGTATTCCGAGTCGCCGGCCCTCCGGTCACTACCGAAATATTCCTCCCAACCGGACGCTGAAAACTCCTCGGGAGATTCGCGCTCCTCGGGAGTCCCACTTTCATCGGCCGGCTCTTGAGCCGCCGCTGCGACCGGCTCCTCCGCCTTCTCATCGGTGGTCGCCGTCTCGGCTTCTTCGGCGTCGGTCTGGACTTCGTCCAAGAGAGGATTCTCCAGCAGATGCTGGGCCAGGCTTTGCTGGAGCTCAAGCCGGGACAGTTGCAGCAGTTTGATGGCCTGCTGCAGCTGCGGCGTCATGATCAGCTTCTGGCTTAGTTTTAGATCGAGTCTCAGTTTCATGGACGGCGCTCAGAGCTTGAATCGCTCACCCAAATAGACGGCGCGGGCGGTTTCGCTCTTCACGATGGCTTCCGGGGATCCTGCCTCCAAAATCAACCCCTCGTTGATGATATACGCCCGGTCTGTGATCGAAAGCGTTTCTTGCACGTTATGGTCGGTGATCAGAATTCCGATCCCCTTGTCCTTCAACCGCGTGATGATCTGTTGGATATCGGCCACCGCGATCGGATCGATCCCCGCAAACGGCTCGTCCAGCAGCATGAACGAAGGATCGGTGGCCAGGGCTCGTGTGATCTCCAGGCGGCGACGCTCCCCCCCGGACAACGCATAGGCCATGCTCTTGCGGATGTGCATCAGGTCCAGCTCCTTGAGGAGCTCGTCGGTCCTCCGGGCCCGCTCTTCACGAGCATACCCCAGCATTTCGAGAATCGCCAAGACATTATGCTCCACTGAGAGCCGGCGGAACACGGATGATTCCTGAGGAAGATACCCAAGACCCTTGCGTGCGCGTTTGTACATCGGCAGGTCGGTGATCGACTCGCCGTTAAAGGTGATTTCCCCTTCGTCCGGCTGGCACAGCCCGACCATCATGTCGAAAATCGTGGTCTTGCCGGCCCCGTTGGGACCGAGCAACCCGACCACTTCCCCCGCCCGCACCTCGATCGCCACCCCCTTGACGACCTTCCGTCCGCGGAAGCTCTTGACGAGGCCCTTGGAGCTGAGACACGCGGCGCCGGCGGCGACCGGCCGTTCAGTTCCGGGCACGATCGCTGTCTGAACACCCGGCGTCACGGGGCGGCCTTCTCCTCTGCCTCCATACGCAAATGGGATCCTCCCTCAACCACGCTTCGATCTTCCTTCAGGTACATCGTGATCTTCTTCCCGCTGACGCGCGTTCCTTTTTCCCAAGCCACCGGATTCTCCGTCAGCGTGATAATCTCTTCGTCGGCCTTGTACACTGCCTTCCCGCAGGTGGCGTTGCCATTCTCCTTCACGATCTTCACCCGGCCCGTCGCCTCAATTTGGCTCATCGAGCGATTGGAGACCGCCGGCATGGCATCGCTTCCTTTAGAAGCCGGAGCAGGCTTCGCCGGCTCGCGTCCCTCTGCACCAGCCTTGGGCGTCTCGTTGTTTCCATGGAACAGCACGGTCATCTTGTCGGAATAGACGATCAGCGTTCCTTTTGTCAGGACGACCGATCCTTCGAACACCGCCTGGCCATCCTGATTGCGAACCGTCATTTTCTTCGCAGTGATGGTCGTTAAGCCTGCCTCGTCCCCGGATTTCGCCACCCCAGCTTGGGCAGTAGGAGCCGCGGACGCGAGCAGCAGCAACAGACCGTTAAGAAGCAGGAAATACGTCGACATGCACGTCCTCTAGCACTTCGAACTCCTCGGTCTCCAGGCGGCCGAGCAACCCCCGCCCGGTCACGGTCAATCCGTTGCCCACGATCCTGACGGGATCGTGGGTATGGATTTCCCTCGTCGCGTCGGTCCAGGCCAAATGGTTGGTGTAAATCGTGTATCCGCTCTTCGTGACGACGACCAGGGGATCGATGCGATTGAACAACAGGAAATCCTTCGTGCCGGTATCCAGGGTCCCCTCGTCACCTGAGACCGTCAACTCTTTTCCTTCGGCTCCGTAGAGGGTGACGTCCACCGTACTCAGCAGAGCCTTCTTATCTTGCTCATACAGCCGAGCTGACTTGGCTTGCACCTGCCATTGAACCACGTCGCCCTTGGTCTGAGTGAATGAAAACTCGGAAATTTTGGCGTCGGCTTGCTCGATGGCCCCCGGCGCAGCCGACTGGCTCGTCGGAACGGAATCAGCGTTGACGAACAGCAAATAGCCCAAAAATGCGGCCAGCACGGCGCTGAGCGCAAGCAACGCTCTCCTGGCAACGCGTTCCCACATGGACTCCAAACCCTAGAAAAACTGACAGATTACGTTGGCACGATCGTAGCATGCATAGGAGGGCAAGGCAATGTCTCCATCCGTTGACGAGACGACTCCCACGTCGGGCCACGTGGGAGTCGTCGAGAACGGAACGGCGCCGTCAACTAGGAGGATTTTTCCGAAGTCTCGGAAGGAGCGGCGGAGGGCGCAGCTTTCTTGGCGGGCGAAGCCTCCCGGTTGACCAATTCAATCGCGACCATCTCAGCCGCATCCCCGATGCGCCGGCGTGTCTTGATGATGCGGGTATACCCGCCGGAGCGGTCTTTGAATCGGCCCGCCACATCGCTGAAGAGCTTTGACACCACTGCCTTGCTGCGCAAAAACGTCAGGGCCCGGCGCCGCGCAGGCAACGTGCCTTCTTTTCCAAGCGTGATCATGCGATCGGTGAACCCGCGGACTTCTTTCGCCTTCGCCTCGGTCGTCTCGATTCGCTCATGGTCCAGCAGCGACGTCACGAGGTTGCGGAACAACGCCCACCGATGCTTGGTTTGGCGCCCGAGTTGTCGGCCTTTTTTTCTGTGTCGCACAGGCTTCCCCTTCTCTTGGACTTACTCTGACTTCGGATTCCCGTTCGGCGACGTCGCATCGATCTTCGTCCCGAGGGAGAGTCCCATTTCGGCCAAAATCTCCTTGATCTCGTTGAGCGACTTCTTTCCGAAGTTTTTCGTCTTGAGCATTTCGCCTTCGGTCTTCTGCACGAGATCGGCAATCGTCTTGATGTTCGCGTTCTTCAAGCAATTCGCCGCGCGGACGGAGAGTTCCAACTCGTTCACGCTGCGGAACAGATTCTTGTTCACCTCGCGCTGGGCTTCTTCATAGCCGGCCTCTGTCTTGCCTTCGGCCCGCTCCTCCGGATTGATGAAGATATCCAGATGCTCCCGCAGAATGGCCGCCGCCGTGGACAAGGCATCCCGTGGACTGATGGTGGCATCCGTCCAGATTTCCATCGTGAGCTTGTCGTAGTCCGTCATGCGGCCGACGCGCGCATTCTCGACGTGAAAGTTCACCCGCTTGATGGGGGAGAAAATCGAATCGATGGCGATGACGCCGATGGGAAGCCCTTCTTCCTTGTTGCGCTCAGCGGGCACATAGCCACGGCCGTGCCGGACCGTCATCTCAATGTCCAGGGAGGCGTCTTTATCCAGAGTCGCGATATGCAAATCCGGCGTCAACACGGTCACGTCCGCATCATGGATAATGTCCGACCCCTTGGCTTCGCCCGGTCCCTTCTTCTTCAGGCGAATCGTCTTCGGCTTGTCGGTATGCAGCGCCAACCGCAGCGTTTTGATGTTCAAGATGATGGACGTCACGTCTTCCGTGACACCCGGAATCGTCGAGAATTCGTGCAAAACCCCTTCGATCTTGACCGTTGTGACCGCGGCTCCGGTCAGTGACGACAACAACACACGCCGCAAAGCGTTTCCGATTGTGGTCCCAAACCCGCGCTCAAACGCCTCGGTGGTGAACCTGCCGTATGTCGGAGAAAGGGTATCTTTGTCGACTTCCACCCGCATCGGGACTTGAAAGTCTTTCATCGCTTTGATCATGACTCCCCCTTCGTTACCATCGAGTGACTGTCACCTGATGAAGCTCCCTCGGAGCTCTCGCTGCTCCATCAGACCCATGCCTAACGGCTATACAGCTCCACCACCATTTGTTCGTTGACCGGCAATGTGATCTGATCCTTCGTGGGAAGGGCGCGAACGGTTCCCTTGAAGGCCCCCTTATCGAGTTCCAGCCAGTCCGGGATCCCGCGACTGTCCACGGATTCGAGGGCGGATTGAATCATCGCCAAATTGCGGCTGCGCTCGCGGACCTCGATCACATCGCCGGTCTTGACCAGGGCCCCCGCCACCGTGACCTTCTTACCGTTCACGGTCAGGTGCCCATGGTTGACGACCTGCCGAGCCTGCTTCCGGGACGCGCCGAAGCCGAGTCGATACGCGACATTGTCGAGCCGGCATTCCAGCAGGCGCAACAGCGCGTCACCGGTGACGCCCGTCTGCCGTTCGGCGCGTTCGAACATGCCGCGGAACTGCCGCTCCTGCAATCCATAAATGCGCCGCAGCTTTTGTTTCTCACGCAACTGCAGGCTATAGTCCGACGTGCGGGGCCGCCCCTGGCCATGCTGACCGGGAGGGTAACTGCGCCGCTCGATCGCGCACTTTTCCGTCATACAGCGCGACCCCTTCAAGAACAACTTCTCGCCTTCGCGCCGACACAGTCGGCACACTGGACCACGATACTTCGCCACTGCTTCCTCCTCGTTCCTCGTCCACCGCCAAGCACCCGCCCGCCGCCGCGGACGAATGATCGACGGGTGACGTTATTCCTAGACTCGTCTCCGTTTCGGCGGGCGGCAGCCGTTGTGCGGGATCGGTGTCACATCGCGGATCAGGTTAATACGCAATCCGGCCGCCTGCAGCGAGCGAATCGCCGATTCCCTCCCTGATCCCGGTCCGTTCACGTACACATCAATCTGCCGCATCCCGTTCTCCATGGCCTTCCGGGCGGCAGCTTCACCCGCGCGCTGCGCCGCGAACGGCGTGCTTTTCCGGGATCCCTTGAATCCCTGATTGCCGGCGCTCGCCCAGACCACCGTGTTGCCGCTCATGTCGGTGATGGTGACGATCGTGTTGTTAAACGACGCCTGGACGTGGGCGATCCCGCTTTGTACGATGCGCCGCTCCTTCTTCTTCCCCTTCTTGACGCTCATGCCAACTCCTTCATCGGCTCTGGATTATGCGCCCGGTCTGGCGGTCGGCCGCGGCTTGCTCCCGACGCCCGCGCGGCGGCCTTTTCTGGTTCTCGCGTTGGTTTTCGTGCGCTGGCCGCGAACGGGCAATCCTTTGCGGTGGCGCAGGCCGCGATACGTGCCGGTATCAATGAGGCGCTTGATGTTCAGGGAGACCTCCTTGCGAAGGTCGCCCTCGACGCGATAATCTCGCTCGATGATTTCGCGCAGCTTGACGATTTTATCTTCGCTGAGATCCTTGACGCGGATGGATCCGTCAACGCCCGCCTCCTTTAGGATCGCCATCGCCGCGGTGCGCCCAATCCCGTAAATATACGTCAGACCGATGTCCGTCCGTTTTTCCCTCGGCAAATCCACGCCAGCAATACGTGCCATGATGTCGCTTCGTCCTTTCTTTCGGAACCGCCCTCCACGCGGCCGGTTCTACCCCTGGCGCTGTTTATGACGAGGGTTGTCGCACAAAATGCGCACCACCCCCCGCCGCCGGACCACCTTGCATTTGGCGCAAATCGGCTTGACCGATGATTTCACTTTCATACGTGCAGGCTCCCCTACTTGAACCGATAGGTAATGCGTCCCCGTGTCAAGTCATAGGGCGACATCTCGACCGTCACCTTGTCGCCCGGCAGAATTCGAATGAAATGCATGCGCATCTTGCCGGAGATATGGGCCAAGATCATATGGCCATTGTCGAGCTTGACGCGGAACATCGCGTTCGGCAACGTCTCCGACACGGTGCCTTGCACTTCGATGACATCTTCCTTGGCCACTGCTGCCAGCTTCCCTTCGTTACCGGCTGACCGCCGCACGATGGCTTAACACGCGCGCCGGGCCTTCCGGTTGGATGGCAATCGTGTGTTCGAAATGGGCGGACCAACTGCCGTCGGCGGTGACCGCCGTCCACCGGTCTTCCAACACCCTGACCGCGCTGCCACCCATGTTGACCATCGGTTCTATGGCGAGCACCATCCCGGGCTGCAATCGAGGACCTTGACCCGGCTTCCCGTAGTTGGGAACTTGGGGCTCCTCATGCAGTTGACGGCCGATGCCGTGCCCGACGAATTCCGTCACGACCGAAAATCCGGCGGCCTCCACATGACACTGCACCGCGTGCGAAATGTCCGTCAAGCGCTTCCCCACGACGGCCTGCTCGACGCCGCGATACAACGCTTCTTCCGTGACGCTGACCAGCCGGGCGACCTTCTCGTCGATGGCGCCGACCGGAACCGTCACCGCGGAATCACCGTAAAAGCCTCCGACGATGGCGCCGAGATCCAGGCCGATAATATCCCCTTCCTTCAGCTTCCGCTTGGAAGGGATGCCGTGTACCACCTGCTCATTGACCGACGCGCAGAGGGTTTTAGGGTAGCCGCGATATCCCTTAAAGGCCGGCACCGCGCCGCGCGCTCGAATGGCCTCTTCTGCGATACGGTCTAGATCATCGGTCGTGATTCCTGCCCGCACCTCTTTCATGACGATCTCCAGCGCCTCCGCCACGACCCGTGATGCCTTGGCCATGACTTCGATCTCGTCGGGCGTCTTCAAGATGATCATGTCATGCGGGCAGCCGCCAGCGTCCTCGTCAAATTGTGATACACCGCATCCACTGAACCTTCGGCGTCGAGGTGCGAAAGGATTCCCTGCCGGGCGTAATACTGAATCAAGGGAGCCGTCTGATCCTCATACACTTTCAACCGTGTCTCGATGGCCTGCGGTTGGTCGTCGCTCCGCTGGATGAGCGTCTCGCCGCAACGATCACAGGCCGAGCCCTTTTTCGAGGGAGCAAAACCTACATGAAACGTCGCCTGGCATTTCGGGCAGCTCCGCCGCCCGCTCAACCGGTTCACCACGGCCTCACGCGAGACCTGAAAATTCACGACGCGATCGAGGGCAATACCCTTGTCCCGGAGGACAGTCGCGAGCGCTTCCGCCTGCGGCACCGTTCTGGGGAAGCCGTCCAGCACAAACCCCTGGGCGTAGCTGGGATCCGCCAGTTTGTCCCGCACCAGACCGATGACTACGGAGTCGGGAACCAATTTCCCCTGATCCATGTAGCTCTTCGCCTCCAGCCCCAACGGCGATTGGTTGCGCACGGCTTCGCGCAGGAGATCACCGGTGGAAATCTTCTTGACGCCGCACTCGGCCGCCAAACGGTCCGCCTGCGTGCCCTTGCCCACTCCGGGCGCTCCTAAAAAGACCAGCCGCACGATCCTTACCCGCTTCTTCCGCGCAGAGGTGCCATGCCCTTGCCGAGAAATCCTTCGTAGTTCCGCATGAGCATGTGCGACTCGATCTGCTGCGCCGTATCCAGTCCCACGCCGATGACGATCAGCAGGGAAGTTCCGCCGAAGTAAAACGGCACATTGAGCTTGTAAATCAGGAACTCGGGGATCACGCAGACGATTGCCAAATAGATCGCCCCGGCAAACGTGATCCTCGTAAGCACGTTGTAGATATAGTCCGACGTACGCTGTCCGGGCCGAATGCCGGGAATGAACCCGCCGTACTTTTTCATGTTGTCTGCCATGTCAACCGGATTCAGCACCACGGCCGTGTAAAAAAAACAAAAGAAGATGATGAGGCCGACATACATCAGTGTATACAGCAGCGATCCGGGAGCTAGCTGCGCCCCGATGGCCTTCACCCAGGGGGTTTCGAAGAACCCCGCAATGGTCGCGGGGAACGCAATGATCGACGAGGCGAAGATCGGCGGAATCACGCCGGCCGTATTGATCTTGAGCGGAATGTGCGTGCTTTGCCCCCCATAGACTCGTCGCCCGATGACCCGCTTGGCATATTGAACTGGAATTTTTCTCCGTCCGCTTTCCAGAAACACGATCGCGGCCACCACGGCGATCATGAGGGCCGCCAGCGCCACCAGCAGGAAGATGCTCAATTGCCCCACTTTATACAAATCGAACGTTTGGGCCACCGCCGCCGGAAGACGTGCCACAATTCCCGCAAAAATGATCAACGAAATTCCATTGCCGATCCCGCGCTCGGTGATCTGCTCGCCGAGCCACATCAAGAACCCGGTTCCGGCCGTCAGGGTAATGACGGTCATGAGCCGGAACCCCCATCCCGCGTTCAGCACGAAGGCGCCCTGGTTCATCTGCTCCAGCCCAATGGCGATGCCGAATCCCTGGATCAAGGCAATCCCGATCGTGCCGAATCGGGTGTATTGGATGATCTTCTTGCGCCCGCGCTCTCCCTCCTTGGCCAGCTTCGACAGATGCGGGATCACTACCGTCAAGAGCTGCAGAATGATTGACGCGCTGATGTACGGCATGATGCCGAGCGCGAAAATCGTCAGGCGCGACAAGGAGCCGCCTGAAAAGATGTCCAAAAACCCGAGCAGCGCACCGCCCTGCTTCTGCAGAAACTCCGAGAGCGCCTCGCCGTTGATGCCGGGCGTCGGAATATGGGCGCCGACGCGGTAGACCACCAGCATCCCGAGCGTGAACAGCACGCGCGTGCGGAGCTCAGGAATCTTGAAGATGTTCTGAAAACTCGTCAGGAGCCGTTCAAACACCGCCGATAACCTCGACTCGCCCTCCGGCCGCCTGAATTTTCGCTTCCGCCGATTTGCTAAACTTATGCGCCTGGAAAACGAGCGGCTTCTTCAACTCGCCGGTGCCCAGGATCTTGACAGGCAAATGCTTGCGCTTCACCAATCCGGCATCCACCAGCACCTGCGGCGTAATCGTCTCCGCACCGGTCCAGCTCTCAAAGCTGCGGAGGTTGACCACGGCGTATTCCGTCCGGAAGGGGTTGGTAAATCCGAATTTGGGAAGACGCCGGATCAGCGGCATCTGGCCACCTTCGAAGCCGGGTCCCTTTCCGCCGCCCGAGCGGGCCAGCAAACCTTTGTGTCCCTTGGTGGCAGTTTTCCCATGGCCGGAGCCCGGCCCGCGTCCGATCCGCTTCCGGCGCTTAGTGGCGCCGACGGCCGGCTTCAGTTCATGTAAATTCATGGCGTTCCAACCTCGAGTAAGTAGCCGACCTTCTTGATCATTCCACGGACCTGGGGCGTATCGGGATGCACGGCCGTTTGGCGAATGTGTCGCAGCCCAAGTCCCCGCAGCACCAATCGATGCTTTTCCGGCGTGCCGATGGGACTCCGCCGCAGCGTGACCCGAATTCCTTCCCCCGGCTTTACTGTCCGTGCGGTCTTTGACGTGCCCATTGTGTTACACCATCGCCCTTTCCTGCCGTTCTGCGCCAACCTGACGTCGAAGGCGCAAGACTTCGTCCGGATTTCGGAGTTGCATCAGTCCATCCAGCGTGGCACGCACCGTGTTGAAGGGATTTCCGCGCCCCAAGGTTTTGGCGATCACGTTATGGGCACCGACCAGCTCCACCACCGCCCGCACCGCCCCCCCGGCGATGATTCCGGTACCATCCACCGCCGGCTTTAGAAGGACGTGTTCTCCGCCGAAGAGACCGTGCACCTCATGTGGAATCGTGCCGCCCTTTAGAGGCACATGCACCAGGTGCTTCTTGGCCTGCTCGACGGCTTTCGAAATGGCAACCGGAACCTCCGCGGCCTTGCCCTTGCCGATCCCCACCCAACCGTGCCCGTCGCCGACGACGACCAAGGCGCAGAAATTGAACCGCTTGCCGCCCTTGACCACCTTGGCGACACGGTTGATGAACACCACCTTGTCCTTCAAGCTCAGCTCGTCTGGATTGACTCGCACGCTGTTACTCCCGATAGAGGTTAAGGTCGAGGTTGAGGTTAAGGGGTCCGCAATCGCTCAAGCCTGAGCCTTAACCTAAGCCTTCGCTAGAATTGCAATCCGCCTTCACGACTGGCATCGGCCAGCGCCTTGATGCGGCCATGATAGAGCCGCCCGCCACGGTCGAACACGACGGCCGTAATCTTGGCCGCCTTGGCGCGGTCCGCCAGCAATTTTCCCACGGCCTTGGCGGCGTCGATGCTGCTCGTGGATTTCAGGGACGTGCGCAAGGTCTTGTCCAACGAGGAGGCTGCCACCAACGTCGCGCCCTTGATATCGTCGATGATCTGCGCATAGATATGGGCGCTGCTGCGAAAGACGTTGAGGCGCGGCCGCTCCGGCGTCCCTACCACCCGCTGACGCACCCGGCGCCGGCGTCGTTCCAACTGTCGTTCTTTTTCCACCGTGTTCATGGTCGTCCTTACTTCCCGGTCTTGCCTTCCTTCTTGCGCAGCACTTCGCCCATGTACCGCACGCCCTTCTGCTTGTACACATCGGGCGGCTTGATGGCGCGGAGATTCGCTGCCACCTGGCCCACCAAGCGCTTGTCGATGCCCTTGATGTTGATCACCGTCTGCTTGTCCACCTTGACATCGATCCCGGGTGGTAGTTGATACGTGACCGGATTGATGTACCCGACGTTGAAGCTCATCGTCCGGCCCTGAAGTTGGGTCTTGTACCCGACGCCGGTAATTTCCATGTTCTTTTCGTAGCCCTTGGTGACGCCATGTATCATGTTGCTCAACTCCGCGCGTACCAGCCCGTGCAGCGCACGGACATGCCGCTCCTCGCTTGAACGCGTCACCAGGACCTGACCGTTTTCGACCCTGACGGCGACGCCAGGGACCAGCGACCAATCCAGCTTGCCCAAGGGGCCCTTGACGGACACCGTCGGGCCAGCCACCTTGACTTCCACTCCACTGGGAATCGCTATGGGCTTATTTCCAATCCGTGACATGTCGCTTCGCCTCTAAAGAGATCTTTGCTCTACCACACGGCGCACAGAACCTCGCCGCCCAGCTTGTTGCGGCGCGATTCCTGATCCGTCATGATGCCTTTCGACGTCGAGAGGATGGACAATCCGATGCCGTTCCGCACCTTCAAAATGTCCTTGCTCCCCACATACACGCGCCGCCCGGGCTTGCTGATACGCTGGAGCCCCGTGATCATCGGCTGCCCTTCTCCCACGTACCGCAGGTGAACCTTCAATGCCGGGTGGCCCTCCACCGTCACGTCTTCCACCGCCTCGATGTAGCCTTCCTTCTTCAGGATCTCAAGAATGGCCCGCTTGAGCTTGGACGCGGGCACCGTGACGGTCTCATGCCGCCGCTGCGCCCCGTTCTTCAACCGAATCAACAAATCGCTGATGGGATCAGTCACCATGCTGTAATCCTTCTGCCTTCCTTCGGGCCATCGGGCCAGGGCCCCGTTCTTCCCGCTACCAACTGGATTTCCGCACGCCGGGAATCTCGCCGCGCAAGCTCAGGAACCGGAAGCAGATCCTGCACATACGGAACCGGCGCAGATACCCGCGCACGCGCCCGCAGACGCCGCAGCGATGATAGTGGCGTGTTGAAAACTTTTGTTTGGCTGCCGCCTTGTTTCTCAACGCTAATCGTGACACAGCGACTCCTTTTCTCCGTCACACCGTTGCGGCCAGAATTACGTCCGGAAGGGCATGCCGAGATGCTTCAACAGCGCCTTGCCCTCATCGTTCGTCCGCGCCGTCGTGACGATGGTGATGTCCATGCCGTGGATGGACGCCACTTCATCGTACTTGATCTCCGGGAAAATCAGCTGCTCCTTCAGCCCCAAGGTATAATTGCCGCGACCGTCGAACGCCTTGGGCGAAACGCCGCGGAAATCCCGGATCCGCGGCAGGGCCAACGTTACCAATCGGTCAAAGAATTCATACATGCGCCGGCTCCGCAGCGTGACCTTGGCGCCGATGGGTAAGCCTTGCCGCAGCTTGAATCCCGCGATGGCCTTCTTGGCCCTCGTGACGACCGGCTTCTGTCCAGTGATCGTCCCTAATTCAGCCACGGCGCTCTCAAGCAATTTGACGTTCTGAATCGCTTCCCCCATGCCGACGTTCAACACGACGCGCTCGAGCTTCGGCACCTGCATCACGTTCTTGTAGCCGAACTCCTTCATCAACGCCGGCACCACCTGCTGCTGATACATATCCCGGAGCCGCGGACGAAACTTCGATTCCTCGCTGCCTTGGTCCAGCTGCTGAGCTGCCGTCTCTCTCTTCGCACTTTTCCGTTCGGACGGTTTCTTGCCTCCGCCCTTCTCGACTTTCGCCATGCTAAGTCCTCACCCTACTCAACGGTCTCGTTCGACTTCTTGCTGAAGCGGACACGCCGGCCATCGGCCAGGGTTCGAATGCCGAGGCGTGTTGGCTTCTGCGTCACGGGACACAAGTACATCACGTTCGATAAGGCGATCGGCGCTTCACGCTCCAGGATACCGCCCTGCTTCGCCTTTTGATTGGGCTTGGTGTGCCGCTTGATGATGTTCAATTTTTCCACGACGACCTTGCCGGCGCCCCGATCCACCGAGAGCACTTTGCCGGACTTCCCGCGCTCGCGCCCGGCAATGACGACCACCGTATCGCCCTTTCGAATCTTGCTCTTCTGAAGTCCTTGCACGACGTCCCTCACGCACTCGCCTACAGCACTTCAGGTGCCAGCGAGATGATTTTCATGAACTTTTTCCACCGCAATTCGCGCGCGACCGGGCCGAAGATGCGGGTACCGATCGGCTCCCCCTCTTTGTTGATCAGCACGCAGGCGTTGCGATCGAACTTGATGTAGGACCCATCCTCGCGGCGGACTTCCTTAGTAGTCCGGACGATGACCGCCCGGCTCACGTCGCCCTTCTTCACCCCCGCCTGCGGGATGGCTTCCTTGACCGCGACCACGACAACATCCCCCAGGGACGCATACCGGCGACGGGTGCCGCCGAAGACGTGAAAGCACATCGCCTGCTTCGCCCCGGAGTTGTCCGCGACGTCCATGTATGTGTAGTTCTGAATCATTGTGCCGATCTCTTTCCGTGCCGCGCCCTAGTCCGCCCGGCCCTTCTGAATCACCTCAACCACGCGCCAGTGCTTTTCCTTGCTAATCGGACGCGTCTCCACCATTCGAACCTGATCACCGATCCGGCAGACATTCGTTTCGTCATGCGCCTTCAGCTTGGTAATCCGCCGCAAGACTTTGCGGTACACCGGATGGACGACCGACCGCTCCACGGCCACGACCACGGTCTTGTTCATCTTGTTGCTCAGCACGCGGCCGACCCACTCACGCTTCTTCGCTACACCTTCTGTCATAGTCAGGATCCTTTGACCTTCACGTCCTTTTTGGACATTTCCGAGATGACGGTTTTCACCCGGGCGATGTCCCGCTTCGTCTTGCGAATCTGCATGGGGTTTTCAAGGCGCCCCGTGCCGAATTGGAAACGTAGATTGAACAACTCCTGCGTCAGCTGCTTTTCCTTGTCGGCCAGTTCCTCACCGGTCAACTGCCGCAATTCCTTGAGATCCAAGGCCATGGTGGCTACTCCTCACTCGCCCTGATACCGCATCAAGAATTCACCGCGCACGACCAATCGCGTGGCGACCGGCAGCTTATGCGAGGCGAGCCGAAAGGCCTCCTTGGCCACGTCGGGCGTGACGCCGTCCATTTCGTAGAGGATCCGCCCGGGCTTCACGACGGCCACCCAGTACTCGGGATTGCCCTTCCCTTTGCCCATACGGGTTTCAGCAGGCTTTTTGGTGATCGGCTTGTCCGGAAAGATCCGCGTCCACACCTGGCCGCCGCGCTTGACATAGCGTGTGATGGCGATGCGCGCCGCCTCGATCTGGCGACTCGTCACCCACCCCGGCTCCAACGCCTTCAGACCGAACTGTCCCAGCGTGATCTCTCCCCCACGATAGGCCTTCCCTGTCATGCGGCCCTTTTGCATCTTGCGGAATTTGACTTTCTTTGGCGCTAACACAGCTCGTTCTCCTTACCCCAGCCGCCGTTCGAGAGCCGACTCCGCCTTGAGCGGCTGCGCCGGCAGGAGCTCACCTTTGTAAATCCAGGTCTTGACCCCGATTTGTCCCATCGTGGTATGCGCTTCGGCGAAGCCGTAATCCACTTCAGCCCGCAGCGTATGGAGCGGCACGCGCCCCTCGCGATACCATTCGGTGCGCGCGATTTCGGCGCCTCCGAGGCGCCCGGCCACCATAATCTTGATTCCCTGGGCGCCCAGCCGAAGCGCCGATTGCACACTCCGCTTCATCGCCCGTCGGAAGGCGACGCGCTTTTCCAGTTGCGTGGCCACGTTCTCGCTGACCAGCTGTGCGTCGAGCTCGGGCTTCTTGATCTCTTTCACCGTGATGTAGACCTGGCCGCCATATTGCTTTTCCAAATCCGCCTTCAGCTTATCGACTTCGGCCCCCTTGCGGCCGATGATGATGCCGGGACGGGCGGTATGGATAATAACCCTGGTCTGATCGCCGGATCGCTCGATCTCCACCTTGGAGACGCCGGCATGGTACAGCTTGGCCTTGACCATCTTCCGGATCTTGATGTCCTGATGGAGCAGCTTGGCGTACTCCTTTCCCGCATACCAGCGGGAACTCCAGGTGTAGTTGTATCCGAGTCGATAGCCTGTGGGATGTGTTTTTTGACCCATGTGATGCGTACCTCAGTGGACAACCGCCGACATTGACTTACTTCCTCTTTCCATCGACGCCCGGCGCGGCCACGACGACGGTGATGTGGCTGGTGCGCTTCTGAATTGCATTGGCCCGCCCCATGGACCGGGCTCGAAACCGCTTGTAGATCGGCCCGCAGTCGACGAAGGCCTTGGAGATCACCATGGACTCGCTGTCGCCCATTTCCTTCTGCTCGGCATTCGCCACCGCCGACCGAAGAATCTTTTCGACCACCCGCGCGGCATGCCGAGGCGTATGCTTGAGCATGGCGAAGGCCATCGGCACCTGTTGGCCCCGGATCATGTCGATCACCGGCTTCGCCTTGCGAGGTGCGACGCGGACAAATCTGAGAATCGCATGTGCTTCCGTCATTGTGTGGTCCTGTCACCGTTCGGCGGTCACAGGGAATCCCGTCGGACCGCTGACGTGTGATCCTGGCCTCCTATTTCAGCGGGACCGCCTTTTCCGTTTTGGCTTGGCCGTGTCCCTTGAAGAAACGAGTCGGCGCAAACTCTCCCAGCTTGTGGCCCACCATGTTTTCGGTCACAAACACGGGGATGAATTTCTTGCCGTTGTGCACCGCAAAGGTGTGCCCGATCATGTCGGGAACGACCGTGGACCGCCGCGACCAGGTTTTGATGAGCTTGCGATCCTTGGTCTGATTCATCTGCTCCACCTTCTTGAGCAGATGCCCGTCCACAAACGCCCCTTTGCTGATTGATCTAGGCATTGCGCACTCCTGACTTACGACGAGCAATGATGAACTTGTCCGTCCGCTTGTTTTGCCTCGTCTTGTAGCCCTTAGTCGGAAGACCCCATGGGGAGACCGGATGGGGATTGCCCTGCCCGCTCTTGCCCTCGCCGCCGCCGTGCGGGTGGTCGACCGGATTCATGACGACTCCACGAACGTGCGGTCGCTTGCCTTTCCAGCGCGACCGGCCCGCCTTTCCGACGCTGACGTTTTCATGATCCAGATTGCCGACTTGGCCGACCGTCGCCATGCAGGACCCGAGAATCCGCCGCATTTCGCCCGACTTCAACCGCACCTGTACATACTCCCCATCCCGGCCCATGACTTGCGCGAACCCGCCTGCGCTGCGGATCAACTGGGCGCCCTTGCCCGGCTTCAATTCGATGTTGTGAATCGTGGTGCCGAGCGGCATGCTGGACAACGCCAGGGCGTTCCCCGGTCGGATTTCCGCCTCAGGCCCGGACTGCACTTCGTCGTTCACGTTTAGACCCACGGGCGCCAGAATGTAGCGCTTCTCGCCGTCCCGATACTTCAGCAACGCAATCCTCGCCGAGCGGTTCGGATCATATTCGATCGCTTCCACTCGGGCCGGAATGCCGACCTTGTCGCGCCGGAAGTCGATGGCGCGGTACAACCGCTTGTGTCCTCCGCCCCGGAAGCGGATAGTCATCCGGCCGTCGTTGTTCCGGCCTCCGGTCCGCACGTGAAAGGAGGTCAACGTCTTTTCCGGCCGCTTCTTCGACAATTCTTCCGTCGTGACAGCCGTCATACCGCGCCGGCCGGCCGACGTGGGACGATACGATTTCAAGCCCATAACGCAGTCCTACCCTTCCTCCACGCCTACGCGCTCTCGTACAGTTCCAGTTTTTCACCCTCTTTGAGGGTGACGAACGCCTTTTTCCAGTCGGAGCGTTTGCCAGAGAACCGCCCCAATCGCTTCACCTTGCCGCGCACGTTCATCACGTTCACCCGCTCGACCTTGACCTTCAGCAACGCCTCCACGGCCTGTTTGATCTGCACGCGGTTCGCGTTCGGATGGACGATGAACCCCACAGTGTTCGTTTTTTCGCGAAGGCCCGTAATCTTTTCCGTCAACAGCGGCTGGATCAGGACGGCGTGAACGTTGACGCTCATGACCACACCTCCTTCACGCGGCCCAACTCCCGCTCCGGGATGACCACGACCTGCGCCCGCACCACATCATAGACGTTCAAATGCTCGGGGCTGACGACTTTGACGCCCGCCAGGTTTCTTGCGGCCTGCAGGACGCCCGACTGTCCTTCGCCCGCGACAAGCAGCACGTGCTCGCCTTGACCGAATTGCGTCAGCGCCTTGGCCAACAGCTTGGTTTTGGGCTGGCTCAGCGACAAATCGGACACCACGATCAACCGGTTGTCGGTCAATTTTCCGGACAGCGCGCCTTGCAGCGCCGCCCGATATTTCTTCTTCGGCATCGTATAGGCATAGCTCCGGGGCTTCGGACCAAAGACCGTCCCGCCGTGCCGCCACACCGGCGACCTCAGCGAGCCGGCTCGCGCCCTCCCGGTGTGCTTTTGCTTCCACGGCTTCTTCCCGGAGCCGCTCACCTCACCCCGACGGAGGGTCGACGCCGTCCCCTGCCGTTCACAGGCGCGCTGCATGACGACCGCTTCGTGCACCAACACCGGGCGCGGTTCGCAGCCGAAGACTTCCTGCGGCAACTCGACCGTTCCAACTTTCTTGTTCTGCAGATCGACGACGTCGACTGTCGGCATGACCTAACCCTTCTTGGACTTTCTCACCATGATCAGCCCGTTGGTGGCGCCGGGAATCGAGCCGCGGACAAAGAGCAAGTTCTCCTCAGGCCGAGACTCTACGACTTTCAACCGCTGAGCCGTCACGCGTTCAGCGCCCATATGGCCCGGCAGCGTTTTCCCCTTCCACACGCGGGACGGAAATGAACTGGCCCCGATGGAGCCGGGGGCGCGGTGGAACATGGAGCCGTGCGACTCGGGACCGCCGGCATAATGATGCCGCCGGACGACGCCCTGAAATCCCTTTCCTTTGGAGATCCCGATGACGTCGACCCAATCGCCTTTCTTGAAAATCTCGACCGTCACCGATTGACCGACGGTCACCTCGCCGTCCTTCTTGAACTCGCGCAGCCAGCGGCTGGCCGGAGCCTGCTGCTTTTTCAGATGACCCAGCTCCGCCTTCGAAAGCTTGCGTTCCTTGACCTCGCCAAACGCGAGCTGCACGGCTTCGTATCCGTCCCGCTCTTTCGTCTTCACGGTCACGACCCGGCAGGGGCCTGCTTCGATCACCGTGACGGGAGTGAGGCGACTGTCGTCGTAAATCTGGGTCATTCCCAGCTTCTTTCCAAGCAACCCGTTCGTCATTCTTTCACCGCAAGGTTGAGGTGACGGCGTCTGTGGAGCGCCGCCTCACCCCTGACCTCGACCTTCAGAGTTTAATTTCGACATCCACCCCGGCCGCGAGGTTCAGCTTCATCAAGGAGTCCATGGTTTCAGGCGTCGGCTCCATGATATCCAGCAGCCGTTTGTGGGTCCGCATCTCGAACTGCTCCCGCGACTTCTTGTCCGCATGCGTGGAGCGCTGCACCGTGAACTTCTCAATGCGCGTCGGGAGCGGAATGGGCCCGACCACTTTGGCACCGCTGCGCCGGACGGTTTCCACGATTTCGGCCACCGATTGATCCAGCACCCGGTAGTCGAACCCTCGCAATCGGATCCTGATTCTTTGATCGACTTTCACGTTCGCTCCTTAGCCGTCACACGACAGCGGTCAGCCCTAGGCCAAGATTTCCGTCACGACGCCGGAGCCGACGGTCTTGCCGCCCTCGCGCACCG
>JBDZVU010000121.1:0-6888 GCA_040255845.1 Nitrospiraceae bacterium | reverse complement strand
GGCCCGGGCTGACGAAGTCGTTCTCGCACGTTATGAGGGGGTCATCAACCCTGTCGCCGCTGAATATGTGCACGATGCGATCGAATCCGCGGAATCCACCGGCGCCAAGGCCCTGATCCTGAAGCTGGATACCCCGGGAGGGTTGGATAGTTCCATGCGCCTGATCATCAAGGACATGACCGGCGCCTCGATTCCGGTGGTCGTCTTCATCGCGCCGTCCGGCGCACGTGCCGCGTCCGCCGGGGTGTTCATCACCATGGCGGCTCATGTCGCCGCGATGGCACCGGGCACCAATATCGGCGCCGCCCATCCCGTCGCAATGGGCGGCGGCGAGATGGATACGACCATGAAAGAGAAGGTCGAAAATGACGCGGTCGCCTACATAAAAAGTATTGCCGAGCAGCGCGGAAGGAATGGAGCCTGGGCAGAGCAGGCGGTGAGAAAAAGCGTCTCGGTGACGGAGCAGGAAGCGCTCAAGCTGAAGATCATCGACATGGTGGCCGACGATATTCCCGCTCTCTTGAAGCAACTTGACGGGCGGACCATCCCGCTGCCATCCGGCTCTGTCACGCTTCGGACCACGGACGTCGCCCTCCGGGACTTCCCCATGGGACTCCGGCTCGAGCTGCTGCAGGCACTCAGCGATCCCAACATTGCGTACCTGCTGATGACCATCGGCACCATCGGCATCCTGGCTGAACTTTACAATCCCGGCGCAATTCTGCCCGGCATCGTGGGCGCCATCAGCCTGATTCTCGCGTTCTACTCCCTGCAATCGCTCCCCATCAACTACGCCGGGGTCTTGCTGTTGATTCTCGGCATCGTCTTCTTCGTGCTGGAGGCCACGGTGACGAGCTACGGTCTCCTGGCCCTGGGTGGCCTCGCCTCGATGCTGTTCGGCTCGCTGATGCTGATTAAATCCGACGCGGAATTCTTCCAACTGTCGTGGGCGGTCATCATCCCGGTCATCATCACGTCGGCCAGCGTGTCGCTGTTTTTAATCGGCATGGGCATGCGGGCGATGCGGCGCCCGCCGGCGACCGGCAGTGAAGGCATGATCGGCGCGGTGGGCGTTGCGCAAACGGCGCTTCAGCCCACAGGCAAGCTTGCCATTCACGGCGAGCTCTGGGATGCCGTGAGCGATGAGCCGGCCGAGCCCGGCTCGCTCGCAAAGGTGGTGCGCATCGAAGGCCTCACGCTCTATGTCACACCTGTCATGAAGAAACGGGAGGTTTAACATGCTGCTCAGTCCCCTGACGTTGCTGGTCCTCTTGCTGATCATCGTGTTCCTCGGCTTCAAGGTGCTGCCGGAGTACGAGCGCGCGGTCATTTTCCGATGGGGCCGCCTCGCGCGCGGGATCGTCGGCGGCAACGGCCCCGGCGTCATCATTTTGTTGCCCTTCATCGACAAGATGATCCGCGTGAGCCTCCGCACCGTTGCGATGGATGTGCCTCCTCAGGATGTCATCACCCGGGACAATGTGACGGTGAAGGTCAACGCGGTGATTTATTTTCGCGTCGTGGATCCGCAGCGAGCCATCGTTCAGGTGGAAGACTATCTGTACGCCACGTCCATGATGGCGCAGACCACCTTGCGAAGCGTCCTCGGACAAAGCCAGCTCGATGACCTGCTCGCCAAGCGCGAACACATCAACGCCGAACTTCAGCGCATCATTGATCAGCAAACGGAGCCCTGGGGAGTCAAAGTGACCGCCGTCGAAGTGAAGAACGTCGACCTGCCTCAGGAGATGCAACGTGCCATCGCCCGCCAGGCCGAGGCGGAACGGGAGCGCCGCGCCAAGATCATCCATGCCGAAGGAGAATTCGAAGCTTCACGGCGCTTGGCGGACGCAGCCAACGTCATCAGCCAAAACCCCGCTGCCCTGCAGCTACGCTATCTGCAGACGCTGGTGGAGGTCGCAGCCGAAAAGAACTCCACGACCATCTTCCCTATCCCGGTCGACACGATCGCGCCGTTTCTCAAAGGGCTGGGTGAGAAGTAGGGGCTTGTGGCAAATGCGTTGCAGTCGGGCACTCGCGCAACAGAGTTGCCGCACGAATGAGACATTTCATCCTGCGCGTCCTCATTAGCACGCTTTAATCTTCTTTACTTTTCGCGCCCATCCCCAGTCGTCATTCTCATTTTCAATCCAGCATCCGTTTTGCTTCGTAATTACTGCAGATCGGGCACGAGGGAGCATGAATCCTCCCGGCGTTCCGCGACTCTAACGATCGTGACATATTGTGAGCAACCATAAAAGGTGATTCCATGAGCGATGAAGAACTTCGGTTGACCCAGGAGGTCGACGAGCAGGAGGAGCCGACGGTCATTCCGGACGTCGATGCGGACGATCCCCAGGCCAGCGGCATCCTCGAGGTGATCGGGCGGGATAATGCCCAGGAGATCGCCGAAGACAGGTCTTCCGCCGGGTTACGGACAAGTCAAGGCGCCAGCCCTTTTCTTCTGGAATCGCTGTACTTCCGGTCGTTCGGTGAGCGCGCATTGCTCACCCGCGAGGAGGAAGTGGCTCTGGCCAAGCGAGTGGACGTGGGGACGCGCCGGATCCGGCTCGCCCTCCGTCAGGCGGTCAAGGCCCTGTCCGGCGCAAAACGGACGCCGGTCGTGAGCGAGACCCTGGCCACCCTGCAGAATGTGAGACGGCTAAGCGGATTTTCAGCCACGGCTTTGGACAACGCCGAGAAGGCGCTGCAGGCTGTGCTGAAACCATCGGCCCGCGACGCCAAACCGGCGCAGGCCCTGGCCAAACGCTTGAAGACAGTCCTGACGGAAGTCCAGGACGCGCGGCAAGTGTTGGAGCAAGGCAAGGATGAGTTGGTGCGCTGCAACCTGCGCCTGGTGGTGGACGTCGCCAAGCACTACACAGGCCGAGGGCTGAGCCTGTTGGACCTCGTCCAAGAAGGCAACATCGGACTGATGAAAGCAGCGGAGCGCTATCAGTATCGCAAGGGCTTCAAGTTCAGCACCTATGCGACGTGGTGGATTCGGCAGGGGATTACCCGAGCCCTAGCGGACCAATCACGCACCATCCGCATCCCGGTTCATCAAACCGAGGCGTCCAACCGTATTCTGAGGGTCACACGTCGGTTGGGGCAGCAGTTCGGCAGGCCGGCAAAACTGGAAGAGATCGCCCACGTGCTGCGCATGAGGCCGGAACGGCTCCATGAAACCGTTCAGGCGTTCCAGGAGCCGGTGGCGCTGGAGAATCCCATCGGGGACGGAGACACGGAATTCGGCGACATGATTCCCGATCAGCAAGCCGTTCCGCCGGATGCGAACGTCCATCGAACGGAGATGGCCCAGCAACTGGACCGGATTCTCAGCAATCTGACGCCCCGGGAACAAACCGTCATCCGATTGCGGTTCGGCATCGGCTATGACGAGGCCTCGACGCTGGAGCAGGTGGGACAGAGCCTGTCCGTGACCCGGGAACGGATCAGACAGATTGAGGCCAAGGCGCTCAAGAAGCTCAAGACGCCCGAGATCAAAGAGCTGTTCGCCGCCATCAAATAAGCCGGTCGGTGGCGCCGAGGGTGTCCCTCGGCGCCCCGGCTTTCGCCGGGCAGTGGGATGTGCGACAATGCGGGCTCTATGCGCAAGCTGCAGTCGCCGGATACCTCCCGTCGATCCTTCATCATCCGAACCATTCATTATCAGCCACTGACCTGCTTCTGGCTCTTCGGCTTTCCCCTGCTTCTCGTGCTTCTCCACGCGGTCCCAGTCCTTGCACAGGACTCCTTGTTGTCGATTCCAGCCGTGGTCGCGAAGGTACGTCCTTCCGTCGTCACCATTTTGTCCAGGGGATCGCCCGCCAGCTCGTCCCCGCATTCCATGCAGTCCGGATCCGGATCAGGCATCATCATCGACAAGAGCGGCTACATCCTCACTAACAATCACCTGGTCGAAGGAGTGAAGAGCCTGGTGGTGGGTCTGCACACGGGCCGGCTCACGCCGGGACGCGTGGTGGCTCGCGATTTCTTGCTCGATCTGGCGCTGGTCAAAATCACGGCCGAGGACCTGGTGCCTGCCACCTTGAACCAGCGGGCCGCCTTGGAGATTGGTGAGACGGTTGTCGCCATCGGCAATCCGCTGGCCTTGAAAGGCGGTTCGACCGTCACCGTGGGAGTCGTCAGCGCGGTCGATCGCTCCGTCCTGACCCCGAACGGAGAAACGTTGTACGATCTCATCCAGACCGACGCAGCCATCAACCCAGGCAACAGCGGCGGTCCCCTTGTGGATCTGTACGGTGAAGTGGTGGGGATCAACGTGGCCATCGCGCCATCGGCCCAAGCGATCAGTTATGCCATCACGATGGAATCCGTCTATCCGCATATCCAATCCATGATTCTACGAGGGAGCGTCACGCGGCCGGATTTTGGGTTTACGCCGGTCACGGTCACCCCAAGCGTCGCCGCAAGTTTTGGGCTGGATGCAGACCGTGGCATCCTCGTCGTCAACCTGGATTCGTCGAAGACGGCGGCAGCCTCCGGTCTGCAGGACGGCGACGTCATCACCGCGTTGGACCAGCACCAGATCTATAACATGGGCGACTTTTGGCACAGCGTCATGCGGGAGGGGGGGCCGATGCAGGTGACCGTCCAACGGAAGAGTGGAGTGGCGTCCGTGACGCTCGAGCGGCCCGCCCTCCACAAGGTGAGTCAGTGATCCCGTTCCCCACTGCCGAGGCGCCGCAGCCCTCAACCGGCACGGCAGATGCCCCCGGCGTGCTCTATACCGTGCATCACCCTGTGCCGTACGCACGGGCGTGGGAGGAGCAACAGACCCTCCACAACGACCGGTGCGAGGACAGAATTCCGGACACGGTGCTGATCCTGGAGCATCTGCCCGTCTATACACTGGGGCGCCGGACGCTTTCCTCTCACTATGGACACTCCGAAGCGCTGCTGCGGAATCGCGGCGCGGACGTGCATCGGGTCAATCGCGGCGGCTCGGTGACCTACCACGGACCAGGGCAGATCGTGCTCTATCCGATCGTCCGCGTCTCCCGCCACGCGGCCGGCCCCAAGGAGTTTGTGCGGCTGCTCGAGGACGTTGTGCTCCGCTTGCTCGCCCGCTGGAACGTCGCGGGAACCCGGGTTGACCGGAAGCCCGGTGTATGGGTCGACGGAGCCAAGATCGCATCCATCGGCCTGCGCATCGAACGCGGCGTCGCCCTGCACGGTCTGGCGGTCAACGTCGCGATGGATTTGACGCCGTTCGAGGTTATTCACCCCTGCGGATTGTCCGATTGCGTCATGACGTCGCTGGCTGCCGCGGCTGTGGCGGCGCCCAGCATCGAGCAGATCAAGGCTGATCTGGCCGGCCTCTTCATCGAAGTGTTCCGAGTCGATTGGCCGGTGGTGCCACTTCACTCCCTCAACCCTGGTGTGACAGATGGACGAGCTTAATACACACACGTTCCGTTTGGCGGTCGACCAGTTTGATGCCGCCGCCGAAGCGATGCAGTTGGACCCCAACCTTCGGCAGCGGCTCAAGCTCCCGCAACGGTCCCTCGTAGTCGCCGTGCCCGTTCGGATGGATGACGGTCGGGTGGAAGTCTTTACGGGGTACCGCGTGCAGCACGATTCCTCTCGGGGACCGTGCAAAGGAGGTATTCGGTATCATCCCGACGTCAACCTGGGAGAGGTGGCCGCGCTCGCCATGTGGATGACCTGGAAGTGCGCCTTGGCCGGTCTTCCGTATGGGGGTGCCAAAGGCGGGGTCAAGGTGGCTCCCAAACAGCTGTCCAAGGCAGAATTGCAGCGACTGACCCGCCGATACGCCGCGGAAATTTATCCGCTGGTCGGCCCGGACAAGGATGTGCCAGCCCCCGACGTAGGCACCGACGCGCAGATCATGGCGTGGTTCATGGACACCTACAGCCAGCAAGTCGGCTTTGCGGTCCCGGGTGTCGTGACCGGAAAGCCCTTGTCCTTGGGCGGGAGCCTTGGGCGGGAAGAAGCCACAGGGAGAGGCGTGGTGTACGTCACCTTGGAGGCGCTCAAGCATCTCAACATTCCGATTGAGCGAACCACGGTCGCCATTCAGGGGTTCGGCAACGTCGGGTCGCATACCGCTTTGATCATGCAGCAGCATGGCGCGCGGGTCGTGGCCGTCAGCGACGTCTCGGGCGGCATCTACAATGCCGCGGGTCTGGATGTGGCGGAGTTGCTGCGCCGGTATCGGACCGGCAGGCAAGGACTGGCCGAGACGCGCCTGGGCGACGTCATTACCAACGAAGAGTTGCTGCAGCTCGACTGTACCGTGCTGGTCCCCGCCGCGCTGTCCGAGCAGATTACGGGCAAGAATGCGGACCGCCTTCGATGCAAGGTCTTGGCCGAGGCCGCAAATGGACCCACCACGCTCGATGCCGACCGTATCCTTGCCGATAAAGGGGTCTTCATCATTCCCGACATCTTAGCCAATTCGGGGGGCGTGATCGTGTCGTATTTTGAGTGGGTGCAAGATCTGCAGCGGTTCTTTTGGAGTGCGACGGACATTCAACAACGGCTTCGCAACCTCATCACGTCGGCGTTCCACCGCACACTGCAGGTCTCGACGGATCGCCGCACGTCCATGCGCATGGCGGCGCTCATGAGCGGCATCCAAGAGGTCGCGCAGGCGCACACCCAGCGCGGACTCTATCCCTAAGTTGCGGGGCCCGATCTGGCTGGGGTAGGCTGAGTTATGAGCCGGCAGACCATTGCATCGGTCTGGAAAGAGCATTGCGCGGAGGGGTGGCCGCAGTTCTCCAGCCCCCACCAAGGACAGCTGATGACGTTGGATACCGTCATCAGCGGGTGCGTCGTGTTCTACTTGGACGGCGCCGAGTCCTTGGATAGCCAGCGCGTAGGGATCATCAAGGACTG
>JBDZVU010000036.1:0-29912 GCA_040255845.1 Nitrospiraceae bacterium | reverse complement strand
AGGACCTGACCGACAACGTGAACTCCATGGCCTCCAACCTGACGGCGCAGGTGCGCAACATCGTCGAAGTGACCGTCGCCGTGGCGCGCGGGGATCTGTCGCGCAAGATTACGGTGGACGTGCGGGGCGAGATCCTCCAGCTCAAGGAAACGATCAATACGATGGTGGAGCAGCTGCGGTCGTTTGCGTCGGAAGTCACGCGGGTGGCCCGCGAAGTGGGCACGGAAGGAAAGCTCGGCGTCAACGCCCAGGTGCCGGGCGTGGGCGGCACCTGGAAGGACCTGACCGATTCGGTGAACGCGATGGCGAACAACCTCACGGCGCAGGTCCGCAACATCGCCGAGGTGACCACGGCCGTGGCGCGCGGGGACCTGTCTCGCAAGATCACGGTGGACGTGAAGGGCGAAATTCTCGAGTTGAAGAACACCATCAATACGATGGTGGACCAGCTGAACGCGTTCGCGGCCGAGGTCACCCGCGTCGCGCGGGACGTCGGCACGGAGGGCAAGCTGGGCGTGCAGGCCGTCGTGCCGGGCGTGGGCGGGACCTGGAAGGACCTCACCGACTCGGTGAACGCGATGGGTGCGAACCTCACGGCGCAGGTGCGCAACCTGGCCGAAGTGGCCACGGCCGTCGCGCGCGGGGACCTGTCACGGAAGATCACGGTGGACGTGAAGGGCGAAATTCTGGAGCTCAAGAACACCATCAACACGATGGTGGACCAGTTGAACGCGTTTGCGGCCGAGGTGACGCGCGTGGCCCGCGAGGTCGGCACCGAAGGCAAGTTGGGCGTGCAGGCCGTCGTGCCGGGGGTGGGCGGGACCTGGAAGGATTTGACCGACAACGTGAACTCCATGGCGAACAACCTGACGGCGCAAGTCCGGAACATTGCCGAGGTGGCCACGTCGGTGGCGCGCGGGGACCTGTCGCGCAAGATCACGGTGGACGTCAGCGGCGAGATCCTTCAGCTGAAGGAAACCATCAACGTCATGGTGGAGCAGCTCCGGTCGTTCGCCTCGGAGGTGACGCGCGTGGCGCGCGAGGTGGGCACGGAAGGCAAGCTGGGCGGCCAGGCGCAAGTCAAAGGCGTCAGCGGCGTCTGGAAGGAACTGACCGAAAGCGTCAACGAAATGGCCGGCAACCTGACCGCGCAGGTGCGGAACATCGCCGAAGTGACCGTGGCGGTGGCCAACGGCGACTTGTCGAAGAAGATCATCGTGGACGTGCGGGGCGAAATCCTGCAGCTGAAGGAAGCCGCCAACAGCATGGTGGAGCAACTCCGGTCGTTCGCCTCGGAGGTGACGCGCGTGGCGCGCGAAGTCGGCACGGACGGCAAGCTGGGCGGGCAGGCGCAAGTCAAAGGCGCGAGCGGCGTGTGGAAGGAGCTCACCGACTCGGTGAATCAGATGGCCGGGAACTTGACCGACCAGGTGCGGAACATCGCCGAAGTCACCATCGCGGTGGCGAACGGCGACCTCTCCAAAAAGATTACGGTGGACGTCCGCGGCGAAATCTCCCAGCTCAAAGAGGCCATCAACACGATGGTCGAGCAGCTCCGGTCCTTCGCGGCCGAGGTGACGCGCGTGGCGCGCGAGGTCGGCACGGAAGGGAAGCTGGGCGGGCAGGCCGTCGTGCCCGGCGTGGCGGGCACGTGGAAGGACCTGACCGACAACGTGAACTCCATGGCCTCCAACCTGACGGCGCAGGTGCGGAATATCGCGGAGGTGACCATTGCCGTGGCGAACGGGGACCTGTCGCGCAAGATCACGGTCGACGTGCGGGGCGAAATTCTGCAGCTGAAGGAGGCCATCAATACGATGGTGGAGCAGCTGCGGTCGTTCGCGTCCGAAGTCACGCGGGTGGCCCGCGAAGTGGGAACCGAAGGGCGGCTCGGGGTGCAGGCCGTCGTGCCCGGCGTCGCCGGCACGTGGAAGGACCTGACCGACTCGGTGAACGCCATGGGCGCCAACCTCACGGCCCAGGTCCGGAATATCGCGGAGGTCACAACGGCGGTCGCCCGCGGCGACTTGTCGCGCAAGATCACCGTGGACGTCAAAGGCGAGATTCTGGAACTCAAGAACACCATCAATACGATGGTGGACCAACTGAACGCGTTCGCGGCCGAGGTGACGCGCGTGGCGCGGGAAGTCGGCACGGAAGGCAAGCTCGGCGGGCAGGCCGTCGTGCCCGGCGTGGCGGGCACGTGGAAAGACTTGACCGACTCCGTCAACGTCATGGCGACGAACCTCACGGACCAGGTGCGCGGAATCGTCAAGGTCGTCACCGCCGTCGCGAACGGCAACCTCCGGCAGAAGTTGACCGTGGAAGCCAAGGGCGAGGTCGCCGCGCTGGGCGAAACGATCAACAACATGACCGACACGCTGGCCACGTTCGCCGATCAGGTCACGAACGTGGCGCGGGAGGTCGGCGTCGAAGGCCGGCTGGGCGGCCAGGCCAACGTGCCGGGCGCGGCCGGTACGTGGAAGGACTTGACCGGCAACGTCAATCTTCTGGCCGCCAACCTCACGACGCAGGTCCGCGCGATCGCTGAAGTGGCCACCGCCGTGACCAAGGGCGATCTGACGCGCTCCATTCAGGTGGAGACGCGGGGCGAGGTGGCGCAGCTCAAGGACAACATCAATACGATGATCGACAACCTCCGCGTCACGACGGAGCGCAATCAAGAGCAGGACTGGCTCAAGACCAACGTGGCAAAGTTTACCCGCATGCTGCAAGGCCAGCGCGATCTCTTCACCGTGGGCCGGATGCTGCTGTCGGAGCTGGCGCCGCTGGTCGAAGCCCAGGAAGGCACGATGTATCAAATGGACATCGTAGAAGGCCAGCAGCCCGCGCTCCGCCTGCTGGCGTCCTACGCCAGCCGCAAACAGCCTGCGGAGCGGTTCGGCGCGGGCGAAGGCCTCATCGGACAATGCGCGGTCGAGAAGCAGCGGATCCTGCTCACCGACGTGCCGCCGTCCTACGCGATCATCCATTCCAGCCTGGGTGAATCGGTGCCGGCCAACATCGTCGTGCTGCCGGTGCTGTTCGAAGGCCAGACGAAGGCGGTGATCGAGCTGGCCGCGCTCCGCCCCTTCACCGTGACCCATTTGACCTTCCTGGAGCAGCTGACGCAGAGCATCGGCGTGGTGCTGAACACGATTGAAGCCACGATGCGCACGGAAAATCTCCTGCAGCAGTCGCAGCAGCTGACGGCGGAGCTCCAGTCGCAGCAGAAGGAGTTGACCCAGACGAACGAGGAACTGGAGCGCAAGGCCAAGCAGTTGGCCGAGCGCAACACGGAAGTGGAGCGCAAGAACAAGGAAGTGGAGCAGGCGCGCCGCGCGCTCGAAGAAAAGGCGGCGGAACTGGCCCTGACCTCCAAGTACAAGTCCGAGTTCCTCGCGAACATGTCGCACGAGCTGCGCACGCCGCTCAACAGCATATTGATCCTGGGGCAGCAACTCGCCGACAACACGAACGGCAACCTCACGCCGAAACAGGTGGAGTTCGCCCGGAACATTCACAGCGCGGGATCCGACCTGTTGAACCTGATCAACGACATCCTCGACCTGTCGAAGATCGAGTCGGGGACGGTCACGGTCGAAGCCGAGGAGATGACGTTCGGCGCCCTGCGCGAAAGCGTCGAGCGCAATTTCAGGCACATCGCGGAATCCAAGAGCCTGCCGTTCCATCTCGAATTCGATCCGGGGCTGCCGCGCGCGTTCACGACCGATCCGAAGCGGCTCCAGCAGATCCTCAAGAATCTGCTGTCGAACGCCTTCAAGTTCACGTCGCACGGCCACGTGGCGATGAGCGTGCGGATCGCGGCGGACGGCTGGTCTCCGGACCACCCGATTTTGAGCCGGGCCCACAGCGTCATGGCCCTGTCGATCTCCGACACGGGCATCGGGATCGCGCCGGAAAAGCAGAAGCTGATCTTCGAGGCGTTCCAGCAGGCGGACGCCGGCACCAGCCGCAAATACGGCGGCACGGGGTTGGGTCTGGCGATCAGCCGCGAATTGGCGACTCTGCTGGGTGGCGAAATCCGTCTGGCCAGCGAGGCGCGTCAGGGCAGCACGTTCACGCTCTACCTTCCCCTGGTTTACACCGGCCCGGCGTCCGGGGACCTGCGCTCCGCGCCGGCCGTGCCTGGGGGCCATGCCGCGGCGTTGCCCGTGCTGCCGGTGGTGGATGAGAAGATCCAGGACGACCGCGACGGCATCGCCGAGGGCGACCTCGTCCTGCTGATCGTGGAAGACGATCCGCACTACGCGCGCGTGCTGCTGGGGCTCGCGCGGGACAAGGGATTCAAGGGGGTGGTCGCCACGCGGGGCAAGGAGGCGCTGGAGCTGGCGCGCGAGTATCTTCCGGCGGCCGTCACGCTCGACATCTTTCTGCCCGACATGCTCGGCTGGACCGTACTCAACAACCTCAAGATGGATCCGCGGACGCGCCATATTCCCGTGCAGATCATCTCGCTCGAGGAGGAGCAGCAGCACGGCCTGTCGCACGGCGCCTTTTCCTACATGGTGAAGCCCGTCACCACCGAAGGGCTGGAGTCCTGCTTCGACCGCATCCGGACGTTCCTGACGCCGCACCTGAAGCGCCTGTTGGTGGTGGAAGACAACGAAGTGGAGAGCCGCAGCATCAACGAGCTCCTGCTCCACGACGACATCGAGATCACGAACGTCAGCACGGGCGCTGCCGCGCTCGAGGCGCTCCGCGGGGGAGGGGTCGACTGCTGCGTCCTCGATCTGCGCCTTCCCGACATGAGCGGGTTCGAGCTGTTGGACCAGGTGAAGGGGGAAGGGTCTCTGAGCCACGTGCCGATCGTCGTCTTCACCGGCAAGGATCTGAGCCCCGAGGAGGAGCGCCGGTTGAGGGCGGTGGCGAAGAGCATCGTGCTGAAGGACGTCCAGTCGCCGGAGCGCCTGTTCGACGAGACGGCGCTCTTCCTCCACCGCGTCGTGGCGGATCTGCCGCCATCCAAACAGCAGCTGTTGGCGAGACTGCATCATTCCAACGAAGTGCTCAAAGGCCGCATGGTGCTGGTGGTGGACGACGACGCACGCAACATTTTCGCACTGACGACCGTGCTGGAAAATCATGAGATGGAGGTGATCAGCGCGACGAACGGGCGGCAGGCGATCCACATGATTCAATCCACGCCGGATCTCAACGTGGTGCTGATGGACATCATGATGCCTGAGATGGACGGCTACCAAACGATCCGGGAGATCCGCAAGGACGCGCGGTACCGATCCCTGCCGATTCTGGCGCTGACCGCCAAAGCCATGAAAGGAGACCGGGAGAAATGCCTGGAGGCAGGCGCCTCGGATTACGTCGCCAAGCCGGTCAACACCGACCAGCTGCTCTCGATGCTGCGGGTGTGGCTGTACCGATAGAGCGGGACGTGCGAGACGTGCCCACACACAGGCAGGGACGAGTCAGTCGTCGTGACCGCGCACGCCGCGCGCGTTCCGCTCGTCACGCGGGAGACGCATGAAGGACATCGCGAACATCTTGCTCGTGGACGACGATCCCCGGAATCTGGACGTCCTCGAGAGCATCCTGTCGGCAGCGGACTACCGGCTGTTCAGGGCGCGGAACGCGGACGAAGCCTTGCTGGCGCTCGTGCGCGAAGAGTTCGCCGTCATCGTGCTGGACGTGCGCCTGCCGGACATCAGCGGGTACGAGCTGGCCCAGATGATCAAGCAGCGCAAGCGCACGCAGCACGTGCCGATCATTTTCCTGACCGCGTACTACCGCGAGGACCAGGACGTCCTGCAGGGGTACGGCGCGGGCGCGGTGGACTATCTGAGCAAACCCGTGAACCCCCTCATCCTGCGGTCGAAGGTGGCGGTCTTCGTGGACCTCTTCCGCAAGACGCGGACGCTAACCACCATGAACCGCGCGATGGAAACCGAAATCGAGGACCGGTTGAAGCAGTTAAAGGCCTCGCTGCGGGAAAAGGAGATTCTGATCAAGGAGATCCACCACCGCGTGAAAAACAACCTGCAGGTCATTTCAAGCCTCATCGATCTGCAGGCAGCCCGCCAGGCCGACCCGGCGGTCCAAGCGCTCTTCGGGGACGCGCGCGACCGCGTGCGTTCCATGGCGCTGGTGCACGAAAAGCTCTATCAGTCGGAGGACCTGGCCCAGACCGAGCTGAGCGCGTACACCAGAAATCTGATGAACGAGCTGTTTCAGGCGCATGGCGAGCAATCGCGGAACGTCACCCTGCGTCTGGACCTCCAAGCGCTGTCGCTGCCGGTGGACATGGCGATCCCCTGCGGGTTGATCCTCAATGAACTCGCGACGAACAGCTTGAAGCACGCCTTCGTGGGCCGCGACGGGGGGACGATCGGCATTACGCTGGCCCGGGTCGAATCCGGCAAGGTGCGCCTGGTGTTCCAAGACGACGGGCGAGGGTTTCCGGCCGGGATGGATTGGCAAGCCGCTCCGTCGCTGGGGCTGCGATTGATCCGTATGCTGAGCGACCAGCTCGGGGCCGAGCTGGAATGGAAGAACGCGGCGGGGACGACGTTCGAATTGCGGTTCCCGTTGGCAGGCGACCACGCAGGAGAGCCTCAAGACGCAAAGGCGGTGCCGGATGGTGCAGGCAAATATACTCATCGTTGAAGACGAAGCCGTCGTCGCCGCCGATCTGGCCTATAAGCTGGAACGGGCCGGGTACGGGATCATCGGCCCCGCGGCCCGCGGCGAGCACGCGGTGCAGCTGGCCAAGGCCGGCGATCCCGACCTCGTGCTGATGGACATTCGCCTGGCCGGCCCGGTGGACGGGATCGTCACGGCCGAATGCCTGAAGGCCTTTGCCGACGTGCCGGTGGTCTTCCTCACCGCGCACTCCGACCGCGAAACGATCAAACGGGCCAGCGTCACCGAACCGTACGGCTACATTCTCAAGCCTTTCGACGAGCGCGATTTGGTGACGCAGATCGAGATTGCCCTCTACAAGCATCAAGCGGAACGTCGCCTCAGGGACAGCGAGGCGCGGTACCGGACGCTGGTGGAAACGGCGATCGACAGCATCATCACCGTCGACGCGATGGGGACCATCCGGTCCTGCAACGCGGCCACGGAGCGCATGTTCGGGTACCGCCGTGACGACTTGCTCGGACGTCACATCTCCACCGTGATTCCCCGGCCCTCCGATGCGCAGACCGGGCCGTCACCCTTCGGATTCGTGCCGGGCCCCGCCCACGTGGTGGGCGTGTGGCGGGAGTTGAAGGGCCGCCGCTGGGATGGCCGTCTGTTTCCCGTGGAGATCGCCATCAGCGAGACGAACGTCGGCGGCGAAGCGTTGTTCACAGGCATCGTGCGGGATATCACGGAGCGCAAACGGGCTGAAGAGGAAATTCGCTGGCGGGCCGGTTTGCTGGAACAGGCGCACGAAGCCGTCATCGTGTGGCGCATCGACGAGGGGATCGTCTACTGGAACGAGGGGGCGGCCGAACTCTACGGCTATACCCGGGACGAAGCGACCGGGCGGCCCACGCATGACTTGCTCAAGACCGGCCTCCCTGTGCCGAGGGAAGAATTCGAGTCCCGACTGATCGCCGGCGCGAAGTGGTACGGGGAAATCGAGCAGCGCAAGAAGGACGGCACGCCGGTGATCGTCGAGAGCCGGATGGTGCCGATTGCAGAGGAGACCGGCCGTGTGCTCGTCATGGAGACGAATCGGGACATCACGGAGCGTCACCTCGCGCACCAGACCCTGCGCCGGTTCGCCGCCGAACTGGAGCAGCGGGTCAAGGAGCGGACGGGGGAACTCACCCAGTCGCAGGAGCGACTCCGGGCGCTGACGACCGAACTGAATCTTACCGAACAGCGGGAGCGCAAGCGGCTGGCCACCGATCTTCACGACCACTTGGCTCAGCTCCTGGTCTTGGGCCGGCTCAAACTCTCCCAGGCCAGGCGCATGCCCGACGTGAACCCCGACTGCGCCGCCCTCATCTCGCAGACCACCGACGTGCTCGACGAATCGCTGAAATATACCCGCACGCTGGTGGCCGATCTGAGCCCGCCGGTGCTGCACGACTTCGGGCTGCCCACGGCGCTGAAGTGGCTGGGCGACCACATGCAGCGCCATGATCTCTCCGTCGTGGTGGACTGGAGCGGCCACGAGGATCTGCAGATTCCGGAAAACCAGACCGTGCTGCTGTTCCAGTCGGTCCGCGAGCTCCTGATGAATGCATCCAAGCATGCCGCCGCCGAGACCGCCTACGTGACGGTCAGGCGCCATGACGACCAGCTCGCCATCGAAGTGCGGGACGACGGCCGCGGCTTCGACCCGGCCACGGTGGATCTCGGAGCGAGCCCGATGTCATCGAAGTTCGGTCTGTTCAGCGTGCGGGAGCGGATGGCGACGCTCGGCGGGCGCTTCCACCTGGAATCGTCCCCCGGACACGGCACCAAGGCGTGCCTGACTCTCCCGCTGACCGGGACACGCCTGCCCATGACCGCCGATCGAGACTCGATGCCGGACGGAGCACTCAGCCGCAGTGAGTCCGCTCCGGCGGCGGTGGGCGATGAACCGCGAGGGAGCGCATCGGACGGCAAGCGCGTTCGCGTGCTACTCGTGGACGACCACACCGTGGTTCGGCAGGGCCTCAGGACGCTGTTGGAAAGCTATGCCGACACCGAAGTGGTCGGAGAAGCCGGCAACGGCGTCGAGGCCGTCTCCTTGACGGAGGGCTTGAGCCCCGACGTCGTCATCATGGACGTCAACATGCCGATCATGGACGGCGTCGAGGCGACGGCCCGCATCAAGACCACCAGGCCCTCCACGATCGTGATCGGCCTGTCGATGCATATCAGCGGGCACTACGAACAGAAGATGAACGAGGCCGGGGCGTCCGCCTACCTGTCGAAGGAGTCGGTCGCGGATCAGTTGCATGCCATGATCGTGGCCTGTCGCCAGGCCGCCCAGCCGGGAATGGCCGGACGGCCGCGCTGATCATTGGCGAAAGGAGCTTAACCGAGGCCGCATGGAACAACCCGTCATTCCACCGGACGTCGCGAAGTTTATTCTGGATCGCATCGACTCCATCGCGCAGCTCGAGGCCGTGTTGCTGCTTCGGCAGAGCCCGGACACTTGGTGGAGTTGCCACGGCGTGGCGGAACGGCTCTACATCACGGACGCGAGCTGCGCCCCGGTCCTGGACGGGCTCTGCAAGCAGGGACTCTTGCTGATGGAGCGCACGGAGAACGGCGTGGCCTACCGCTATCGCCCTCAGAACGGCGACTTGCGGGAAATGGTGGATCGGCTGGCGTACTACTACGCGAAGCATCTCGTGCCCGTGTCCAATTTGGTCCATGCCAAGGCGAAGACCCGTATCGAGGGATTCGCCAAGGCGTTCAAGCTGTCGGCGGAGGAGTGAAATGGGGACGAGCATCTATGTCTTGTGCACGTTGACCTCGGGCCTGTGTGCCTGGCTGCTGCTCCAAGCGCACGGCCGGACCCAGAACCGGCTGTTGCTGTGGAGCGGGCTCTTCTTTGTCATCACGACGGCGAACAATGTGTTGTTGGTCATCGATAAGGTCGTCGTACCGGAAACTCCGGACTTGAGCGTCTTTCGCTACGCCGTGTCGCTTACGGCGCTGGGCGTCTTGCTGCGCGGGCTGGTCTTCGAGACGGAATGAGCGATGGATTGGATTCAGTGGAACAACCTCAAGGAGTTCCTTCTCGGCGCCATCGTCGTCGGGGACCTCGTCTCCATGCTGTTTTTCCTTCGCTACTGGAAGGTGACCGGCGACCGGTTTTTTCTCTTCTTCGCCTGGTCGTTCGCGCTGGGGGCGCTGAGCCGCATCATGGTGGCCGGGTATACGCTGGCCGTCGGGCATGTCGTCAGCTTCGAATCAGAGCCCCTCGTCTACGCGGTGCGCCTGCTGTCGTATGGGGTTATTTTGGCCGGCATTCTGGATAAAAACCGGGTGGCCATCAAGCGAATCTTGTTTCAACGAACGTAACCGGCACGGCCGGAGGAGGGGCCCATGGGCCAACGAGCGACGAAAGTGCTGATCATCGATGACAATGAAGTGGACCGCTATCTCTTCCGCCACTTCCTCGAGCAGCGACCGTCCGAGTACGAAGTGCATGAAGCGGAGGACGGCGAGCGCGGCCTGGTGCTGGTCGAGCAGATCAATCCGGACTGCGTCCTGCTCGATCTTCGGCTGCGCAGCCAGTCCGGCTACGAGGTCCTGCGTGAGATCGTCGGCGACGAGCCGCCTCCCAAGCGCCCGGTGATCATGCTCTCGGAACTGGGCTGGACCGCCTTCGCCAAGGGCGCCAAGTCGTTGGGCGCGTACACCTACCTCATCAAGTCCAAAACCGATGCCGACCTGCTGACCCGGACCATTCGCGAGGCCATCACGACGCCGTCGCCGAAAGGCGCAGCGTGACCGTGCCGAACGGGTGCCTTTCTCGGACGGCGCCGAGCTGCGAGGTGTCGCTCGGTGCCCGGGCTGGCCATGCCCGCCGCCGGAAAGGCTAGAGCCATTCGCATCATATTTACTCGCACAGGGGAGGATTTCATGCCGCACACGTCATTCGCCGAGGATATTCGCCGTCACCGAGAAGCGCTTCTCGAGGAGTGGGTCGCGTACCAGATGAACGCGCAGACCCTCCGTCGCGATTTGATCAAAGATCAGGAGCTTCGCCGCGACTCGCAGCGATTCCTGGAGTTGTTCTCAGAGGCGCTCGAGGAAGGACACGACCCCTCGATGCCGGCCTGGAAACCCGTGAAGGACTTTCTGGGAGAACTGTCCCGCTCGCGGGCGCTTCAGGGCTTCAGCCCCAAGGAAACGGCGACCTTCGTCTTTTCTCTCAAACAGCCGCTGTTCGACCTGATGCAGCGGCGCAACCAGGACCAGACCGCCATGCTGGCGCGGGAATTGTGGTCGGTGACGAGCCTGATCGACGCGCTCGGTCTGCATACGACGGAGGCGTTCCAGCAGACCCGGGAAGAAGTCATCAGCCGCCAGCAGCAGGAGCTCCTGGAATTGTCCACACCTGTGGTGCAGTTGTGGGACGACATCCTGGCGCTGCCTTTGATCGGCACGCTCGACAGTGCGAGAACCCAGGTCGTGATGGAAAGCCTGCTGCAGCGCGTCGTCGAGACGGGCGCTCGCATCGCCGTGATCGACATTACGGGTGTGCCGATGGTCGATACGCTGGTGGCCCAGCATCTCATGAAGACCGTGGCGGCGGCGCGCTTGATGGGGGCCGATTGCATCATCAGCGGCATCCGTCCGCAAATCGCGCAGACCATCGTCCATCTGGGCGTGAACCTGAACGACATCGTGACGAAGGCGACGCTGGCCGATGCGTTTCGGGTTGCCCTGCAGCGGACCGGCGCTGCCGTCACACGGGCCGTGAGCGCGTGACGATCGTCAAGGCGGTGTCTCTGGTGCGTGGTCTCTCTGATCTACCTGATGAGAGGACCAGCCGGACCGCATAGCTCAGGCAGACGAGATAACCAGACAGACGAGGGCTGAGGGATGGAACGCATTCCAATTCTGAAAATGGGCCCGTATCTCCTGGTCACCATCCAGGTGGATATGCACGACCGGGTTGCGATGACGCTGCAGGACGAACTGACAGCCAGAATCGTGGCGGAAAAGGCGCGGGGCGTGCTGCTCGATATCTCGTCGGTGGATGTGGTCGATTCCTTCATCGGCCGCATGATCGGCAACATTGCCGCCATGTCGCGGGTGCTCGACGCCGACACCGTGGTCGTCGGGATGCGGCCGGCGGTCGCGATCACGCTGGTCGAACTGGGCATGGCCCTGCCGGGTGTCAAAACGGCGTTGAACGTGGACAGCGGCATGGCACTGCTCAACGCGACATCGGCTTCACGAGGCGGGATCAATGGCCACCCTGCGTGATGAGGTGGTCGCCCTCCAGAACGCGGATGACATCATCAAGGCCCGGCAGTTGGTTCGGGACCGCGCCGTGACGCAGGGGTTCTCGCTCATTGATCAGACCAAGCTGATTACGGCCGCGAGCGAATTGGCTCGTAACACGCTCATCCATGGCGGGGGCGGAGAGATGCGGATGGTTACGCTCGAATCCGGAGCGCGGCGCGGCGTGAGACTGGTGTTCGTGGACCAGGGACCGGGCATCGAAGACATCGCCCAGGCGATGAGGGACGGATTCTCGACGGGCGGCGGGCTGGGCTTGGGCCTGGGGGGGGCCAGGCGCCTGGTGAACGAATTCGACATCGAATCCTCGCCTGGAAAGGGCACGACGGTCACCATCGTGCGATGGAAGTGAGCGCTGCCGGGCAAAAGGCCCCCAAGGATTGGACATGATTCTATCGCGACGCGTCGCTGTGAGTGAGCCAAGCCAACCGGCAGCCGCGCGCCGCTCCGCCGCGGACCTGGCCATGCAGGCGGAGATGGAAGCACCGGCCGCAGAACGCCTCGCGTTGGTCGTGACGGAGCTCGCGACGAACCTCGTCAAGCACGCGACCGGCGGAGAGCTGCTGCTCCGTCCGCTTGGACAGCACGGCGAGGCGGGAATGGAAGTCGTCTCCATCGACAGAGGGCCCGGGATCGCCGACGTGGCACGGGCGCTCCGTGACGGATATTCCACGACCGGCAGCCCGGGCACCGGATTGGGCGCCGTGGAGCGGCTGGCGAGCGAGTTCGGAATCTATTCGCAGCCGGGGAAGGGCACGGCAGTGGTGGCGAGGATCCTCACGCCGTCATCTCACGGCCGGAACGGCCAGGCATTGTCGTTCGGTGTCGTCCAGGTGAGCAAACACGGCGAAACGGTCTGCGGGGATGATTGGGTGGTGCGTCAACTGGCCGATGGATGCCTGTGCGCCGTGGCGGACGGTCTCGGCCATGGGCTGGTGGCCGCGCAGGCGGCGTGGCCGGTGATCGGGGCGGTGCGCGACGCGACTGGGAAGCGGTCGCCGGTCGAGTTGGTTCGCGCCGGGCACGAGGCCGCGAAACCAACCCGCGGCGCGGCGCTCGGCGTGGCCGTGATCGAGGTGGAGACGCAGACCGTGCGTTTCGCCGGTGTCGGGAATATCGCCGCCGTGGTCGTGGAAGGGACCGAACGCCGGCATTTGGTGTCCCATAACGGCGTGTTGGGCCATGAGTGCCGGAACGTGGCGGAATTCAGCCACCGCTGGTCTCCCAAGGCCATACTCGTGCTCCATTCGGACGGCATCGCCACGCACTGGGACCTTTCGCACTTTCCCGGCCTGCAGGCGCAGGACCCGGCCTTGATCGCCGCGGTGCTGTACCGTGACTTTACGCGCGGCCGTGATGACGCGACGATCATGGTGGTGAAAGAAACCGGCTAGAAGATCGGTTGGTTTTGTTTGTAAGACGACACGAGACATTCCTCCCAAGCTGTGTGCCAAACAAGCACGATCCACAAGCACACCAACGGAACACCATGCCAATCAGTATTTCGACGCTCGTGATCAATTTTGAGGACGACCTCGTGACCGCCCGCCAGAGGGCCAGACGGGTAGCCGCCCTGTTTGGCTTCGACGGCCAGGATCAGACGCGCATTTCCGCCGCGGTATCGGAAGCGGCTCGCATGGCGGCACACCATGACGGCGGGGGACACGTCGAGTTTCTGCTCGAGGGAGAAACCGCCCCACAGGTGCTGCTCGTTCGCGTCGCCGCGTCCAAGGCGGCCTCTCGAGCCGGGACACGCGGCGAGCCGGACATGTGGAAGCCGGCGCTGGATTCGGCCGGGCGCTTGATGGATCAATGCGACGTGATGTCGGGGAGTGCCGGGATCGTTCTCAAGAAGCTGCTGCCGAAAGGGGCGGCGGCCATCGGCACCGACGCCGTGGAGCGGATCCAACGGCAACTGGCACGCCAGGAGCCCCGGAACCCGATGGAGGAGGTGCGGCAGCAGAATCAGGAATTACTCCAGGCGCTGGAGAGACTCCATGCCCGCGAGCAGGAATTGGTACGGCTCAACCGCGAACTGGAAGACACGAACCGCGGCGTGGTCGCCTTGTATGCCGAGCTGGACGAGAAGGCCACACATCTCCGGCGGGCCGACGAGATGAAATCCCGATTTCTGTCGAACATGAGCCATGAGTTCCGCACGCCGCTCAATGCCGTGCTGGCACTGTCGCAGCTCTTGCTCGATCGCACTGACGGGGAACTGACCAGCGAGCAGGAAAAACAGGTGCGCTATATCCGTAAGAGCGGACAAGACCTGCTTGAGCTGGTGAACGACCTCTTAGACCTCGCCAAGATCGAGGCGGGGAAGGTGGACATCACCCCCGCGCCGTTCGAGCCGGCGACGCTGTTCAGCGCGCTGCGCGGGATGCTGCGGCCCCTGCTCGTGGGAAGCGCGGTGAGCCTGACGTTCGAGGAGCCTGAGGGGATCCCCATGATGGATACCGATGAGGGGAAAGTCTCACAAATTCTTCGCAATTTCATTTCCAACGCCATCAAGTTCACCGAACGAGGCGAGGTGCGGGTCCGCGCCACGCTGTCCGAGGACGGCCAGGCGGTGGCCTTCAGCGTCAGCGACACCGGCATCGGCATCGCAGAAGAGGACCAGGCCCGAATATTCGAAGAATTCTCGCAAATCGACCATCCGATCCAGCGCCGGGTGAAGGGGACGGGGTTGGGACTGCCGCTGTGCCGGAGCCTGGCGGCGCTGCTCGGCGGATCCATCCGCGTGGAGAGCCGTCTCGGCGTCGGATCGACCTTTATCGCCGTGATCCCCGTCGTTTATCAGGGCGCTCGGGCCGCCGTGGCCGAAGAGCCGGCGCCTGTTCAGCCGGAGCCGGGGCTCATCCCCGTGCTCATCGTCGAGGACGAGCCTGAGACGCGGCTTTTGTATCAGAAGTTCTTTCGGCATACGGCCTATCAGGCTCTGTGTGTGGGAAGCATCCGACAGGCCCGGGACCTGTTCGAGCGCCATCCCATCGCCGCGGTCGTGCTGGACATCCTGCTGCCTGACGAACACGCCTGGCAATGGCTTGCGGAAGTCAAAGGGCGCGACGAGGCGAGACACGTCCCGGTGTTGGTCGTGTCATCGGTCGATGATCCCCAGAAGGCCCTTGCGCTGGGGGCAGACGACTACTGCCTCAAACCGGTTCGGCGCGACTGGCTGCTGGAGCGGCTCGATCGGGCGCTCCGGAGTACGCGCTCCGAGGCTGGCCGCGGGTTGCTCGCTCTGGTCATCGATGATCAGGAAGCGGACCGGTACATCCTCAGCCGGTCGCTGGTCGAGGCCGGCTGGTCCGTCATCGAGGCCGTGTCGGGACAGCAGGGCGTGGACTACGCGCGCGACCGGCGGCCTGACCTGATTCTGCTGGATCTGACGATGCCGGAGATGGACGGGACGGCCGTAATCGAACAACTGCGGCACGGCGTCGCCACACAGGCCATTCCCGTCATCGTCGTGACCTCCCGCGTGGTCACCCCGGACATCGACCGGATGTTGACACACGCGCGGGCCATCGTGTCGAAACGGGACGTTTCCGCGGCCGCCTGGCCGCGTCTGCTCCAGCAGGCAGGCTTGGCGCAGGCCGGGTTGGGCGGACCGTCCCGGAGTGGGTCCTGGGATCCGTAAAAACTAGGGATCTGCCCAGGGTAGCCCCCGTAGCCCCTTCCGTTACAATCCCCGACTTATCCAAAACCCTAGTTACGGCCCATGAGCGGCGAGCCGTGCCATGCGCCGACGCGGAGCGGACATTCATGACACGGTTTCAACGCACGCCGACGCCCGGATCCCACGCCGCCATTGCCGCTTCCGTGATCGCCGTGCTTCTGGCGGACCTGTACACGCCGCTGGGCATGCTCGCGTGGGTGTTTTATTTCCTGCCGGTCGTGTTCACCTACTTCGTCTGGCAGCCGGCTTTGCCGTTGGCGGTGGCCGGCACCGTGTCGGTGTTGACGGTGCTGGGATACCTCTTCAGCCCTCCGGGTCTCGACCCGTGGACCTCCATGCTGAACCGCGGGTTCGGGGTCGTGATGGCCTGGGCGCTCGGGTCCATCGGGCATCAATTCGTTCGGAACAAGATCGCCATACGCAAGCAGGAATGGCTGCAATCCGGCCAAACTGCGCTCAGCGACCGCATGGCCGGAGACGTGACGCTACCGGTGCTTGGAGAACGGGTGCTCACCTTTCTGGCCGAGTATCTGGAGGCCCAGGCCGGCGCCATCTTCCTGAAAGAAGGCGCGTCGAGGGTCCGGCGGTTTGCCACCTACGGCGTGCCTCTCGACGCGTCGGTTCCCGAGTGCGTCGAGCCCGGCGACGGGTTGCTGGGAGCGGCGCTCAAGGACGGCCGCATCGCGAAGGTCGAGGGCGTCCCCGAGGGGTATCTGACGGTCGGCTCCAGTCTTGGCCGCGGCCGGCCGCTCCATCTTCTCATCGCGCCGTTCGTCGTGGACGGAACCGTTGAGGCGGTGGTGGAGTTGGGCTTCTTTCAGCCGATCTCTGAGGCCGACCAGGAGCTCCTTGCCCGCGTCTCCGAATCCGTGGCGGTGGCGGTGCGGTCCGCCAACTACCGTGGTCGCCTCCATGGGCTGCTGGAAGAGACGCAGCGCCAGGCGGAGGAACTGCAAGCGCAGTCCGAGGAGCTGCGCACGGCCAACGAAGAGCTGCAGGAGCAGAGCCAGGCCCTGCAACTGTCCCAAACTCGCTTGGAGGCCCAGCAGGCCGAGTTGGAGCAGACCAACGCCCAGCTGGAGGAGCAAGCGCAGGCGCTCGAGCTGCAGCGGGATGAGCTGGCGAGGGCCAAGGCGGCGCTCGAGCGGCATGCGGCCGATCTGCGGCAGGCCAGCCGGTACAAATCGGAGTTTCTAGCCAACATGTCCCACGAGTTGCGGACGCCGCTCAACGCCTCGCTCATTCTGGCCCGGGTGCTCGCCGACAACGCCGGCGGGAATCTCACCGAAGAACAAGTCAAACAGGCGCGGACGATCGAGACCGCGGGCAACGATCTGCTGGCGCTCATCAACGACGTTCTCGATTTGGCCAAGGTGGAGGCCGGCCGGATGGAGGCTCATCCGGAGCCGGTGGGTCTCGCCGGCTTCATCGGGCAATTGGTCCGGACGTTCCAGGTGGTGGCCGAGGAAAAGGGGTTGCGCCTGTCGTTCCATCTTGCCGACGAGGCGCCGCCGACGATCGAGACGGACCCGAAGCGGCTCGATCAGGTGCTCAAGAATCTGCTGTCCAATGCCATCAAGTTCACCGAGCAGGGCGAGGTGGAACTGGCGGTCCGCCGCGAGCCTGACGGCCGGATCGCCTTCTCGGTGCGGGATACCGGCATCGGCATCGCCGAGGATCAGCAGACGACGATCTTCGAACCGTTCTGCCAGGCCGACGGCGCCGTGAACCGCAAGTACGGCGGCACCGGACTGGGCTTGTCGATCTCGCGTGAATTGGTGCGTCTGCTGGGCGGAGAGATTCGTCTGAGCAGCGCGGTGGGCCGCGGCAGCACGTTCACGGTTGTGGTGCCGCCCGTCTATGATCGTGCGGCCCCCATCCGGCGGACGCCGCTTCTTGATCAGACCGGCGTGCCGGCGGCCTCTGCTCCGCCGCCGAAACTGGCGACCCGTTCGGCCGACGACCGGGAGCAGCTTCCCGGCAGCCGGCGGGTGGTGCTGATCGTGGAAGACGACGAGCCGTTCGCGCGCATTTTGTACGACCTCGCGCACGAGCGGTCGTTCCACGCCCTCATCGCGTCCCACGGAGATGAAGCGGTGGCGCTGGCCACGCAGTACGCGCCCTGCGCCGTGCTGCTCGACATCGGTCTTCCCGACCACTCCGGTCTTTCGGTGCTGGATCAATTGAAGCGGGATGCCCGCACGAGACACATCCCGGTGCACGTGATCTCGAGCCACGACTACCACGATACCGCGCTGGCGCTGGGCGCCGTCGGCTTTCTGCTGAAGCCGGTGCGCCGGGAACAGTTGATCGAAGCCTTCCGGACCCTGGAAACCGGGCTGGCGCACCAGGTGCGCCGCGTGCTGGTCGTCGAGGACGATCCGGTCCAGCTCGACACCGTCAGCCGCCTGCTGGCGAGCGACCGGGTGGAAGTCGTCGGCGTCGGCACCGCCGCCGAATGTCTGGCGCGCCTCGAGTCGGCGAGCTTCGACTGCATGGTGCTCGACCTCAACCTGCCCGATGCGTCGGGATTCACGGTGCTGGAGACGATCAGCCGTGACGACCGGTACCCGTTCCCTCCAGTCATCGTGCATACGGGGCGTGATCTTGAGCCGGAGGAGGAGCAGGCCCTGAGGAAATACTCCACGTCCATTATCGTCAAAGGCGCGCGGTCGGCGGAGCGGCTGCTGGACGAGGCGACGCTGTTCCTGCACAAGGTCGAGTCCGGCCTGCCGCCGCAGCAGGCGGCGTTCCAGCAGGTGCGCAGCCGGAGCGCCGCCTTGGAGGGTCGGCACATTCTGATCGTCGAAGACGACGTGCGGAACATCTATGCCGTGAGCAGCGTGCTCGAGCCGCAGGGCGCCGTCATCCATATCGCCCGCAACGGGCGCGAGGCGCTGGACGCCTTGCGGCAGGCGAGCCTTCCCGGATCGCAGCCGATTGATGTGGTCCTGATGGATCTCATGATGCCGGAAATGGATGGCCTGACTGCCATCCGGGAAATCCGCATGCGGCCGGAATGGCAGAAGCTGCCCATCATCACGTTGACGGCCAAGGCCATGCGGCAGGACCAGGAGGCGTCGCTGGCGGCGGGGGCCAACGACTATCTGGCCAAGCCGATCGATGTGGACAAGCTGCTGTCGCTCATTCGGGTGTGGATGCCGCGATGAGAACGGCGCCCGCCCAACGCGGCGATGTGGAGCTCAGACTCCTGTTGGACGCGCTGTACGAAACCTATCAGTATGACTTCCGGGGGTATTCGATGGCGTCGTTGAAGCGGCGCCTCTCGCACGCCCTGGAGCGGTTCGGCTGTCCGAGTTTTTCGGTCCTGCAGCACAAGCTGTTACACGATGCATCGGTCCTGCCGCGGCTCCTCGAGTATCTCACGGTGACGGTGTCGGAAATGTTCCGCGATCCTGGTTTTTTCCGCACCCTGCGGCAAGACGTGGTGCCGCACTTGAAGACGTATCCGTCCATCAAAGTCTGGGTGGCCGGGTGCAGTACCGGCGAAGAGCTCTACTCGCTGGCCATTCTCTTTCGCGAGGAGGGATTGGAGGCCCGCACGACGTTCTACGCGACCGACATCAACCCCGACTCCCTGAAGCGCGCCGAGGCCGGCGTTTACGAACTCGACCGCATGGCGTTGTTCACGGACAACCACCGGCGTTCGGGCGCCCGATGTTCGCTGTCGGACTACTATACCGCCGCCTATGACGCGGCCGTCTTCGACAAGACGCTGCGCCGGCGGACGGTCTTCTCGGATCACAGCCTGGTGAGCGACTCGGTGTTTGCCGAAATCCAGCTGATCTCCTGTCGCAACGTCCTGATCTATTTCGACCGCCCGCTGCAGGATCGCGCCATCGGTTTGTTTCACGAGGCGCTCGTGCGCAACGGGTTTTTAGGGCTCGGCGCCAAGGAAACCCTGCGGTTCAGCCGCTATGCTCCTGCGTTTGCGGAATTCGCGCCGCGCGAGCGGATCTACCGGAAGGGAGGCGACCGATGACACGGCCCCCGACACAGGGGAGCCGCGCGCCACGGGCCGTCGTCATCGGAGGCTCGGCGGGCGCCATGACGGTCCTTGCCTCTCTGCTCCCGGCCCTGCCGGCCTCTTACCCGGTTCCCGTCGTCATCGTGGTGCATCTCCCCGCGGAAGGGCCCGATGGCGTGGCGGACGTGCTTCACCACCGCTGCGAGATCGCGGTGAAGGAGGCGGAAGACAAGGAATCCTTGGCGCCGGGCACTGTGTACGTGGCGCCGTCGGACTATCACGTGCTCGTCGAGCAGAGCGGATACCTGTCCTTGTCTTGCGAGGAGCCGGTCCGGTATGCCCGGCCCTCGATCGACGTGCTGTTTGAATCCGCGGCGGACGCGTACGGCGCCGCGCTGGTGGCGGTCGTCTTGAGCGGGGCCAACGAGGATGGGGCGGACGGCGTCCGGGCCGTGTGCCGGTCCGGCGGCGTCGCCCTCGTCCAAGCGCCGAAGACGGCCGAGATGCCCGCGATGCCGGCGGCTGCGATGGCCGCTTGCGCACAGGCGCGCGTGCTCAGCCCCCGCGGCATCACCGAGTATCTGTGTGCGATTTGCGGAGGACGTCATGTCAGCTAGTCCGATCAAATGCCTGTTGGTGGACGACCAGGAAGCAAACCTGATCGCCCTCAAGGGGTTGCTGCGGCGGAACGGCGCGGAGATGCTGCTCGCGCATTCCGGCATGGAGGCGCTCGAGCTGCTGCTCGAGCATGAGGTCGCGCTGGCGATCGTCGACGTCCAGATGCCGGGCATGGACGGCTTTGAGCTGGCCGATCTGATGCGGGGAGTGGAACGCACGAAGCATGTCCCGATCATCTTTCTCACGGCCGGCCATCAGGATAACGAACGGCGTTTCCGGGGCTACGATGCCGGCGCGGTCGATTTCCTCTATAAACCCGTCGAGCCCGACATCTTGCGGCGCAAGGTGGACGTGTTCGCCGAGTTATGGCGGCAGCGTCAGGACCTCGCCCGTCAACGGGACCAATTACGCGCCGTAGCAGATGAAAAAACGCGATTGCTCGGCGAGCTTCAGGACAGCGAGGAGCGGTTTCGGGCGCTGGCCGACAATATGTCGCAGCTCGCCTGGATGATGGACGCCCAGGGCTCGGTCCACTGGTTCAATCGACGTTGGTACGACTACACAGGACTTACGAGCGACGATCTGCGCGGCTGGGGATGGCAGCAAGTCCACCATCCCGACCACGTGGACCGCGTCGTCGCCAGCAAGAAGCGGGCGTTGGAAACCGGCGAGGTGTGGGACGAAACCTTCCCGCTGCGAGGGGCGAACGGCGAGTATCGGTGGTTTCTGACGAGGGCGGTGCCGATTCGCAACGCCGACGGTCGCATCGTCCGTTGGTTCGGCACGAACACCGACATTACCGAGCGGCAGCAGCGGGAGGAGGCCTTCGCCGCCCAGGGACGGCGGCTGCAAGTGCTGTACGAGCTGGCCACCGGGGTCCACCGAGCGGAAGATCTCGACGCGCTGTACGCGCAGGCCATCGACGCCATTGTGCAGTCACTGCATGCCGACCGCGCGTCCATCCTACTGTTCGACGAGACCGGCGCGCTCAAAATTCAGGCCTGGAAGGGGCTCTCGGACGCCTACCGGTCGGCAGTGGCGGGACATTCTCCGTGGCGCCCCGACGCGGCCGAGCCGGCTCCCATTATAGTGGAGGATGTCGCGTCCGCAGATCTGGAGCCCTCTCTGCGCGCGGTGATCGAACAGGAAGGGATTCGCGCGCTCGGGTTCATTCCCTTATGCTACCGAGGACGGCTGATCGGGAAGTTCATGATGTATTTCAACCGGCCGCACCAGTTGTCCACCGAAGAGATCGGCGTGGCGCAGGCGATCGCCAGCACCGTGGCGACCGCCGTGGAACGGAAGCGCGCGGAGGCGGCGCTGCGCGAGAGCGAGGAGCGGCTGCGGGCCCTCACGATGCATCTCGAGCAGATCGTGACCGACCGGACGCAGGAGCTGACGCAGTCACAGGACCGTCTGCGGGCTCTGGCGACCGAGTTGAATCTCACCGAACAACGCGAGCGCAAGCGCCTGGCCATGGAGCTGCACGATCATCTGGCGCAGATGCTGGTGCTCTGCCGTCTGAAGCTTGGGCAATCGAAGCGGATCGCCGGCGTCGTGCCCGAATGCCAGCGCCTGATCCAGCAGACCGAGGACGTGCTCAACGAGGCGCTGACCTACACGCGGACGCTCGTGGCTGACCTGGCGCCGCCGGTGCTGCATGACTTCGGGTTGCCGGCTGCCCTCAAATGGCTGGCCGACTATATGGAGCGGCACGAGCTGGCCGTCGCGTTGGAGATGGAGGACGGCGAATCGGTCGTGTTGCCGGAGAACCAAGCCGTGCTGCTGTTTCAGTCGGTCAGGGAGCTGCTGATGAATGCGTCCAAACACGCCGACACGGGGGCCGCCACCGTAGCCGTCAGGCGGCGGGAGGGCCTACTCGAGATCGAGGTTCGTGACGAGGGTAAAGGCATGGATCCCGGGGCTGCCGACGTGCACCCGCGGTCGGCAAAGTTCGGTCTCTTCAGCATCCGGGAACGAATGCGGGCTATGGGTGGCGATTTCGTCGTGGACTCGGCGCCGGCACGGGGGACCACGGCAACGCTGACCTTACCGCTGAGCACGGTCAGCCCACCGAGGGTGGACGGCTCGCCGGTGAACGGTGAGCCGGCCGATCGACCGGTGGGATCCCCGGACCTATCGACGCTCACCACCGACCATTTCAAGGCACGACACACGAACAAGGTTCGAGTGCTGCTGGTCGACGATCATGCCATGGTGCGGCAGGGTCTGCGCAGCGTGCTCGACGGGTACCCCGACGTGGAAGTGGTCGGGGAGGCAGCCGACGGCCTTGAGGCGATCGCCCTGGCGGAGCGGTTTCTGCCCGCCGTCGTGGTGATGGACGTCAACATGCCGCGTATGGGCGGAACCGAAGCGACGGCCCGCATCAAAGAACGGCGGCCCCACACGATCGTAATCGGCTTGTCGGTGCAAGCCAACGGTGAAGCGCAGGAGGCCATGCGCAAGGCCGGCGCCGCCATGCTCCTGACCAAAGAGGCGGCCGTGGACCGGCTCTACGAAGCGATCCGTGACAGCCTCTACAAGGCCGGCGCCCTTGCGGGCATCGCCCGCTCCGGCCACGGGTAGCGAGCCACGCCGATCCGCTGACACGGCGAGGGCAGGACTTCGCCGCTCGCCGTGTCCGTGCCAGCGCTCAGCGTTGTGCGGAGGCTCGCCCGAGACCGTGATCCCACGCGGCATTGACGACACGGGCCGACGATTCCGGGCCGGTCAGGTGCTCGGCGAACAGGGTGGAGTAGGCATTGCGCATGGATATGCTGAACGCCTCGTGCTCATCGCGCGGCACACCCGCCAAGGTGGCAAGGGACGTCAGGTATTCCCCTTCGCCACGCGCGAGGTCCGAACGAAGGTTTTCGTGGGAATACGCGGCAAAGCGCTCGAGCTGTTTCCGGGCCCGCGCCGGGTCGTTCAACCCCTCGGCTCCCGGCGTCAAGCTCGACGTGAACTCGGTGGTGGGCTCAAGGAGTTCGTGGGTCGCGTCCGTCACGCCGCCCGACAGCGCGGTCGTGGCATCGAAGGGCGCTTTGGTCAATTCGATGGTGGCGTCGCAGCCGCTTAGAGCGGCGGCAAGACCCACCGCTATGGCCAAACTCACCAATGTTGATCGCATAGCAGTGCCTCCTCTCGTCGGTGTAAGGCGCAAGCACAAGGGTTTTGCCCTCGCGCGTTTTCATGGTTCGTGCCTGATTCATTAGACATACCGTGTCGCGGGCGCTTCGGCCCCTGGGGAAAGCCAGAGGAACCGCACAGCAGAACAATGCAGAACGACCCCTCGCCTGCTCGATTTCAGGGACCTCCCCAGGCCGCCCCCGGTGGGGGGGAATGGTATGTCTGAAAGCCCGGTCACCGTGATTACAAGCCGACCAGACAAGCCGTGGCGGAGGTGTTGCGAGCCTACCTCAAGACGAAGCCACGGTCCGGCGACATCAGCCCGATGATCACCGGTGGAGTCACGTGAACAGCAAGGCGCCTTTCACACCGGTCGCGAACATGAGCCGGTCACCGGCCGTCGCGCATTTGCGATGCGAGCTTCGCATCGGCACGTCGGGCTGGCATTACGCCCACTGGCGCGGGCCGTTTTACCCCGTGGACCTGCCTTCCCGCGACATGCTGGCCTGGTATCAAGCACGCTTCGATACGGTGGAGCTCAACAACAGCTTCTACCGCCTGCCGACGGCGGAGACGTTCGCGTCCTGGCGGGATGCGACGCCGCAGGAGTTCCGGTTTGCCGTGAAAGTGAGCCGCTATATCACCCATCGGCGAAAGTTGAGGGAGCCGGCCTCGGCGCTTGAGCGGTTCCTGCCGGCCGTCGAAACGCTGGGGAGAAAATTGGGCCCGATTCTGTTTCAGCTGCCGCCCCGTTGGACCTGCAACCTCGCCCGCCTCGACGCGTTCCTGGACGCGTTGCCGCGGTGTCACCGGTATGCGTTCGAGTTTCGGGATCCGAGCTGGCATTGCGAGGCGGTGTACCGGCTGCTGACCCGCCATAACGCCGCGTTCTGCATGTTTGAGTTGGCCGGCTTCGCGTCTCCGCTGGTCGTGACGGCCGACTTCGCCTACGTGCGGCTGCATGGACCGGGGCGCAAGTATGAAGGAGACTATTCCGCGGAAGCCTTGGAGGCCTGGGCCTTCCGCATCCGGGGATGGCGCAGGGCCCTCGCGGCGGTCTATGTCTATTTCGACAACGATCAAGGCGGCTATGCCGCGAAGAACGCCGCCGAGTTGAAAGCGCTGTTGGAAGCATCCGGGAAGGAGCGAAGCGGGCCCGCGGGGCGGCGCCGTGCAGCGGGGTAGCATCCTCGGACGGCATCTCCGGTCCGCGTCCTCCGCTCGTCTGCGGGAGGTCGGCTATGAACGAACAGACAGCGGCCCAGGATTCGATACACGGGACGTTCGTCCCGATGCCGATCTCTGTGGATCCTGTCGCTCGGGGACGACGGCGTGTATCTTTTCCATTTCGGGGGGATCCGCTGGAAAGACGTCGCGCTGTATTTGATGGCGGCTGGGATCGGCGCGGCGATGGCGTCCACGATCCATGGAGAGCGGGACTCCGCGGGACCGAGCGAGGCCGAGACTGCGTTTCCGATGCAGCGAGCGGTGTGGCCTCACGGCGCCATCCTGTTATTGTATTGCGTCGACGTGTGGTTCCGTCTGACGACGCCCTTGGACGCCGTGCTGCCGGTGGGGCTTTCTCTGGCGGCCCTGATGCTGCTGAGTGTCTCCGCCAAGCAGGAGAGAGACCGCCGGTCCTCAGGTATGATGGAACACGCGCCGCAGGGGGTGAAGAAATGGCGCCGCGCCGCCTAACGCGCGGCCGGCATCGAGCTAAAGAAGGACACACTTGACGAAAGGAGGGCCATCCGTGGTCTTCGGCATCGCAGAGGCCGTCGTCATCAAGCATGGCAACCTGTTTTTTCTGTCCCCGGAGGAAGGGGAAATTCCCTTCGTGCAGGGGCATGGCTTCGGACTGTACTACCACGATTGTCGGTACCTGAACGGATACGAGCTCTTGATCGGAGATCGGCGCCCTGAGCCGTTGGCGGCCAGGGCCATCGACGGGGCGTGCGCGACGTTTCGGCTGACGACGCCCGAATTCAGCCTGCCGGGCGGGCGAACGGTACCGCGGGAAACCGTCGGGTTGAAGTGGGATCGGGTCATCGATTCCGAGCAGTGCCTGCTGCACGAGCGCCTGGAAGTTCAGAACTTCGGCCATGAACCCGTCGAGTTCCCGCTCGCCATGCGGTTCCGAGCGGGTTTCGAAGACGTATTCGAGATCCGCGGTCTCGTGCGGGAGGTCAAGGGCAAGCTGTACCGCCCGCGCTGGCAGGAGGAGACCCTCTGCTTCATGTACCAAGGCGGGGACGGCCTGTTGCGGAGCTTGGCCATCGCCTTCGATCCCGCTCCGCATGATGCCAGGGGGACGACGGTGCGCTTTCACCTGCGGCTTGAACCGGGAGCCTCCCAGGTCTTCCGGCTGTGCCTTGCCGTATCGGAGTCGGAAGATCGCCCCGGCAGCGCCGCCGCGCGGGCCAATATCCGGCGCGAGCTGCCGCGTGTGGCGCGTCTCTACGCGTCGGAGTGCGAAGAGTGGATGACCCGCGAGACCGAGGTCCGGAGCGATTCCGAGGTGCTCAACCGGGTCATGCGGCAATGCCTCATGGACCTGCACATGCTGAAGACCCGGATCGGCGGCGGCGAGTTTTTCGCCGCGGGGATCCCGTGGTTCGCCACCTTGTTCGGCAGGGACAGCCTGATCACGTCGCTGCAGACGCTGGCATACGGAGCCGACACGGCGAAGGATTCGTTGCGGCTGCTGGCATGCTATCAGGGCGTGCGGGTGAGCCCGTGGCGCGACGAAGAGCCGGGCAAGATTCTGCACGAGCTGCGCGTCGGAGAGCTGGCGCGCATGAACCGGATACCACACACGCCGTACTACGGCACAATCGACGCCACGCCCCTGTTCCTGGTTCTGCTGAGCCGGCACGCATATTGGACCGGCGATCTGTCGCTGTTCGAGGAGCTTCGGCCCCAGGTGGAGCGGGCGTTGGAGTGGATCGACCGCTTCGGGGACGCGGCGGGCGACGGCTACGTGACGTACGTCAGCAACCGGGACAAGGGCCTGATCAATCAAGGATGGAAGGATTCCGGCGACGCGATCGTCACGGCCGACGGGCGCTTCGCCGAGCCGCCGATCGCCCTCGTCGAAGTGCAAGGGTACGCCTATATGGCCAAAATGGCGATCGCGGATTTGTACGAGCGCACGGAGGAACCGGAACGGGCTGCGCTGCTCCGGGAGGAAGCGCGAGAGCTGCGCCGGTCGTTCAATCGCGATTTTTGGTTGGAGGAAGAAGGTTGTTACGCCCTCGCACTGGAGGCCGGTGGGCGCCCGTGCCGCGTCGTGTCCTCCAATGCCGGCCATGCCCTCTGGGCCGGGATCGCCGATGAGGAGAAGGCGGAGCGCCTGGTGCAGCGCATGATGCAGCCCGACCTGTTCAGCGGATGGGGGATTCGCACCCTATCGAACCGCGAGCGCCGGTACAATCCCATGGGGTATCACCTGGGCACGGTCTGGCCGCATGACAATTCCCTTATTGCGGCCGGATTTCGCCGCTACGGGTTCGACGAGGCGGCCGAGCGGATTTTCACCGGCCTCCTGGATGCCGCCGTGGAATTCGAGGAATATCGGCTGCCGGAACTGTTCACCGGCTTTGCCCGTGAAGAGTACGGGATGCCGGTGCCGTACCCAGTCGCGTGCCATCCGCAAGCCTGGGCTGCCGGATCCATTCCGTTCCTGGTGGAAACGCTGCTCGGGCTGACGCCGGACGGGTTCGACGGCCGGCTACGCGTGGTTCGGCCATGCCTGCCGCGGTTCATGAGACGCCTGGAGATCCGTCATCTGCGGGTGGGAAAGGGTTCGGCGGACCTGCTGTTTTCCCGCACCGCCGACGGGCAGGTTGAAGTGACGGTACTCAACATCGCGGGGACGCTCGAGGTGGACGTGGAGAAGAAATAGAATTGCCGGCGGCTGACGACATGGCAGTCGATGCATGTTCCAACGGCCTTGCTCAAGCGAATGTCGTAAGCAAGGGAAATCCCTAGGCCCGCCTGGGCGTCGAGGACAGAGGGCGCAGGAGGCGGACGGGTTGGCCCCCAGGAGAGTGTTGCTGAAGGGGATAGTCGCCATGTATCCACTGAAAAGAGCATGTGGCCTTTGTTTTGCACGGTTCAGTACCGATGGCCTCTGTACGGCACCGGATAAGGACCACCGCGTGGCGGTGTGCGTGGCTGGTCGGCGTCGGCGGCTGGCTGTGGTGCCAGGCGCCCGCCGTTGCGGAGTGGTACGTCGCGGGCCAGGTCGGCGTGAACTTTGCCGATCAGCTGAAGAACATCCAGGGCACCGGCGTTCTGCAATCACTGACGGCCCCTGATTTCGACCTCAAGAACGCGTTGGTCTACGGCGGAAAAGTCGGTGTCTACCCGGGGAACGGCGCAGTCGGCATCGAGCTCGACGCCTTTCACAGCTCCCCACACATCAAGAATCTCGACGATATTCCCGGGATCCACCTGGGCATTACGAATGTCGGCCTCAATATTCTGCTGCGGTATCCCGGGCAGACGTTTCAGCCCTATGCGGGCATCGGCGGCGCGGCACTTATCGCCAACCTCGGGCAGTCGCCCACGACGAACAGCGACAGCGACGTGGCTTTCGGCTTCAATCTCATCGCAGGCTTGCGGGCGTTCGTGACGCCGTATATCGCCGTTTTCACCGAATACAAGTTCACGCAGAGTGATCTGGTGTTCGATCAGGCCTTTCCGACGGGCGGCGGATTCAGCGGCGATTATCGTGCTCAGCATGTGGTCTTCGGGATTTCGTATCATTTCTAGCAGGATGGTGAAGAAGTCCCGCAACGGTGGCCCGCGACAACGTGTGCCATTCGAAGATACGAGAGGAGTGGTCATGCGAGAAACGACTCGTGTCGGAGGGCCAACATGGTGAGGCGGACGGTCGGGCTCGCCGCGCTTGTCGCGGCCCTCCTGACCGGCAACTCCTGCTCCTCGGGACCGCCTGTCATTCCTCCTGAATTGGAGGCGCAGGTCGATGCTTCGGTCACGTTTCGCGACATCCTCTCCGCGCCGTCCGCGTACCAGGGCCGCACGGTGGTGCTGGGCGGCGAAGTGCTGTCGGCGAGGCGGCAGCAGGAGGGAACACAGTTCGAGATGCTTCAGCTCCCGGTCAACGGCGATGATCCGCCCGTCGCGCGGCGCAGCGAGTCGCAGGGCCGTTTTCTAGCATTCGACAGCGAGGCCACGGATCCCGCGGCCTACCCGCCCGGGACACGAGTCACCATGGTCGGTGAAGTGCGCGGCGAGATGGTGCAGCGTCTCGATGAATCCGATTATCGGTATCCCACCATCATGGTCAAGCATCTGCACGTGTGGGATCCCGCCGATTACCGGGGTCGGCGCAGGGCGTCGCCCACCGTCGGCCTGTTCGGCGGATTGGGATTCGGCTTCGGCGGCGGGGGCCGCGGGAGCTTCGGCAGCGTGGGCATTGGAACGGGATTCTGACGGCATGCCTATCCAGGGGGCATCAGTAAAGGGAACCGTCGCAACTGGATATGGAACGAATGATTACACAAGGTCTGCAACAAGGCTCGCGACTCATCAAACGAGTGCTCTCGACCACGGTCCTTCGGCCATTCCGGCACTCGTGCCACCATTGGCGCATCGGCTTGCGGGTCTCCAAACACCCGCTCTTGGTCGACGGCATGCGCGCCATGCCGTCCTTTCGATGGCTCGAATCCCCGCGCGGGCATTTTTACGCCGATCCGGTGCTGCTCGCGCACGAAGGGCGCACATGGTTGTTCGTCGAGGATTATCTGCACAGAGCCGACGAAGCCCGCCGGATTCTTGCGGCGGAGATCTCCGAGAGGGGCCGGGTGGGACCGTTTCGTCCCGTGCTCCACGCGGACCATCACATTTCGTACCCGCTCTTGTTCCGTCACGACGGGGCGATCTATATGATTCCCGAGACCGCCGCCGCTCGAGCCGTCCACCTCTATCGCGCGGCCGAGTTCCCCTTCACCTGGCATCACGAAGGCGTGCTGTTTCCTCATCCGGCGTACGACACCACACCGGTCTACCACGAGGACACGTGGTATTTCTTCGCCACGATTCCGGATCGCTCGTCGAACGCCCTCCTCACGCACTTGTTCTGGGCCGATTCGTTGACCGGCCGCTGGCACCTCCATCCGGCCAGCCCCGTCGGCGGACACGGCGAAGGGCGCGGCGCCGGCCCGATCTTTCGCCACGACGATCGGTTGATCCGTCCGACGCAATGCGCCTGGCCGGTCTACGGCTATTCCTTCTCCTTCGACGAGATCCTCCACCTCGACCGGCGATCGTTCGCCGAACGCCGGCTCATGACTTTTGAGCCCACGTGGCGGCGGCATCTCCTCGGGATGCACACGTACGGCCGTTGCGGTTCAATCGAAGTGATCGACGGTTGCTGGGGCGTGAATCCGTATGATGTCATGTAAGTTGGAGGCCGTCGGCGGTCAACCTGAACAGTCCGGACGCTCGGCAAGTGCGGCGTAAGGGATGCTGGCGGTGAGTCTGATGCTCGCACGATTCGGATCGGCGTGTGCGGCCATCGTG
>JBDZVU010000035.1:25394-30261 GCA_040255845.1 Nitrospiraceae bacterium | reverse complement strand
CCGCATTCGCCGCCGCGCTTGCCGATGCCTCGTTCCTGCTGGCCGTGGCGGCCGTCGTCTGGCGCGAAATCATCACCGGCGCCGCCTGGCGGCAGGCGCCCATCGCCGTCCTCGTCAGCCTGTACGCGTTCGCCGCGGGGTGGTTCCATGTCCTGCGGCTGACGCACCACGACGCAGCCCAGTCGGAACGCCTAGCGCTGGGATGCCTCATGCTGCTCCTGACGATCATCGGTGGACGTGTCACGCCGGCCTTCACCGCGGAGTGGCTGCGTGAGGAAGAGCAGCCAACTCCCACTGCGGTGGACGCGGCCACCATCGGCGCGACGGCCGCTGCGGCGGGGTTCTGGATCATATCGCCGGACGGCATGCTGACCGGACTGTTGCTCGTCACGGCGGGAATCGCCCATTTGACGCGTTGGATCGCATGGCGCGGATGGCGGACGTGGCGGGAGCCGCTCGTGCTGGTGCTCCACGTGGGATACGGCTGGATCACGGCGGCGTTCTGGCTGCTCGGAACGGCGATCATGGGCGTCGGGCTGCCGGTCGTCGATGCGCTGCATGCCCTCACCGCCGGCGCCGTCGGGGTGATGACCTTGGCGATCATGACCCGCGCGAGTCTCGGCCACACTGGCCGCGTTCGGCATGCCGGTCGCGGCACCGTCGCAATCTACGGGCTCGTAACCCTGGGCGCTCTTCTCAGGGTGTTCGGTCCCTCCGTGCCGATCGAAGAGAGGATCGTGCTGGCGCTGGCCGCGCTCTGCTGGAGCGGCGCGTATGCGGGCTTCTGTTTGCTGTACGGTCCTTTTCTGCTCCGGCCCAGCCTGGATGAATGAACTGCGGCCGCTACGGCTGAGCCGGCAGCGCCCGGTTCCATGCGTCCCACTGTTCCAAAAACGCCGAGCGGGCCTCGGTGAACGAGGTTTCGGCGAACTGGATGGCGTCGCCCGGCAGGAGTTGCCCTGCCAGATGAAGATCCGCGGTGATGACCGCGGCCGGCTTGGGATAGCCGCCGGTGGTTTGCCGATCAGCCATCAGCAAAATCGGTTGTCCATCCGGAGGAACCTGCAGCGCTCCGGCCGCCGTCGCGTCGGAAATCCACGGTGCTGTGCGAGGAGGCGGCACAGGCGGGCCATCGAGCCGGTATCCCATCCGGTTGGAATGGACAGAGAGCCGATACGTCTGCCGGGCGAGCGAGGCCGCCACCCCGCTGTCCCACAACTTCGCTTGAGGCCCGGCCAGGAGACGAAGCGTCACGACACTCCCATAGCGGGGTCGTAGCGAGAATGGAAGTGTGCGATGGGCGGCCTGGCGAGCGGACGGACGACCGCCGGGCAGGCGGTCGCCTGCCACCAATGCGCGGCCGTGCCAGCCGCCGCAGTTGCTCGCGACGTGCGTGGCGCGGCTGCCCAGCACGAGCGGGACGTCGATGCCGCCGGCGACGGCCAGGTAGGCACGGCCTCCCGTTCGCCGCGCTCCGAACGTCAGCCGGCTTCCGGCTTGGACGGAAAGTTCCGTCCACAGCGGCACCGCAACGCCGTCGATGGCGGCGCTCAGGTCGGCGCCGGCGAGCGCCGCGACGGTGTCCCGCTCGAACAGCAACTCCGGTCCGCGCAGGGTGATCTCCAGCGCCGCCTCGCCGTCGCGGTTGCCGACCAAGCGGTTGGCGAGGATCAGTGCGACCGGATCCATCGCTCCGCTGACGGGAACGCCGGCATGCTGATATCCGAAGCGCCCGAGGTCCTGGACCGTCGTGAACCATCCGGGCTTGACGACAGTAATGAAGGTCGGTTCAAGGGGCATGGCAGGGGGCGGCGATGGGAACCCCGGCGGACTCGAGCTCCCGGCGGATAAGGCGCGCCAGCGCGACGCCGCCGGCGGTATCGGCATGGAGACAGAGACTATCGGCTTGGACGTGAACCGGGCTGCCCTCAATGCTGGTGACCGTACCTTGCAAGAGCTCGCGCAGGCGGTGCCGCACCGCGTCGGGGTCGGAGAGCACGGCGCCCGGTTCCGATCGAGACACGAGCCGCCCATCGGCGTGGTAGGCCCGGTCGGCAAACGCCTCGCGCACCACGCACAGGCCGGCCGCCTGTGCCGTCTGCATCAGCACGGAGCCGGCGAGGGCGTAGAGCGCCAACGAGGCGTCGAGCGACCGAACGGCCCGAATCACCGCCTCCGCCACGTCGGGATCACGGGCCGCCATGTTGTAGAGGGCTCCGTGCGGTTTGACATGGCGCAACGGTAATCCCTCGGTACGCAACACGTCGCGCAGCGCGGACACTTGGTCGGTGACCAAGGCGGTAATCCGTTCAGGCACGAGACGGCGTTCGGTCCGGCCGAACGTGTCGCGGTCTTCGAAGCCGGGATGCGCGCCGATCGCCACGCCGTGTTCAGCCGCCAGACGTGCGGTTTGCCGCATGAGGTCAAGGCTGCCGGCGTGTCCGCCGCAGGCGATGTTGACCGACGACAGCAGCGGCATCATCTCGGCGTCGAGGGCCCGCCCCTCGGGCGTGTCTCGCTCGCCCAGATCGCTGTTCAGATCAAGCGGCCTCATGGCTGTCCTCGCGCAGGAGGCGCTCGAAGGTCGCTTCGTCGATGGGGCGAAACCGGACCACGTCTCCCGGATTCACCAGGTTGGGATGGTCGCGGTCCGCGCGATAGAGCGTCAACGGAGTGCGTCCAATGATGCGCCAGCCGCCGGGCGACGCGATGGGATACACGCCGGTTTGCCGTTCCGCAATGCCGACCGACCCGGCGGGGACCATCGGCCGCGGGGTGGCGAGGCGCGGCATGGCGATCACGTTTGGAACCGTGCCCAGATACGGAAAGCCGGGGCTGAAGCCCAGCATGTAGACACGATAGGGAACGGCGCTGTGCTCGCGGATCACGTCGGAGACCGGCAGCTGGGCAAAGCGTGCGAGATCCTCGAGATCGGGCCCCCAGGTGCCTCCATACAAGACCGGGATGGTGACCTCCCTGCCGCGGTGCGGAGGAGCCGACGACGACGAAACGGCCAAGCCGCGGACGTGCTCGCGGATCGATTCCAGATCGGTGATCCGGAGGTCCAGGTGCACGGTCAGGGAACGGTAGGTGGGCACGACGTCGACGATGCCATCCCAGCCGGCCGTTCGGATGTGCTCGGCCAGGGCCAGGACGCGGTCATTCACCGCCGGATCGATGGTCTCCCCTAATTCAACGGTCAGGGCGGCGTCGCCGAACGGAAGGATCCGCACGCTGTCAGAAGGCGATTGGTCGGGCGCAGGCATGGCAGTGGTCGATCGAGGATGAAGGTTTGTGATCGGGCTCGGCTATTCCACGATCAGCGTACCGGTCATATTGCCATGACCCTTCCGGCGGCAGATGTACAGATAGGTGCCCGGAGGCGGCGCCAGGATGAGGTTCAGCGACTGGCCCGGTTTCAACTCGCTGCCCGGTGAACTTGCCTCCGGACTCGGTTGCGCGGCGGCGTAGATGAGGACTGGGCTGTCGAAGTCGTGCACCTCACGGCCGGCATTGTACACGGAGAGCTTCACTGGCGCCGAGGACGACACCCGCACCATGGCCGGCACGAAACGGAAATCCTCGGCCGTCAGAGTGACCGACTGGGCATTGTCACACCCCGTCACACTGACCACCGGACCCAACCCAACAAACCAAACAAACCAGACGGACGACAGCCACCTTCTCCATGCGTCAGGCATACGGAGGGGCGTTCCCCGGCTTCCACTTGATGCTGCAGCCGATGCTTGGCTTCTGATCGGCAGCCACGGGACGTCCGGCCAGGACCGCGTCGATCGCGGCGCGCAGGTCTCGGCCAGTGACCGGCTTGCCGCTGCTCGGTCGGCTCTCGTCCAGTTGTCCCCGGTAGACCAGACGGCGTTGGGCGTCGAAGAGATAAAAGTCGGGGGTGCAAGCGGCCTGATAGGCCTTGGCAACCTCCTGGGTCTCATCGAAGCAGAGGGGAAACGGAAAGCCGAGGGCCTGCGCCATCTCTTTCAGCCGTTCCGGAGAATCGTCGGGATACGCCCCGGGATCGTTGCTGCTGATCGCGAGTATCCCGACCGACCGGTCGGCATAGTCGCGGCCTAAGCGGACCAATTCGTCCTGCACATGTTGGACATACGGACAATGCCGGCAGATGAACATGATGAGCAGCGCCTGTTTGCCGGCAAATGACTCGAGGGAGTACTCGCGCCCGCTCACGACGTCGCGCAGGCGGAAGGGCGGGGCGGCGGTTCCCAGTGGAAGCATGATGGATGTCATCGCCATGGTTGTGTGGCTCTCGAATTAGGGTGATTGAATCAAGATGCCGCAGGGGGAGCGGCAGGGTCAAGAGCAGGGGGCACGATCAGACGGCGCGCCCTGGGTCGGCGAAGGCTGCGCTGCGATACTCTAGGGTGAGGCGGCAATGATGATGGCCGCTCAGGTCCAGCATCAGAACGCCGCCCGGAGTGGTCCATGTGGCCGCATAGCGCAGGTGGCCGAGCTGAACGGCGATGCCCCAATAGTCAGGGAGCGGTTGGTACAGATCGTTGTGCCACGTGGTGTGGTCCTCGTCAGGGGGACCGAATGCGAGGGTGAGGTGCTCCTTGACCGCCAGATAATAGTCGATGAACTCGTTCAACCCGTTGACCGGCCGCTGCAGGAGCCGGAATTCTCCGCGCACCAGCAGGTCCTGCTGGAACTCGTACCCCGTCACCACGCCATGATCGAGCCACGTGTGAGCATAGACAAGCGCCCGGTCGTCCTCGCGCTGAATCTCTCCGGGCGTGCGCTGACGCACCGCTTCTCGGCTCGCGCCCCATTGGGTTTCCAGCCCCTTCACGAAGGCTTCGATCTGCGCGGCGATCTCCCGTTGGGCCAGCAC
>JBDZVU010000035.1:0-25294 GCA_040255845.1 Nitrospiraceae bacterium | reverse complement strand
CCGCATCAACGGTGTTTCTTCGTTTTCGCCGTCGGCTGCGCAATGAGCGGATCGTCGGGCCAATGGTGTTTTGGATAGCGGCCGCGCAGTTCCTTGCGCACTTCTTGGTAGGCGGTGCGCCAGAAGCTGGCGAGGTCCTTGGTGACCTGCACCGGCCGTTTGGCGGGCGAGAGCAGCTTGAGCATGACCGGCACTCTACCGTCGGCGACGCGCGGTGTGTCCCGGCAGCCGAACATTTCCTGTAGCCGGACGGCCAGCACGGGCATGTCGGGCTGATCGTAATCGATCCGCACGCTGGATCCGCTCGGCACAGTGAGGTGCGTGGGTGCCAGCCGGTCGAGACGCCGCTGCTGGTCCCACGTGAGCAGGGCGCGCAGCGGCGCCGACAGATCCAGCCGCTTGACACGCTCGAGCGTGGTGATGCCCTCGAGGTAAGGTCCCAGCCATTCCTCCAATCGCCTGAGCAACGCCTCGTCGGAGACATCAGGCCAGTCGGAGCCAGGACCCTCGACGTGCCGCACGAAGGCCACACGCGCGCGCCACTGCCGCAATTCGGGCGTCCAGGCGAGCGCGTCCAGCCCGGCTTCCCGCACGCCTTGCAGCAGAGCCTGTACGATGAGCCCGGGATCCGGGTTCCGGAGCGATTCCTCCATGAGGACGAGCCGCCCCAGCAGGCGCCGGCGAGAAGCCCGAACTGCCCCCGCCTTTTCGTCCCACTCTACCGAAGCCTCTTCGGACAGACGGTCTCGATAGAGCTCGAGAATGTCCTCGAGCGCAATGGGCGCCGCCAGGTCGATCCGCGCCCATTGCCCTCCCTCCAAATCCGCGATGACCAAAAATGGCTCCGTGGCCAACGGATCCGGGCGGTCGAAGAGGGCGCCGCGGCCGTTGCTGAGTACGTAGCGTCCACCGGTTTGCCGGGCAGCGATGCGATCCGGATAGGCGAGTGCCAAGAGGATGCCCGCGGCATGGCCGTGGTGGGCGGCCTCTCCGCCATAACACGGGCGAAGCCGGCTCAGCTCGCGCCGCCAAAGGTCGGCCGTCCGGCGCACCCGCTGGAGCGTCCCGCGGTCCAACGCCGGCATGTGTGAGGGCCTCTCGGTGCCTCGGAGCAGATCGAGACGCACCCGAAGATCGGCCTCGCGCTGCGGGCCGCCCAAGCGCAAGATGTCGGGCTCGGCCAACAGCGCCGCGACGTCGCAGGCCAGATGCCGCAGCCGGAGCGCATCGGCCGCGATCAGCATGTGGGCGAGCCGCGGGTGGACCGGCAGCGCGGCCATCTGCCGGCCGTGCTCGGTGAGGCGCCCGTCCGAATCCAGCGCGCCGAGCGCCGTGAGCAAATCCTTGGCGTGCGCGACGGCCCCGGAGGGCGGCGGGGTGAGCCAAGCAAGCTCACTCGGATCGGGTGTTCCCCACTCCGTCAGATCCAGCAACAGAGGGGCGAGGTCCGCATCCAAAATCTCTGGCGGCCTCCGCGGCGCCAAGGCCGCCTGTTCCCGTTCCGTCCACAGCCGGTAGCAGATACCAGGTTCCAACCGGCCGGCCCGCCCCCGGCGTTGCTCCGCGGAATCTTGCGTGACGCGAATCGTCTCCAGTCGGCTGAGTCCCGAGCGTGGATCGAACCGCGGGATGCGCAACAGGCCCGCGTCGATCACCACCCGGATCCCGTCGATCGTGAGGCTGGTTTCGGCGATGGAGGTGGCGAGCACGACTTTTCTCATCCCAGCCGGCGCTGGGGAGATCGCCGCATCCTGTGCGGCTTGCGGAAGGTCGCCGTGCAGCGGCGCGATGAGCACGTCGGGACCAAGTGTGGCATCCAGCAGCTTGCGCTCGACGCGGCGAATGTCAGCCATGCCCGGCAGAAAGACCAGCAAGCTTCCCTGATCACGGGCGAGCGACCGCCGGATGGCCGCCGTCACGGCGACGTCCAGCGGGCCGGAGACCGGCTCGTCGAGATAGCGGGTTTCCACAGGGAATTGCCGGCCTTCGCAGACGATCACCGGTGCCTTGCCCAGCAACGCGCTGATCGCCCCGTCATCGAGTGTTGCCGACATGACGAGCAGGCGCAGATCCGGCCGGAACAACCGCTGGCTTTCAAGGGACAGGGCGAGGCCGGCATCGGCCTGGAGACTCCGCTCGTGAAACTCGTCGAAGAGCACGGCTGCATAGGCCGTCAATGCCGGATCGTCGTGTAGGAGTCTGTTCAACACGCCTTCCGTCACGACCTCGATGATGGTGTGCGGTCCCACCTTGGTGTCGAGCCGCATCCGATAGCCGACCGTTTCGCCGACCGGGTCATGCGGGGTGGCTGCCATCCGGTGGGCGGCCGCCCGGGCCGCCAGCCGGCGGGGTTCCAGCAGGAGAATCTTCCTCCCGCCGCGCCACGGTTCATCCACCAAGGCGAGCGGGACGCGCGTGGTCTTGCCGGCGCCCGGCGGCGCCGTCAGCACGACGTTGCCGTGCGCCGCGAGAGCGTCACGGAGGGCCGGCAGCACGTTTTCAATCGGCAGCGTGACCATGGTAGGGTGGCTGGACTCTAACAGAGTCTGGAGACGGAAAGGAGAGGGACAGCCGAGATGTCTGAGTACCGATGGACGACCGCAAGCCCGACACGAGCCGGCTGGTACTGGTTCCGAGGCTCGGCCCACGAAGCCGACCCCTTCATCGTCGAAGTGGACAATGCAGGGCAGTTTCAGTGGCCGGACGGCGGATACCAAGAGGTGAAGCTGGCCAAAGGAGAGTGGGCGGGGCCGATCGAGGAGCCTTCGGAGTAGCGGGGGCGGCCTGACCATCCTTCGTGCTCGCAGAGCCCCACGATAAAGCTGTGGTCGCTCGATGCGCGCAGTGAAGGACGGTCAGGCCGTCCCCGCATTGAAGCTCCCGATCGGCAGAGGGAGGAAGGTGACAAGCAAGCTTGGAAGGACCATTTGAACTGCGCGGTGAACCATTCCCGAAGCCGCCCGCTTTGGGGGTGGAGAGGAAAGAACAGCAGTGATGCCTTCTGTTGCAGGCGCAGGGGTGTTGGCGCACGTCGTGGCGTGCGGCAGGGTGGGTGGGTGTGATCATCGCCCAGGTTTGTGACACCCGCTCCGCTCCCGATCGTCAGTGAAAAAAATGAACGAGCAAGCTTGGAAGGACCATTTCGATATAGAAGAAATGCGCGTGAGAGATCGGGCTGTGTGGTATGGTGGAGCCCGGCAATGTCCTTAGATGATGGAGGGGAGATCGATGGGGCGGTTGGGCGGTGATCCGATTCAACGGTTGATGAGCCTGATGTTCAAGGCGCATCCCTGGCACGGAGTCTCGATCGGGGAGCAGGCGCCGGAGGTGGTGACGACGTACATCGAGATCGTGCCAACCGATACGGTGAAGTACGAGGTGGATAAGGAGAGCGGGTTTCTCAAGGTGGACCGGCCGCAGCGGTTTTCCAATTATTGTCCGGTCTACTACGGCTTGGTGCCGCAGACGTACTGTGGTGAAAAGGTGGCAGGCCTCTTCTCGAAGCGAGCGAAGCGGAGGGGCATGGTCGGAGACGGCGATCCCCTGGACATCTGCGTCCTGACGGAGAAAACGATTCCTCACAGCGACATTCTATTGACGGCGATTCCCATCGGGGGCTTCAGTTTGGCCGACGGAGGGGAGGCGGACGACAAGATCATCGCCGTCATGAAAAACGACGCGGCGTACGGAGACTACAAGGACATCGCCGACGTACCGATCACGCTGATCGACCGCTTGCAGCACTACTTCCTCACCTACAAACAGGCCCCCGGGGATCCCAAGCGGAAGGTGGAGATTACGAGCGTCTACGGGCGTGAGGAGGCGTTGAAGGTCATCCGCGCGAGCCATGCCGACTATCGCGCCAAGTTTCCGGAACTCGAATTCCTCTGGCCAGCCAGGATGTCGAGTTGATCAATGACACCCTCTTCAACGCACAATGAGTGCTCACCGGTGTTGGCCGATCTGTTGGCGCGGCAGCCGGACTTTCTCGCCTTTCTCCGCCGGCGGGTACCGGATGAAACCATCGCCGCTGACCTGCTTCAACAGACCCTCGTGCGCGCCGTGCAGGGGGCGCATGCGTTGCGGGAGCCCGAACAGAGCGCGGCGTGGTTCTACCGTATCCTCCGCAACACCGTGATCGATTATTACCGCACCCAGGCGGCCGAGCAGAGGAAGACCGACGGATTGATGAAGGATCTGCAAGCCGCGGAAGAGGACAAGATGCCGCCGTTAGACGAGTTGCGTCCGGCGGTCTGCGCCTGTCTGGAACGGCTGCTTCCTGCGCTGCGGCCGTCGTACGCCGACGTCATCCGGCGGATCGACCTGCAGGGCCACGAGCCGCCCGTCGTCGCCAAAGAGCTTGGCGTAAGCCCGAACAATCTCACCGTTCGCCTGCACCGCGCCCGCAAAGCCTTGCGGAAGAGCCTGGAAGAGTCCTGCGGCGTCTGCACCAAACATGGCTGCCTGAACTGCACCTGCGACTAGCCCCTCCTGCGCCCTGCTGTACTGTAATATTGGACGTCCACCTCCGTCTGTCCAGGTGAGAGGACAATCGCTCACCAAACGGAAGGAGGACATCATGATGCCTATCGAATCCGCCGACAGTTCCGTGTCACGCAAAGAAGAAGAGCCGCGGGGCTGCTGCCGTGCGGTTCCCGTCAAGGACGCGTCTCACCGCGATCGACCGCGTCAGGATCGGCATGGCGAAGGCGCACATCATGGTCATCAGGGCCATGCGCCGGCCGCTTCGCTGAACCGGACCACGTTCATGGCGACGGTCCATTGCTTGACCGGCTGCGCCATCGGTGAGGTGCTTGGCATGGTCATCGGCACCGCTTTGGGTTGGTCCAACTGGCCGACGGTCGCACTCGCGGTCGCATTGGCCTTTGCGTTCGGTTATGCCTTCACGCTGTGGCCGCTTCGCCGGGCCGGCATGCCGTGGGGGACGGCGCTCGGATTGGCGTTCGCATCCGATACCGTCTCCATAGCAGTCATGGAGACCGTGGATAACGCTGTGATGGTGATCATCCCCGGCGCGATGGCTGCGGGATTGGGAGAACCCTTGTTCTGGATCAGCCTGGTTGCGTCTTTGCTCCTGGCGGGGGCGGCGGCCTTTCCGGTCAACCGCTGGTTGATCGGGAAAGGGAAAGGCCATGCGTTGGTCCATGCCCGGCACGGGTGCGAAGGGTGACGCCAGGCCGTCGAGCCGACATGAAGACGTCGATGGTCACACGCATGGCGGCCGTCGTAGTGGCAATGGCGTTCGCGCTCGGAGTCGCCGGGTGCGGGCAGTGGGAGCCGCGCGACAAGCGGTTTTACTACCGCGCCATGTGGAACTTCGCCCTGCGCGAGGACCTCGCCGAGCTCGACAGCGAGTTCAACGGCGTGGATTTCGGCCACTCGAATCTCTACGAGAACCTGTTGCTGACGGGCGGCACGGACGTTCCGGCCATCGAAGAGCGAGCCCGAAAGGAGACGTTGGCCTTCATCGCGACTAAACCCCGTCTCAATCCCAACGAGGAAGCCATCGCGCCCAATTACATGAAGCTGGCCTGGCGCGCGCAAAATACCTTCGACGAAGCGCATGCGCTGCACCGGGCGACCTACGACATCATGGCGTCCGACGAACCGGACAAAGACCGCGCGATCCGCAACGTGCTGGCCTACTACCAGGAGAGCCGGTACGCGATTACCGCTCGACGCCTGGACCACCGGCGCCTCGACGAGTTTCCCTATTCGAAGACCTTTCGCCGCCGCTTTCCGTTGTTCAATGCGACCATCTGGGCCTATCACTACCTGCAGGTCGCCGTGTACGACCCGCTTCAGGCCGCGCCGACGCTGGAAGCGAAGATGCAGGCGATCCGGCCGATTCTCACCACGTATCGAAGCTACTTGGCGCGGCCGCCGGTCGAGTGGACGTTCATGCCGCTCACGGCGGAGTTGAGCCCTGCGTTCGCGGCGCGCTATCCGGAGATCGCCAACATCTTCGACAACCTCCATATGCTGCATGACAATATCAGCGACATTCTGGCGAGCGAAACGCTGCCGACCTGGGAGGCCAAGCGAGCGGAGATCTACCGTCTCGTCGATTCGTACTACCTGGCGGCGGCGGATGCCGCCAATCCGATGGTTGCCGAACCTGCGACCGGCCGGGAGCACCGCCATTGAAGCACCGCACCGTCCCGGCGCTCGCCCTCGCCGCGCTCTGTCTCGGGTGGCCGGTCGCCGGCCGCGCGCTGGATCACGACAATTTGGATCCCAACCGGCCGATCGGCATGGAGGATGCCTATCCGATCCCCAAGGGCGAGATCGGGTTGGAGGGCGGCGTGCGCTTCAACGACCGCCGGACGGACCGCACGCGCGTGACGTTCCAGCCGCAGATCATCTACGGCGCCTTCTATAATGCGCAGCTTGAAATTCAAAGCGACCTGCTGACGGAGCCGGACACGGTAGTGGGGCCGAATAAGTCGGGGGACCTCCACCTGGGCCTTCTCTATAACTTCAACACCGAAACGATTGCCGTGCCGGCCTTGGCGGTGCGCGTGGAAGCCGATCTCCCGACGGGCGTCAACTCCAAAGGCGTCGACACGCAACTCACCGGCATTCTCACCCGCTCGTTCGGCCGGCTCCGTGCGCATCTCAATGTCGGATATGCGGTGCTCGGCTCGCCTCAAGGACAGGAGCGGGCAGGCGCGTACCGTGCCGTCGCGGCCGTCAGCTATCCGATCGGGTACCCCATGAGGTTTCGCGAGACGCTCATCGCCAGTGTCTACACACGCCAGTCTGACCTGCGGGGACAGCGCAACAACACCGGCGTCGAAGTCGGCGTGCGCCATCAACTCTCGTCCCGCATCGTGCTCGACGCGGGCGTGGGGACCGAATTCGACGGCCCCTCCGACCGAGCGGCGTTGATGGGCACCTTCGGCGTCTCGTTGGGGTTCTAGGCACGCGACACGGCTAGGGACTTCCCCAGTGCCGGAACGCTCCGCTTTTCCTCAATATTCGGCTCGCCGCTGTCACTCTGCACTACCACACATCCATTCAACGGGAGCACGATGAGCACAGTCTCGGGTGCGATACCTCTCCTCGACGACTTCGTCGGAGGGGGAGAAATGGGGGAGCGCATGCGCTCCAAGGACTGGTCCGAGACTCCGCTGGGTCCGATTCCGTCCTGGCCGCAGAGCCTCAAGACCCTCGTCATGACCATGCTGAACAGCCGCTATCCGATGTTTCTCGCGTGGGGCCCGCGGCGCAGCTTTCTGTACAACGACGCGTACAGTCCGGTCTTGGGCAAGCGCCATCCTCATGCCTTGGGCCAGCCCGCGGGGGACATCTGGTCCGATATTTGGGGCGTGATCGGCCCTCAAATGGACCTGGTGTTGGAAGAAGGGCGCGCCACGTGGAACGAAGACTGCCTGCTCATGATGGAGCGAAACGGCTATCTGGAAGAGACGTATTTCACATTCTCGTACAGCCCGGCCTTCGACGACACGAAACGGGTGTCCGGCGTGTTTTGCAGTTGCAACGAAACGACCGGGCGCGTGTTGGCCGAGCGGCGTATGCGGATTCTGCGCGATCTCGGCACGCACGCGGCTCAGGCCAAGACGGTAGACGAGGCGTGCCGTACAGCGCTGGCCACGTTGACCGAGTATCAGGCGGACGTGCCGTTCGCGCTGCTCTATTTGCTGTCGGCCGACGGAGCGACTCTCATGCACGCCGGCTGCGCCCCCCTCGGCGTGGGATTGCCGTCGGGGGATCGGACCTACGACCTGGCGACGGAGGCCCATGACCCTTGGCGTCTCGGAGAGGCGGCCCGCACCGGCCGGCCGGTGATCTTGGCGGATCTGCGTCGGCAGCTCGGGCCGCTGCCGAAGGCGCGGTGGCCGATTTCACCGGACCAGGCCGTGGTGCTGCCGTTGGCCGCCGCCGGCCAAGCCCGGCCTGCCGGCGTGCTGGTCGTCGGCCTCAACCCCTGCCGGATGCTGGACGCCGAATACGAAAGTTTTCTGCACTTGCTGGGCGGGCACATCGCCACGGCGATCTCCAATGCACGGGCGTATCAGGAGGAACGCGCGCGGGCCGAAGCCTTGGCGGAATTGGACCGGGCCAAGACCGCCTTTTTCTCGAATGTGAGCCATGAATTTCGAACGCCGTTGACGCTGATGCTCGGTCCGGTGGAAGAGCTCCTTCTCGCCCGGTCCCAGGAGCTGTCCACGGGCGCCAAGGCACAATTGGAGATCGTCCACCGGAACGGACTCCGGCTGCTGCGGCTGGTGAACAGCTTGCTGGATTTTGCCCGCATCGAAGCCGGGCGGATCCAGGCCCGTTTCGAGGCGACCGATCTTGCCGTCCTGACGGCCGACCTGGCGAGTTGCTTCCGGTCGGCCACGCAGCGGGCCGGCCTGCGGCTCACGGTGGATTGTCCTGCGCTGACCCAGCCGGTGTACGTCGATCGCGACCTGTGGGAGAAGATCGTCTTCAATCTTCTGTCGAACGCGTTCAAGTTCACGTTCGAAGGCGATATCACGGTGCTGCTGCGGGAGCAGCCTGGGTCGGTCGAGTTGATCGTTCGGGATACCGGGGTGGGAATTCCCCCCGAAGCGATGCCGCGCCTGTTCGAGCGGTTTTACCGGGTGCACAATATGCCAAGTCGCACCCACGAGGGGACGGGGATCGGGCTGGCCCTCGTGCACGAACTGGTCAAGTTGCACGGCGGCACCGTCACGGCGCACAGCGAGTGCGGTGTCGGAAGCACGTTCATCGTCGCTCTGCCGTTCGGCCGGGCACATCTCCCGGCGGATCAGACCGCTTCGGGATCGGAGTCGTTCACCGGCATCGGTGCCGATCCGTTCGTGGAAGAGGCCCTCCGGTGGCTGCCGGACGAGCCGGGCTTGCCTCCGGTCCAGAAGCGCGACGGGCCATCCGACGTTCGGCGCCATGATCCGGTCGGCGTCGGCCAGATGGCGGCGACGGACGGCCGGCCCAGAATCGTGCTGGCCGACGACAACGCCGACATGCGGCTGTACGTCACGCGGATACTGACCCCGCACTATCACGTGGACACAGTGCCCGATGGGGAGGCCGCCCTGGCCGCCATCCGCGCGCAGCGCGCCGATCTGGTCTTGAGCGACGTGATGATGCCGCGGCTGGACGGAGTGGGGCTGCTGCGGGCGCTCCGCGAGGATCCGGACACGCGCACCATTCCAGTGATTCTGCTGTCCGCGCGGGCGGGGGAGGAATCGCGGGTCGAGGGCATGGAGCAGGGGGCCGATGATTACCTCATCAAGCCGTTCAGTGCGCGCGAACTCCTGGCGCGCGTGGCGGCGCATCTGCGGCTCGCCCGCCTCAGGCGCGAGGCGCAGGAACGCGTAGAGCGGTGGAGCGTCGAACTGGAGCAGGCCGTGACCGTGAAGACCGCCGAATTGCGCGCCTCGCAGGAGCGGCTGCGTGGATTGGCCACCGAACTGAACCTGGCCGAACAGCGGGAGCGGAAACGCTTGGCGGCCGAGCTGCACGATCATCTCCAACAGATGCTGGTGTTGGCGAAAATCAAGCTGGGTCAGGGCAAGCGGCTGGCCTTTCCGCTCCCGGGCTGCGTCAGCGCGCTGTCGCAAGCCGACGAGGTGTTGTCGGAAGCCCTGCAGTATACGCGCACGCTGGTGGCCGAATTGAGCCCGCCGCTGCTGCGCGATCATGGATTGGCGGCGGGTCTCAAATGGCTCGGCGGCTATATGGCCAAACATGACGTGGTCGTGACGGTCGACGTGCCGGACGATGTCTCCGCAGCCCTTCCCGAGGATCAGGCGGTGTTGCTGTTCCAGTCGGTCCGTGAATTGCTGATCAATTCCTGGAAGCATGCAGGCACGGGACAGGCTGCCGTGACCATGGAGCAGCGTGAGAGCGACTTGGAGATCCGTGTGTCGGACAACGGCGTCGGCTTCGATCCTGCGGTCGTCGATGCACCGGCGGATCCCCATACGTTCAAGTACGGCCTGTTCAGTATTCGCGAACGAATGCGGGCGCTGGGCGGTTCCCTCCAGGTTCAATCGGGACGCGGAAAAGGCACCGTCGCCGTGCTGCGGTTGCCCCTGTCTCGTGCGCTCGAGCAGCAGGCGGAACGCGCCGAGGCCCGGTAACGCGCAAGCCGGCCCGCCCGGCTTCCCGCGCTGAACACGCATCAGGCGCCCGCCTGGGGCTTTTCCCAGTACACCCTCAGCGCCCATCGCTGAAATACTGCTGCCCCTCATCGTCCGAGGGGGCAGCTCACACCACCGCGCACGAGGAACGCCTGGTGACCAATCAGCCGCACCACCGATCCGACGGGCTTACCACGCCTGACTACGTCCAGAGTCCCGGCCTCGTGGCGGCATTTCTCGAACAACTTCCGCTCGGTGTCGGCCTGCTGGATTGCGAGGGTCGGTGGCTCTTGACCAATGCGGCGCTCCGCAGTTTCGTCGGCGACGTCCTTCCGTCCCGCGATCCCGAGCAGATGCGGCGCTGGCGCGCCTGGGATCAGCACGGGAATGCCATCGGCCCGCAAGAGTGGCCCTCCGCGCGGGCCTTGCGGGGCGAGATGGTCTGCGACGGGCTGGAAATGTTGTACCAACCGCCCGGACGGCCGCCGGTGTGGACGCGCGTGCGGTCCACGCCGCTGCGGAACCAGAACGGCGATCTGATGGGGGCCATCACGACGGTCGAGGACATCGATCAGCGCAAGCGGGCCGAGGAAGCGTTGCGCGACAACGAACGGCGCTTACAGCAGGCCAACGACTATTTGGAACTCGCCCAGATCGCTGGCTCGGTCGGGTTCTTCAATTACAGCCCGGAACACGATTGCTGTCTGTGGACGGAGGGCATGAGCCGGCTCTACGGCATCGCGCCGGAGGAGTACGACGGAACGTGGCGCGGGTGGGCCATGCGGGTCGTCGCCGAGGACGCGGAGAGCACGCGGCGGGCAGCCGAAGCCGCGATCAGGGTGGGCGCCGAGCAGGTCACGCACGAATTCCGGGTCGTCTTGCCGGATGGGACCGTCCGCTGGCTGGCCATGCGGGGAAGAATCTATTACGGCGCTCACGGCAAACCGCTGCGTGTGATTGGCGTCAACATCGACATCACCGACCAAAAAAAGCGGAGGAAAAGCGCATCGCGAGCGAGGAACGACTGCGGCTGGCAACGGAGGCTGCCGGATTCGGCGTCTATGATACCGACCCGATTGGCCAGACGTCGGAGTGGTCGGCGAACCTCCGGGCGATGTTCGGGATGCCGCCGGAGGGGCCGGTGGAGGTGGAGCGGTTGGTGGCTTGTATCCATCCGCGCGACCGGGACCGGATGCGCGCCGCATACCAGGCGGTCATGGAGGGCCGCTACGCCGACGGGTGGAAGTTCGAGTTCCAGGCGACCTGCGCCGACGGCCGGGTGCGCTGGTTCTCGGACACCGGCCGGCCTCTCTCGGCCGAGCGGAACGGCGTGACGCGCGTCGGCCGTCTCGTCGGGGTCCTTTACGACAGTACGCAGCGGGTCGATCAGGAGGACGCGCTGCGCGAAAGCCGTGCGCAGCTCGCCGCGGAAGTGACGGCCCTCGAGGATCTCCATGCGCTGGTCACGCGATGGGCCGGGACGCCGGATCTGCATGCCGCCATGAGCGAGACGCTGGACGCGGTCCTCCGTCTGGTCGGCAGCGACCAAGGGACGGTGCAGGTCCTCGAGGAGGCCGGCGGGGGACTGAAGATGCTCGTCCACCGTGGATTCACGGAGCCGGCCCTGGAAGCCGGTGTCGACGTCCTGCGTGGAGCGGGATCGTCCTGCGCGCTGGCCATGGAATCCGGCCAGCGTGTCACGATCGACGACATCGACCAGGATGTGCGCGCCGCCGCCCACGTACCCGTTGCCCGGGCCTTCGGCTACCGGTCTGCGTCCAGCACTCCGTTGCGGACGATTCACGGCAAACTGCTCGGCATGCTGACGGTCTATTTCAGGGAACCCCATCGAATGACGGAACGGGAGCTGCGCTTGATCGATCTGTGCGCACAGCACGCCGCCCACCTCATCGAGCAACGGCGGACGGAACAAGCCCGGCGCGAAAGCGAAGAACGGTTCCGCACGATGGCCGACGTGTCGCCTGTCATCATCTGGATGACCGATACGGCGGGCGAAATCGAATTCATCAACCAGGCGTGTCGCACCTTTTGCGGCGTAACCGATGACGACGTCCGGGAGCGGCGCTGGCGGCTGATCGTCCATCCGGAGGACCGCGAGGCCTACGTCGGTGATTTTCTCCGTTGCGTGCGCGAGCATCGCGCCTTTGAAGGGCGGTGCCGCATCAAACGTGCCGACGGAGAGTGGCGGTGGATCGCGTCGTCTGCCGCGCCTCGCTTTTCTTCCGAGGGGGATTTTCTGGGCCACGTGGGCAGCAGTCCCGACATCCACGAGCTCATGACAACGCAGCAGTCCTTTCAGGCCAGCGAAGAGCGGCTGCGGCTGGCGATGGCGGGTGGAGAAATGGGCGCCTGGCAAATGGAACTGTCGACCGGCGAAGTGCGATGGGATGCCAGGCAGTGCGATATCTTCGGCGTGGAGCGGCCGCCGGGGACCATCGAAGAGTTTTATGCACTGCTGCATCCCGACGATCGGAATCGTATCCAGGCAGCCGCCGCCGCCACCGAAAGCACCGGACGATTCGCCGAGGAGTTCCGGGTGATCCATCCGCACCGCGGCCTTCGATGGGTGGCCGGCCTCGGGGCGTTGGTCGCCGATCAGACCGGACGTCCCGTCCGGATGGTCGGCGTGAACTTCGACGTCACGGAGCGGAGGGAGGCGCAGGCCCGCATCGAGCGATTTGCGGAGGAGTTGAACCGCCAGGTGGGCGCGCGCACCCGGGAGCTGGTGGCGTCTCAGGAGCGGCTGCGGGCGCTGGCGACCGAACTGAATCTGGCCGAGCAGCGGGAACGCAAACGGCTCGCCGCGGAACTGCACGACCATCTGCAACAGACCCTGGTGTTGGGCAAGCTCAAGGTAGGGCAAGGCAAACGCGCGGTGCATGGCCTGCCGGCTCTCTCCGAGGTCATGGATGACGTGGACGAAGTCTTGTCGGAGGCCCTGAACTACACCCGGACACTCGTGTCGGAATTGAGCCCGCCGGTCTTGCGCGATCACGGCTTAGCCGCCGGCCTCCACTGGCTGGCGCGGTACATGAAAAAGCGGGATATGGCTGTGACGGTGCGCGCGGACGGAGCCGAGGGCATTCAGTTACCGGAAGAGCAGGCGTTGCTCCTGTTTCAGTCCGTCCGAGAGCTCCTCATCAATTCATCGAAACACGCGGGGGTCGGCGAGGCGACCGTGACGGCGGAATGCGCTGACGGCCGCCTGCGCATCGAGGTGGCCGATGAAGGATCGGGTTTCGACCTTGCGGCGGTCAGTCGAGACGGGGCGGCGGAAACCGGCGCGGGGCTCTCGTCCAAGTTCGGGTTGTTCAGCATTGATGAACGGATGCGCGCGATGGGCGGCGTGTTCGAACTCCGGTCATCGCCGGGCCAAGGGACCTCGGCGACGCTGGTCTTGCCCCTTCAAACGCGGTCTCAGGCCGGGCGGGATCAGAAGCCGATACGGGTCCCGAGTACGGATCATGGCCGACCGGAGCCAGTGCACGGACCTGCCGGGCCGTCGCTGGTGCGCGTACTGTTGGCCGACGACCATACGATGGTGCGGCAGGGGTTGCGATCGCTGCTGGAAAGTTACGCCGACGTGGAGGTCGTTGGGGAGGCCTGGGACGGACACGAGGCCGTCTTGGCGGTCGAGCGGCTGAATCCCACGGTCGTGGTCATGGACATCAACATGCCTAGGAAGAACGGCATCGAGGCCACCGCGGAGATCACGTCGCGTCACCCCGGCGTGACGGTCATCGGGTTGTCGGTCAATGCAGAAGGAGATAGCCAGGCCGCCATGCTGAACGCCGGGGCCGCGAAGTTGTTGACGAAGGAAGCGGCGGTCGAACATCTGTACGATGCGATTCAGAACGCCCTTTACGGATAGTCCCGGCTTTCCCGCCGCGCGTTGGCGCGCCATCGGATCATTTCCCCACGCCTTGCCATCGTCACGTCTGCACCTGCCCCGACGGCGTCCAGGGTTTTCCCTTGTTCCTCGCGGAGAGAACCCTGGTGTAGGACAGGCGCAAGGCATGATGTGTGATCGATCGTCGGAAGGAGGCGCCGTGAGAGTCATTCTCCTGGGGTGCGCGATGCTGGTCGGCGGGTTAGGCGCCGGTTGCGCGAAAGATACCGTCATTCCCATCGCGCTCTCCAAAGATTTCATGCCGGTATCCGGCATCCGCATGGTGGTGAGTGATTTCGCCGACGCGCGAAGCGATCAGCGGCGGCTTGGCGTCAGGCACGCGCTGTTCGGGTCCGAGGATCTGTTTCAACTCAAAGATGAGACGCCAGGTCAAGCCGTGGCCAAGGCGTTGACCAAGCATCTGACCCGAAATGGATGGCCGGTGGAATACGTGTTCGCCTCGGCCGGCCATCACTCCGGCGACGTCGCGATATCGGGCACGATCGTGGAGTTGTCGCTGGACTCGACACGCGGTCTCTTTACGACGGAGATCGTGGCCAAAACCAAACTCGCGATCGACGCCACCAATAAGGACGGCACCGCGCTGCGGTACACGGTCAACGGCGACGGTCAGTACACCGTGTGGTGGTTCACTGAGCAGGATGCCCAGGAGTTGATGCGAGAGGTGCTGGAAAACTGCTTCGAGAAATTCGTCGGCGTCACGAAGGTCGGCCCCGACGGGCTGCGTTTCCGCCGTCCCGAAGAGCGCAAGACCTGACCGTTCGCGAGCCCTGCCGCCACCGCTAGGGGTTCCCCTAGTATTCCGCGCCTCCTCCTGGGGGTAGGGTGGGTGGCTTTGTGGAGTGATGCGACCTCCTGCATATCACAACGGCGCGATGCCGTTGATTTCGTGTCCCACTTCGAGGTGGAAGGCCGGTCCACATGTCGGAGCAAAGGCCATACGTGTGCCATGATTCCGCCGATGCGTTCGGCGCGCCCTCTTCGGCTGGTCCTTCCCTCGACGGTTCCATTCGGCAATGCCGCGGGCACGGCGCCCTTGCAAGGGGCCCGCGCTGTCTCCATGCGGGGCATGGGTAAAGAACGGAGCGTGCCGGCGGACATTGAGCACAGGAGGCGCCATGGCTCTGGAGACGGATCGTGCCCGAGTCGAGGAGTTGCCGATCGGATTGGAGCGGGACGGATTTACCCGGCTGCTCATTCGGGAGTTGAGCGGCGCGCTCCAGGACGTCATCGGTCTCGACGAAGCCTCGGGGTTCATCAGCTTGGTCGGACAGCGCATCGGGGACCAGATCAACCGTGACTACACGCAGGCTTTACAGGTTTCGCAACTCAGTCGCGAGCAGGTGCGCGACGTGCTGGTTGATCTCCAACGCCGTATTCAGGGGGATTTCTACGTCATCGAGGAATCGGAGGACAAAATCGTGCTGGGGAACCGCCGGTGTCCGTTCGGAGAGCAGGTGTTGGACCGGCCGGCGTTGTGCATGATGACCTCCAACGTGTTCGGCTCCATCGCCGCGGAGAATCTCGGATATGCCAAAGTGGTTCTGGAGCAGGCGATCGCGCGACACGATCCCGGCTGCCGGGTGATCGTGTACGTGAAGCCGACGCCGGAAGGGGAACAGGCGGAGGGACGTGAGTATTTCAAGAACCATTGAGCCGCCGGCCGCGAAGCGGAACGCCGCCCACGCGATTCTTCAGCTGTCGTCCGATCCCTCGGTGATCGTCTCCGCCGCCGGCGTGATCGTCGCGGCCAATGCCGCGTTCAGCCGCTTGTTCGACGCAGAACGCGAGGCGCTGGCGGGACGGTCCATGGCGCGGGTGACCGGCATCGACGACCGGCATCTGAAGGAGATGCTCACGTGCTGCAGCCGGACCTCGGGCCGCCTGCCGTTTGCCGGGCAGTTTTCGCGTCTCAAGCAAGGTCCGACCCGCTGGCACATCGACGGAGTGCTTTTGGAACGGGGCCCGTCGCCCGAGGCCACGTCCGTGTATTTGCGGTTGAGGCCCACGATGGCGGCGGCGCAGGCCTTCCGTCGGCTGAACGAGGAAATCGTCCAGCTCAAGCGGGAAGTCCAGCGCCGGCAAAAAGCCGAGCTCGCGTTGCGCGAGAGCGAGGCGCGCCTGGGCGGCATCATCTCATCGGCGATGGACGCCATCATCAGCGTCGATGAGCGGCAGCGCATCACCGACTTCAACCAGGCGGCCGAGCGCATGTTCCGCGTGTCGTCCACGGAGGCAGTGGGGCAGTCGATCGACCGGTTCATCCCGGAGCGATTCCGCGGGGCCGAGGCCGCGCCTATCGAGGCGTTCGGGAAGACGCGCGCGGGGGCCCTTGGCACCATTTCGGGCCGTCGCGCGGACGGCGAGGAGTTTCCGATCGAAGCCTCTATTTCACAACTGCACACCCAGGCCGGAAAGTTCCACACCGTCATTCTGCGGGACGTCACGGAGCGCAGGAAGGCCGACGAGGCGCTGCGCCAGCACACCCGATCCTTGGAGATTATCAACCGGATCGGGGCGACGCTGGCCGCCGAGCTCGATTTGGAGAAGCTCGTGCAAGCCGTGACCGATGCCGGCCGCGAGGTCACGGGCGCGCAGTTCGGCGCGTTTTTCTACAACGTGACGAGCGAGCGGGGCGAGGCGTACACCCTCTACTGCTTGTCGGGCGTGCCGCGCGAGGCGTTCGCGAACTTTCCCATGCCCCGCAACACGGCCATTTTCGATCCGACCTTCAGGGGCCACGGTACGATCCGGCTCGGCGACGTGACGCAGGATCCGCGCTACGGCAAGAATCCCCCGTACCATGGCATGCCGAAGGGCCACCTTCCCGTGCGCAGCTATCTCGCGGTGCCGGTGGTGTCACGTTCGGGGAGCGTGCTCGGCGGGTTGTTCTACGGCCATGCGGAACCGAACGTCTTCACCGAGGAGGCGGAGCAGATCCTCGCGGGCATCGCGGCGCAGGCCGCCATCGCGATCGACAATGCCCGGCTGTACCGGGAAGCGCAAAAGGAACTCGCGGAGCGCAAGCAAGCGGAGGAGCGTACCCTGGCCCTCACTGCGAAGTTCATGGCCATTTTCAACCAATCCGGCATCTTTGCCGGCATCCTCGACTTGGAGGGCCGCCTGCGTGAGGTCAACGATCTGGCCGTCCATGCCTGCGGGTACACCAGAGAAGACGTGCTCGACAAGCCGTTCTGGGATACGCCGTGGTGGCGGGGGGCGGCGACGGTCCAGGAGTGCCTGCGGGAGGCCACGCGGCAGGTGGCCTCAGGTTCGGTGTTTCGTGCGGAATTGCCCTATTGGCTGGCGGACGGCACCGAGTGTCTCGTGGAATTCGCCATGCATCCGATCCGCGACGAGACCGGCGCTGTCCGCTTCCTGTACCCCACGGGCATCGACGTGACCGAGCGCAAGCGGGGCGAGCACGCCATCGCGAGCCTGGCGGCGATCGTCACCTCGTCCGGCGACGCCATCGTCGGCATGGATCTTCAGGGCACGGTCACCAGCTGGAACCGGGCGGCGGAGCTGCTGTACGGGTATCAGGCCGAGGAGATCCTCGGCCGGCCGGTGCTGTGGATCATCCCCCGGGACCGTCACCATGAGGAGCCGCTGCTCTTGGAAAAGGTGGCGGCCGGCAGCGCGGTCGAACACTATGAGACGGTCCGGGTACGCAAGGACGGAACGGCGGTGCACGTGTCGCTGTCGCTGTCCCCGGTCAAGGATCCTCAAGGCCGGGTGATCGGTGCATCGAAGATCGCGCGCGACATCACGGAACGCAAACGAAGCGAGGCGGCGCTGGTCGCGGCGAATCAGGCGCTGGAGAAGCAAAAGGCGGCCTTGGCGGACGCCGTCAAGGAATTGGAGAGCTTTTCGTATTCGGTGTCGCACGACTTGCGGGCCCCGCTGCGGACGATCGACGCCTTCAGCCGAATCATCCATGAGGAGCATGAAGCCGCGCTGGACGAGGAAGCCAAGCGGTGTTTGGGGATCGTGCGAAAGGCGGCCGCCCAGGCCGGCGAGTTGATCGACGATCTCCTGGAGTTTTCGCGGCTGGGCCGGCAAAGCATGCAGCTGCGGACCGTCAACATGACGGCGCTGGCGGACGAGGTGGCCGAGGAGTTGAAGCGGACGCACCTGCAGCGAACGATCGACATCGCCATTGGATCGTTGCCGACCTGCCGGGGCGACGCCCGGCTCCTCAAGTTGATCTGGACGAACCTGCTCGGCAATGCCGTCAAGTATACGCAGTATCGACAGGCCGCGCGGATCGAGGTCGGCGCGATGTCCGATGAGACCGATGGTGAGGCGGTCGTGTACTACGTCAAGGACAACGGCGTCGGATTCAACATGGCCTATACGCACAAGCTGTTCGGGGTCTTCCAGCGCCTGCACAACAAGGAGGAGTTCGACGGGACGGGCGTGGGGTTGGCCATCGTGCACCGCATCGTCCAGCGCCACGGCGGGAAGGTATGGGCGGACGGCGCGGTGAATCAAGGGGCGACGTTTTACGTTTCGCTACGAAAGGCGGCGGCATGACGAACGGTGTGGATATCTTGCTGATCGAGGACAATCCCGAAGACGTCGAGCTCACGCTACGGGCGTTTCGCAAACAGCATCTGGCCAACCGGATCCACGTGCTGCGCGATGGCGAAGAGGCGTTGGCATGCCTGTTAGGCGACGGCCCCGAGGGCGAGCGGCGGCAGGCGTCTGAGCGCCCGCGGCTCATCCTGCTGGATCTGAAGCTGCCGAAGATCGACGGACTCGAAGTCTTGAGACGCTGCAAATCGGATCCGCGGACGAAGGCGATCCCGATCGTCATCCTGACGTCCTCAAAGGAGGAAACGGACCTCATCAAGAGTTACAATCTGGGGGTGAACAGCTACGTCGTCAAGCCGGTCGATTTTCCGCAGTTCACCGAAGCGGTCCGCCAAGTGGGCATGTACTGGATGCTGCTGAACCAGCTGCCCGCCAGTACCACCGCTCCCCACGAGTCCGGTCATCCATAGCATCGGCGAGGAGATTGCCGAGTGAGCGTCATTCTTCGTGTGCTCATCGCCGAGGACGATGCCGCAGACGCGGAACTCCTCGTGCGGGAGCTGAAAAAGAGCGGCTACGATCCCCGGTGGCACCGGGTGGACAACGAGGCCGATTTCCGCCGGCGGCTCGATGAGGACGAACCGGACATCATCGTGTCCGACCATGCGATGCCGCAGTTCAGCTCGGCCGATGCCCTGCGCTGCCTCGACGAAAGCGGGCGGGACATTCCCTTCATCATCGTGTCGCATGCCATCGGCGAAGAAGAAGCCGTCGCGCTGATTCGCGCCGGGGCGGCGGACTATCTGATGAAGGACCGCCTGGGACGCCTCGGCGAAGCCATCCGGCACGCGCTGGCGCAGCAGCAGTTGCGCGAAGAGCATGCGGCCGCGCAGCGGGCGCTGATCGCGCTCAACGCCGACTTGGAGAAGCGGGTCTCGGAGCGCACGGCGGAATTGCAGGCCTTGACCCGGTCGTTGGAGGAGGAGCTGCGCGCCCGCCAGCGGGCGGAGAACGCGCTCCAATGCCTCAACGTGGAGCTCGAGCGCCGCATCGAGGAGCGGACGCGCGACCTGGTGGCCTCACACGGCCGGCTTCGCGCCTTGGCCTCGGAACTCTCCCTGACCGAGCAGCGCGAGCGCAAGCGGCTGGCGGCCGAGCTGCACGATCATTTGGCTCAGATGCTGGTCCTGTGCCGGCTGAAGCTGGGACAGTACAAGCGGCTGGCCGGCCCGGACCTCCGCCGGCCCGACGTCATCAAGGACCTGGAAGGCGTGCTGGGAGAGGCCTTGGCCTACACGCGGACCATGGTGGCCGACCTCGCGCCGCCGGTGCTCCATGACTTCGGATTGCCGACGGCGCTCAAGTGGCTGAGCGAATACATGGCGCGCTACGAAATGACCGTCCGGGTGGAGTGCGAGGAGCTGCCGGATCTCACGCTTGCCGAGGACGACGCCGTGCTGCTCTTTCAGTCCGCGCGCGAACTGGTGATGAATTGCCGCAAGCACGCCGGAGTGCAGGAAGCCGCCGTCTCACTCCGCCGCATCGACGGGCGCCTGGTGCTCCAAGTGACGGATCAGGGAAAGGGCTTCGATTTGAGCGCGATGACGGCCTCCACCGAGGAGCCCGCAACCCGGTTCGGTCTGTTCAGCATCCGTGAGCGGATGTGGGCGATCGGCGGGTCGTTCGAGGTCGACTCGGCGCCGGGCCGGGGCACGACGGCCACGCTGGCCGTGCCGCTCGAATCGCTGCACGAGAACGACGGGACGAGCGGGCACCGAGAGGCGAGCCAGACGGATCAGCGCGCCGCACCGGCTCCCGCTGTCCACGCTGGCTCGCAGGCAACGCGGATTCGCGTGCTGCTCGTGGACGACCATGCCATGGTCCGGCAAGGTCTCCGAAGCCTGATGGAGAGCTATGCCGACGTCGAAGTGGTGGGCGAGGCGAGCAACGGCGAAGAGGCGGTGCAGCTGGCGCAGCGCCTGTTCCCCACGCTCGTGGTCATGGACATCAACATGCCGAAGAAGAACGGCATCGAGGCGACCAGCGAGATCAAAGCGCGCCATCCCGGCATGACTGTGATCGGCCTGTCCGTCAACGCCGGCGAGGACAACGAGGCCGCGATGCGCCAGGCCGGTGCGGCGTCGCTGCTCACCAAGGATGCCGCGGTCGAAAGCCTGTATGACGCAATCCAGCAGGCGGTGAGGGCGAAGCTATGAGGACGCCTAGTGTCGCACGGACACCCGGTCGCGGGTAGGATAGCCAGCATGCCATCGCACGACGTCGTCCTGTACGCCGCCGAGGCGCTCGTCCCGGAGCGAGTGGTCCGGTTCGTGAAGGAAGGGTTGGAGCAAGGGGAGATGGTCATTGTCATCGCCACTCCGGACCATCGCTACGACCTGAAGACCCGGCTCATGGCCGAGAACCTGATCGGGCTGTCGGCTCCGCGCGACGACGCCTACGTCACGCTCGATGCCGCCACGACCCTGTCGCTGTTCCTGCTCGACGACCGGCCTGACGAACGGCTGTTTCTCGACGTCATGGCGCAGGTGATGGAGTCGACGTCGCGCGGGAGATCTGTGCGCGTGTATGGAGAAATGGTCGCCGTGCTGTGGGAGCGGGGGGACTATGGCGCGGCGCTGCGCCTGGAGCATCTCTGGAACCAGCTCGTGAACGGGCGGCCCTTTTCACTGCTCTGCGGGTATCCGGCCTCCGCGGTGCAGCATGCCGACGGATCGTTGGTACGGGATATGTGCGCCTGCCACACGGGGGTGCACGACGCGGGACCTGAGGCGCTCGCATCGAGCTGACCGCCGCCGTCACTGGTCTTTCTCCGACAGCACGAGCGTCACGTCGGTCTCTAACGCGAAGCGGCCGCGCCCCCGCGGCACCAGACGGATGTCCGGGCACTTCTGCTCCAGCCGCTTGCGCAAGAGAATCAGCCGACTTTCCAGATTGTCCTTCAACTCCGGCAGTCCCAGCCAAGCGTCCATCCGCAGCTCTCGGTTCGTGAACTCACGGCGCCCCGCGTCCCGCTGCTGCGTCAGGAGCCGCCAGAGGATGCGTCCGGGTACGTTGCGAACGAGATAGTCGCCGTCCACGAAGACACAGTCGTCGCGCCGATAGAAGCAGACCTGCCTGGTGCGCCGGGCGGTGGGCTGAGGCTGCGTTCCGGCCGGCTCCCGCGCGGGAGCCGGCGGCTCCTCCGCGTCGCGGCTGAGCTGCTCGATCCCCGCCGCCAGTTGGGCGGCGACGATGGTGAGGAGCGTGTCTTCGCGCAACATGAACGCGAGCGGGTCGGGGCTTTCGACGGCCAGGACGCCGACCAACCGGCTACGGGTGACGAGCGGGACGGCGATCTGCGCCGCGGCGCCGGGAAGTCCCGGCAACGGAATCTCGCGGCAGACCGCCTCGGCGCCCGCGACCGTTTCAGCTTGGGCCCGGGCGGCTCTCGCATACCGCAGGCTGTGATCCATCGCCGACAGTCGCAGCGCCCGCCGCGCGCGGGCCACCATGCCGATCAGTCCCTCCCCATAGCCGACTTCGGAGCCGACCCCGTTGTCGGGATATCCGCGGCTGGCGATCGTGAACAGTTTCGAGTTCGGTTCGTCGGCCAGCAAGATCATGGCGTGCCGAAATCCTAGCAGGTCATCCAGCGCCGCGAGCGCGGTTTCGAGCAGGTCGTTCAGTGTCTCGGGCCGCGTCAGCCGTTCGACGCAGAGCCGCAGCCGGTCCAGGTCCTCGGGAAGGAACAACCGGGACGGTAGGTCGGACGGCGGCGGCGTCGGCAGCCGCGTGAAGCCGTCGATGCGCTCGATGTGCAACACTTCGTAGACGTCCGAGGCGCGGAGGCGAAAGACGTCCGTCATGCCGGCGTAGGACGCGATGGCCTGCAGCTGAAGCGACATGGATTCGAACAAGGGGCCGGTGGTTTCCGAGTGATCGAAGCGCAGACCCAACCGGTAGGCTTGGAGCGTCCGCGGATCGAGGACCATGGCGCAGGCCAGCGGGTTTTGCCGCACGTTGCGATGGGTCTTGTTGAAGAACTGATGGGAGATCGCGAGGTGCTGCGGGTCCACGTAGTACAGTTGGCTGATGAACGTGATGTTCGGCGTGCCGTCCGGCGCGCACGTGCTGAGCGCCGCCGGAACCATGCCTTGCAGGCAGGGCCACAGGTCCTCCAAGCGGAGATCGGGGGCGCGCATGGTCACAGCCTTTCGCCGGTGCCGGGTCCCGGTGTCTGGTGGAACACGTCGGTGACGTCGATTTCCACGGCCAGCGCGGGCTCCGTGATCCAGGCCTCGCCCAGTTCGCGCGGCACGCCGATCGCCACCAATTCGGCCAAGAATTCCCGATGCCAGGTTCGGCTCAGTTCCACTTCGCGAGGCGTCGCGGGTCTGATCGCCTGGACGCGCCCCTTCAGCTGGCACGCGAGATGGTCCGTCGGTCTGGTGCAGCTGACCGCAATCTGCCCGTTGTCCTCAAGGTTGCGCAGCGTCCGGCGGGAGATGGCTTCGGTCAGGTAGATCGTCGCCGAGCGCCGGTCCGGTCCGATCGTAATGCCCCACGCTCGCGTGCATTCCGGCATGAGCGTCGCATCCCGCGTCCCCACGACGACGGACACGCCGGTCTTGAGCAAGTCCACGAGTTCTGGCGCCAGCACTGAGGAACCGCTCCGTTAGGAAAAAATTAGGGCCACGATAGCATATTCTTAGGAACCGCTGCGCGGTCGGCCATGTTAGCGTGCAGCCCGTCGCATGGTGAAGGCCGCATCGTGCGACAGGCCCCCCCGGCCTCCCAGGCTCCAGGCCGCCACCTAAGGAGGTTCCCATGCGTCGCGCTTTGACCTGTGCCATGCTGACTGCCGCCGTTGCCTCGGTCGCCTTCATCGCTCCCGGCCGTGCCGAGGTCCTCGCCCGGGCAGGGGCGCCCGTCGTGTTCACGGCGCACGATCACGGGTATACGGGCCCTGATCGCATCCCCGCCGGCACCACGACAGTTGAAATCATCAACCGCGGTCATGATCTCCATCATGCGCAAATCGTCAAACTCGCCGTCGGCAAGACGGCGCAAGACTTCACGGCCGCCATGAAAGCCGATCCGCTGCACTGGCCGAGCTGGGTCAGCTTTGTCGGAGGGCCGAACGGGGTGGTGCCCGGCGAACGGGCGGCGGCCACCATGCGGTTAGACGCCGGGCAGTATCTCGTGTTCTGTCTGATTCCCGATAGTCAGGGAGTGCCGCACGTGATGCTGGGCATGGAGAAGGAATTCACGGTCATCCCGGTGCGCGCCGTGGCCTACGAAGAGCCCTCCGCCGATCTGGCGATCACCCAGCGGGATTTCCACTTCGACGTTTCCGCGCCGATCACCGCCGGCACTCATACCGTGCAGGTGACCAATGGCGGCGGACAGCCGCATGAAGTGCTCGTGGTACGGTTGGCGCCCGGCGCCACGGTGAAGGATTTCGTGGCGGCCTTCGAGCCGGGGGCGTCCGGCCCGCCGCCGGGCAAGCCGGTCGGTGGAATCGTCGGAATCGACCGCGGCGGCCGCGCCTTCTTCACCGCGACGTTCGAACCGGGACACTACGCGCTCATCTGTTTCTTGCCCGATCAGCAGACCGGCAAGGAGCATTTCACGCAGGGCATGATCAGGGAATTCACGATCCAGTAGCCGGGCACGAGCATAGTGGGTACGGGCGGGCGGCCGATCCATCCGGCCGCCCGCGCTCGTGGTTAGCCCTGCGTGGGCGTCGTGATCGTGATGTCGACGGGCACGGGGTTCGAGACCGTGTCGTAGATCGGTGAAAATTTTGTCAACTCCGCGAGCTGCTCGGGTGAGGCGTCGGATTCGATGACGAAGTTCACGCGGATCCGTTGAAACCCTCGGCGCACGCTGTCGGACAGTCCCAGAAACCCGTGCAGGTCCAGATCACCTTCGAGCCGTGATTCCACGCGGTCGAGGCGAATCCCACGCGCGGCCGCGTGATACACCAACGAGGTCGTCAGGCAGGCGGCCAGCGTGTGGAGGAGATACTCGGCCGGGTTGGCGCCGTGGTCCTCGCCGAGGAGCACCGGCGGCTCGTCGGCATCGAGGACGAAGGGTTGGGTGCGGACCGTATCTTCCTGGCCCGCGCCATAAAACGATTGGATCGTGGACCGGTTGTGGCCGCCGTTGATCCACCGGTTCGCGGTCCGGAATTGAAAGGCGGCGAGCCCGGGATTCTGTTGAATCGCCTGAATGGTGGCGCCCATCCGCTCCACGTTGACGCCGTTGACGACTCCGTTGGTGGTGACTGTGGCCATGATGCATCCTCCTCGTTGGATCGATGGTTTGAGTTGCCGAAACAAGAGCCGGTCGGCATGCCGGCAAAAATCTTCCCAATTCATCCCTGCACCCGCTCCAAGGTCATCCGGCGGAACAGTTCGCTGCAGGGCGGCAGCGGCGACTGAAGCGACAGGAACGTGCGGCGGACCAGCGCACGTGAGAGGGGCTGCCATCGGTTCCAGGGAGCCAGCGACAGGGCTCGGGCGAGCAGGCAGTAGCCGATCAGCACACGGGCGGTGGTGCCGATCAATTGCATCCAGTGCAGCCACTTCATGGGCCCCCACAATCCTGCCACCAGCATGACGATGTAGACCGCGCGGACCTGGATGCCGAATGCGGCAGGGCTGCGCGTGAGCCACAACGCGTGGCC